>JABDJO010000047.1 GCA_013002465.1 Silicimonas sp. | reverse complement strand
GAACCCGTGGATGAAGGCGGCCCGGTTGAGGCCGAAGAACGTCGCTCCATTCACCAACCGGCGCCAACTTTCGACGAACAGGCGACAGAATCGGAAATCCTCGTGACCGGGATCAAGGTCGTCGACCTTCTGGCGCCATACGCCAAGGGCGGCAAGATCGGTCTTTTCGGCGGCGCCGGCGTGGGCAAGACGGTTCTGATCATGGAACTGATCAACAACATCGCCAAGGTGCACTCGGGCTACTCGGTCTTCGCCGGTGTGGGTGAACGGACCCGCGAAGGCAACGCCCTATACCACGAGATGATCGAATCCAACGTGATCAAGCCGGATAACCTGGAAGAAAGCCAAGTGGCACTGGTCTACGGCCAGATGAACGAGCCTCCGGGCGCGCGGGCCCGCGTGGCGCTGACCGGTCTGACGCTGGCGGAACAATTCCGCGATGCCTCCGGGACCGACGTTCTGTTCTTCGTGGACAACATCTTCCGCTTCACCCAGGCGGGTTCCGAGGTGTCGGCCCTTCTTGGCCGTATTCCTTCCGCTGTGGGCTATCAGCCGACGCTTGCCACCGACATGGGCGCGATGCAGGAACGGATCACCTCGACCAAGGCAGGCTCGATCACTTCGGTGCAAGCCGTCTATGTGCCTGCGGACGACCTCACTGACCCCGCTCCGGCAACCTCGTTTGCTCACCTCGACGCAACCACGGTGCTGAGCCGTGCGATCTCGGAGCTTGGCATCTATCCGGCTGTGGACCCGCTGGATTCGACCTCGCGACTGATGGACCCCGCCGTTGTGGGCGAAGAGCATTACAACGTGGCCTTCCAGGTGCAGGGCATCCTTCAGCGCTACAAGTCGCTGCAGGACATCATCGCCATCCTCGGCATGGACGAACTGTCGGAAGAAGACAAACTGACCGTCGCCCGTGCCCGGAAAATCCAGCGTTTCCTCAGCCAGCCGTTCGACGTGGCCGAAGTCTTCACCGGTTCGCCCGGTGTGCAGGTGCCGCTTGAAGACACCATTTCCTCGTTCAAGGCGGTTGTGGCCGGCGAATACGATCACCTGCCCGAGGCGGCCTTCTATATGGTTGGCGGCATCGACGAGGTCATCGCCAAAGCCGAGAAACTGGCCGCCGAAGCGGCTTAAGGAGCAATCATGGCTGACACCATGCAATTCGATCTGGTCTCGCCCGAGCGCAAGCTTGCCTCGGGTCAGGCCTCTGCGGTGCGCATCCCCGGCGCCGATGGCGATCTGACGGCCATGCCGGACCACGCGCCCGTCGTGACCACGCTGCGCCCCGGCATCCTGTCGGTCGACATGGACAGCGGCACCGAAGAATTTGCCGTCACCGGCGGGTTTGCCCAGATCACCGCCGAGGGCGCCACCGTGCTTGCCGACGAGGCCCTGCCCCTGGCGGAAGCCACTGCCGAATTCCTGGCCGAACGCATCGCAACCGCCGAGGCCGCCCGCGACGGTGCCGAAGGCGCCTTGCTGGACGAAGCCGCCAAGCGCACCGCCGATCTTGAGGCCCTGCGCGACGCGCTTTGAGCGAGACCCAAAAAACAGAACGTTGAAGGCCCCCGCGCGGGGCCTTTTTATTGGGTCGAGGGCAACGTAGAGCCCAATTCACCTGTCAGAAACGGCGCAAGAACAGGTAGCCACGCCGAGACAATTCCGTTGTCCAATTAGCCGGATGGGCCGAAGCAACTGTCTCAAAATCTGCGATATTTGCCGCTTCATCAGCGATCAGTAACCAACCGTTCCCATTCACATGATCAAGCATCGTTTTAAGTACCGCGAGCCGTGCGGGACGGGCCAGCATATGCAGTGTCCGGTCGATCAGGATAACATCAAACGCACCATCGGGCCTGTAGCTCACAATATCAGCTACAACACCCTCAATGGGCAGGTTTTCACGTGCAGCCACGTCCTTGAGGTCGCGGATACCATTCGTTGAAATATCAACTCCAACAACACAATGCCCCTTTCTTGCGATAAAAATCGCATCACGCCCTTGTCCACATCCCACATCCAAGACACGGCCATTTTGCTGATCAAGTCGGTCAAAGAAATCGACAAAAATTGACGTTGGATCCCCCAATGCCTCGCGGGCCTCGCCGTATAGTTTGTCGTAATCGTAGGCCATGAGATCAGCGTTAATAGACTGGTCCGCGAATAGCTAAGTGAAATATACCGTGAACGGCTGCAAAGTCCGCCAAGTCGACCTTGTTGGGTTTCGGCACACCGACAAGCTCCACCAATACCGTCAGATGACAGCTATGAGTTCATTGCGGCCATAGCCAAACCTTGCTCTTGTGTCTTCAATGCTAGACATTTTCTAGCCGCTAATGCTTGAGACAATAGAAGAAAAGATGTCGACACAGGTTACAATTTCAGAATCGCAAACACCGCTAGCTTGTTCGACGGTTGAGGAGGTCATGGAAGCGCTGTCACAAGCTGCGGCTGATGCGGATGCGGCTGAACGCCCAAACATTGTGCACATCACGTCAATCGCAGAGGACACGCTCTCAGTTGTGGTTGGCGCTAATTCACTATCAAATCTGGCATTTCAGTACGCACACGGCGACCCGCCATATTACTCAAGCCGTGGAATATCGCACGCTGACAAACCCTTTCTCGTCGCGTATTCTTTGGCAAAACACCATACCGAGATCCCACAGCGTTACGTCATACCCGTGTCTGACGCCTTGAAAGCTGTGCGTCAGTTCTTGGAAACCAACAAGCTTCCAACCTGTGTCCAATGGTCGGAGGTATAGTAGATAGATCACCTGAGCCGAGGATAATCAAACGGCGGAAAAGCCCCCAGAGCCGACCAAGAACCACCCATCGAACGCCTAGATCACCAAACCTCAACCCGCCTGACGCAATCTCGCCTGCGATGCATCACCGGCGGGAGTACCAAACCCGCCACCTGGCACTGGCAGCCCCGTTCGGGGACGGCTTGCGCAATTTGTGGGGTCACTTCCAGCCCCCTGCCGCCAAAGGGCGGCGCCGCCACTTTCAAAGGCTCGCGGGTCGGGCCAAGTCATAGATCGAATGCGCCGCAGGCGCTCAATCCGACAAACCCCAAAAACGCAAAACGACGGGCCCGAACTGGACCCGCCGTTTCAAACGTTTGCCTGGCGATCAGCCGGTGGGCGTAATCGTGATATCGACGCGCCGGTTCTGGGCACGCCCTGCTGCCGTCTGGTTGGTGGCAATGGGCTGATCTTCACCCGCGCCAACCGTGCGCAACCGCGCATTCGACACACCACCCGTTCGCAGAACAGAGGCCACCGACTGGGCCCGACGCTGCGACAAATCCTGGTTATAGGCGCCGGAACCGGTGTTATCCGTATGTCCGGTCACCGTGACAACCGACTGCGGGTACTTGTTCAGGCTTTCGGCAAGCACGAACAGGTCGGACCGCAACTGCGGGTTCAACGCCGCGCTGTCGGTGGCGAACAGAATCGCTTCGGGCATCCGCACGATCAATTCGTTGCCTGTGTTGATGACCTCGATCTCGCCGTTGCCAAACTCGTTGCGAAGCTCGGCGGCCTGCTGGTCCATGATGTTGCCGGCGATGCCGCCTGCAATACCACCAACCACGGCGCCGGTGACAATATCGTCGCCCCGACCACCGCTGCCGGTCATCGCTCCGACCAATCCGCCAAGTGCCGCGCCCGCAATCGCGCCTTCCCGTGTCCGGTTTCCATCGGTACCGGGGTACTGCGAGGGGTCCGTACTACAGGCGGTCAGAGCCAGAGTTCCGGCAACGCCAAGAATGGCGGTTTTTCTGATAATGCGCATGTTGTTCCTCATGATTTCCATCTCCATTTTCCGCTACCACCAATCCTATGGGGGAACCAGCGGTCATGGGCGGAGATCAGCCGAACCCGGCCTGTAAGGCAAGAACAGAACGATGTTATCGCATATCAGGCGGTTTCGGCGGCTTCCCAGGCCAGCATGGCGCGTTTCACCGGCAGTCCCCAGTGGTATCCGCCCAATCCGCCGGACTTTCTAAGCGCCCTGTGGCACGGGATCAGCCACGATATGGGGTTGCGCCCCACAGCCGTTCCCACGGCCCGTACGGCCTTCGGAGAACCAATCACGCGGGCGATATCCGAATAGGTCGTCACCTGCCCCGTCGGGATGGTCAAAAGCGCTTCCCAGACCTTGATCTGGAAGGGCGCGCCGATAAGAAACAACTGCGGCGCCGCGCCAGAATCGCCATCGCGCGGAAAGGCCGCCGCCGCCAGTGGCGCCAAGGTTGCCGCATCTTCGATGAAGGTCGCCCTGGGCCAGCGCGACTTCAGGTCGGCCATGGTATCTTCGGCGCCGGTTTCAGCGGCGAACCCGATGCCACAGATGCCCTTTTCGGTGCCCATGATCAAAGCCGGGCCAAACGGGCTTTCGAACCAGCCCCAAAGAATGGTCAGCCCCACACCTCCCTTGGCATAATCGCCGGGGCTCATGGCCTCCCACCTGACGAACAGGTCGTGCAATCGACCCGACCCCGACAGCCCCACCCGATCCGCCGTCTCAAGCGTGGTGTGGCGCGTCGCCAGCAAATCCTTGGCATGATCCAGGGCCAGCCATTGCTGGTACCGTTTGGGAGACACCCCGGCCCACCGGCTGAAGATGCGCTGAAAATGCGCCGGGCTCATGTGCATCTGGCCCGCGATCTCTTCCAGGGACATGTCCCGCCCGCCCGCGTCGATCAGATCAATCGCGCGGCGCATCAGTTGATAGTGATATCCGGTTTCAATCTCGGCCATGGCATTCATCTTGGCATTCCTTTGTCGCTTGTCCCAGACTTAGGTGACAACGATCCACCAATCGACCCGATTCTTGCGGAAACCCCAGGGGCGCGCTGACACGAAGGAGCAGGCGGAATGAACGCAAAGTACGACAGGATCGGTGTGAACTATGCGAACCTGCGCATGCCCGATGCCCGGATCGCGGCCGTGATCCATGCTGCCCTTGGTCCTGCCCAATCCGTGCTGAACGTTGGTGCGGGAACCGGGTCCTATGAACCGGGCGACCGGGATGTCACCGCCCTTGAACCTTCGTCGGAAATGATCGCGCAACGCGCCGATACGGCCGCGCCAGTGATCCAGGGCCATGCCGAAAAGCTGCCGTTCGGTGACGACTCGTTCGATGCGGCGATGGCAATCCTGACAGTGCATCACTGGAGCGATCGGCAAAAGGGCCTTGGCGAACTTCGCCGCGTCACACGCGGGCCGATTGTCTTGCTGACCTTCGATCCTGCACACAAAGGATTCTGGCTGGCAGACTATATTCCCGAACTGGTGGCCCTGGACCTTGAGCAAATGCCCAGGATGGCCGACTATGAAGCCTGGCTTGGCCCGGTGGACGTCACGCCGGTGCCTATTCCGAAGGACTGCACCGACGGGTTTCTCTGCGCCTACTGGCAACGCCCCGAAGCCTATCTGGACCCCAGGGTTCGGGCAGCCATCTCGTCCTTCTGGGCCATCGGCGACGTGTCGGACGCTCTGAGCCGCCTTCAGGCCGATATCGAAAGCGGTGCCTGGGCCGCGCGGTATGGCGAAATTCTGAACCGCGAAAGCTGTGATTTCGGGTATCGCATGGTCGTGGCACAGTAGACCTCCAACCGCCCTTGCCGACCCGGGCACAATCCGCCAAAACCCCCACATGGCCAAGCAGTTGCCCTATAATACGCTCGTCGAGATCTTCACCCGCTTCCGCGACGCCGAAGCCGAGCCCAAGGGCGAGCTGGAACACACCAATGCCTATACGCTGGTGGTGGCCGTCGCGTTGTCGGCCCAGGCCACCGATGCCGGGGTGAACAAGGCCACACGCGACTTGTTCAAGGTGGCGGATACGCCCGAAAAGATGCTGGCCCTTGGCGAAGAAAAGCTGATCGAACACATCAAGACCATCGGGCTTTACCGCAACAAGGCCAGGAACGTCATGAAGATGGCCCGGATCCTGGTCGACGAATACGGCGGCCAGGTGCCCTCGTCGCGCGCCGCCCTGCAATCCTTGCCGGGTGTGGGGCGCAAGACCGCCAATGTGGTGCTGAACATGTGGTGGCGGCATCCGGCGCAGGCTGTGGACACGCACATCTTCCGGGTCGGCAACCGCACCGGGATCGCGCCCGGCAAGGATGTCGATGCCGTCGAACGCGCCATCGAGGACAGCATCCCGGCCGAGTTCCAGCACCATGCGCACCACTGGCTGATCCTGCACGGGCGCTATATCTGCGTTGCCCGGAAACCCAAATGCAAGGCCTGTCCAATAAGCGACCTGTGCCAATTCGAGGACAAAACGGAATGAAACACTATGATGTCGTGGGCATTGGCAATGCCATTGTCGACGTGATCTCGCCCGCCAATGACAGTTTTCTGGATCTTATGGGGATCGAGAAAGGGATCATGCAGCTTGTCGAACGCGAACGGGGCGAGTTGCTTTATGGCGCCATGGAAGATCGCGTGCAGGCCCCCGGGGGATCTGTGGCCAACACCCTGGCAGGGCTGGGCAGTCTTGGGCTCAGGACCGGATTCATCGGGCGCGTTCACGACGACGCACTGGGGCGGTTCTATGCCATGTCGATGGCCGACGGCGGCACCGATTTCGTGAACCCGCCGGTGCCGGGTGGCGATCTGCCGACCTCGCGCTCGATGATCTTCGTGTCTCCTGATGGCGAACGCTCGATGAACACATATCTGGGGATTTCCTCTGAACTGGGCCCGGACGACGTTTCCGACGACGTGGCGGGCCGTGCGCAGGTTTTGTTTCTCGAAGGCTATCTCTATGACAAACCCGGCGGGAAAGAGGCCTTTGAACGGGCCGCGCGCTTATGTCAGGATGCCGGGGGGCGGGCTGGCATTGCCCTTTCCGATCCGTTCTGCGTGGATCGTCACCGCGATGACTTCCGGCGTCTGGTGCGCGAACTGGACTATGTAATCGGCAATGAGCACGAATGGGAATCGCTTTATCAGACGGGTCTGTCCGAGGCGCTTGAAGCTGCGGCAGGGGATGCCGGACTGGTGGTCTGCACGCGATCCGGCGACGATGTTTTATTGGTGCAGGGCGAGGAAACGGCCCGTGTGGCCGTCAAAAGGATCGTACCGGTGGATGCCACCGGCGCAGGCGATCAGTTCGCGGCGGGGTTCCTTTATGGCTATGCCGGCGGTCAGTCGCTGGAAACAGCCGGGCGCATGGGTTGCGTGGCTGCCGCCGAAGTGATCAGCCACTATGGAGCGCGGCCCGAAGCCGATCTGAAAGACCTGTTCCGAAAAGAGAAACTGATCTGAATTTCGCCGCGCTTGCGCGTCGACCGGGGGGGGGGGGGGGGGGGGGGGGGGGGGG
>JABDJO010000044.1 GCA_013002465.1 Silicimonas sp. | reverse complement strand
CGGCTGAGGATCGCATCGATCCGGGATTTTAACGCGGTCGAATGCCCAAGATCGGCCAATTCATCGGCAATGTCGCGCACAAGTGCGGCTGCATCGACGTGGCCCAAAACCGCGGGAGTTTCCCGCACCGCAATGGCGCCAGGCCCAAAGGGTTCGATAGCAAGACCCAGGGTCAGCAACGTGTCCGCTTCGCTCAGAAGGGCTTCGGCGACCCCGCCGATGTCCACGATCTCGGGCACCAGAAGTGCTTGCCGCGCAACGCCAGCTTCACTCATCTGGGCCTTCAGCTTTTCGTAAACCAGCCGTTCGTGGGCAGCATGTGCGTCAACCAGGATCATGCCGTCCCGGGTCTGAGCAACAATGAAGTTTTCATGAAGCTGAGCCCGCGCCGCGCCAAGGGGAAAGTCGCAGACTTCGTCTACGCCCTCTTCAACGCGGGCCGAGGCCGCTTCGGCAAAGCCCTGGAGGATTTCTGGTGTCTCGGATCGGTCTTCAAACGCTCCTCGTGGAAAGGCCGAATGCCCCTGGTCCATCTGATACACGCGCGGCGCGTCGGACGCATGGAACGCGCCCAGGGTGTCGCCGCCAACGGTCGAAGATGCCCGGTGCCCGGCCTCGGCCAAAGCATGGCGCAAACCGGACACGATCAAACCCCGTGCCATACCGGGTTCGCGAAACCGAACCTCGGATTTGGCGGGATGCACGTTGACGTCCACCAGCGTCGGATCGCAGTCAATGAACAGCACGGCTGCGGGGTGCCGATCACGGCTGAGCACATCCATATAAGCGGCCCGAAGCGCACCGATCAGCAACTTGTCCCGCACCGGCCTGCCGTTGACGAAGAAATACTGATGAATGGCCGAGCCGCGGGAATAGGTCGGAAGGGCGGCGTAACCGGTCAGATGCAGATCGTCACGTTCGGCATCAATGGCGATGGCGTTGTCGACGAATTCCTTGCCCAGTATGGCCCGCAATCGTCCGGCCAAAGCAGCTTGCGGATCTCCGGTCTCTCCGGGCACCGAAAAAACCCGTCTCAGGTCGCCGGATTGATCCGACAGGGAAAAACTCACGAAGGGTTCGGCCATGGCAAGCCGTTTCACCACATCCGTCACCGCCTGCATCTCGCCCCGTTCGGTGCGCAGAAATTTCAGCCGCGCGGGGGTCGCATAAAACAGATCGCGCAATTCAACGGTCGTACCTTGTTTCCCGGCGGCCGGGCGCACAATTCCGACCGCTCCACCAGCGGCATCCAGTTGTGCGGCCTCCTTGCCCTTCAGGCGCGACGTTAAAGCCAGGCGTCCCACTGCTGCCAGCGACGCCAAAGCTTCGCCGCGAAACCCGAAGGTGTGGATGTTCAACAGGTCCGATCCGTCGATCTTGGAGGTCGCATGGCGCGAAAGCGCCAGGGGCAGGTCCGCCGCAGGAATGCCGCAGCCGTCATCGACCACCCGGATCAAACGCTTTCCGCCATCGGCAACGGTCACTTCGATCCGGCTGGCACCAGCATCTATGGCGTTTTCAATCAGTTCCTTCACCGCCGAAGCCGGTCTTTCAACCACTTCTCCGGCTGCGATCCGGTTGATCGCCGCGTCGTCCAGACGGCGGATTTTTGGCGCTTCTTGGCTTATATTGGGGTCAGGGGCGTGCATCCCACAAGGTTTAGCACTCACAGTCTCAAGGGTCCATATAGAATGACGTCAAGGGCGGTCATATTCCGCTTACCGCTGCGGGTCTTGCGCCTTTGTCCCTACCTGCCCTATATCCTTGCCAAATCCGAAGCTTTTCAAAGGGATCCCGGCGCCATGGCAGGCCATTCAAAATGGGCGAATATTCAGCATCGCAAAGGGCGGCAGGACGCGGCGCGTTCCAAGTTGTTTTCCAAGCTGTCGAAAGAAATCACCGTTGCCGCCAAGATGGGCGATCCCGACCCCGAAAAGAACCCGCGCCTGCGTCTGGCGGTGAAAGAGGCCAAGTCGCAGTCGGTGCCCAAGGACGTGATCGAACGGGCGATCTCCAAGTCGCAGGCTGGCGACGGGGACGAGTACGAAGAGATCCGCTATGAGGGCTATGGTCCCGGGGGGGTGGCGGTGATTGTCGAAGCCATGACCGACAACCGCAACCGAACCGCATCCACCGTCCGCTCGACCTTCGGCAAGCACGGCGGGAACCTCGGCGAAACCGGATCGGTCAGTTTCATGTTCGAACGCAAGGGCGAAATCCTCTATCCGGCGGATGCGGGCGATGAGGACACCGTGATGATGGCCGCAATCGAGGCGGGTGCGGAGGATTGCGAAAGCAGCGAGGACGGACATGCGATCTATACCGCTGACACCGATCTGAACGACGTATCGACCGCGCTTGAAAACGATCTGGGTGAAGCTGAATCGACCAAGCTGATCTGGAAACCCACTACCACCGCGGAACTGGACTTGGACGGTATGCAAAAACTGATGCGGCTGATCGAGGTTCTTGAAGACGACGACGACATCCAGCGCGTCACCGCAAACTTCGAGGTTTCGGACGAGGTCATGGAACAACTTTCGGCCTGATGGCCTCGCGGTTTTCCTTTTCGCTGAATGCCACCGACGGCGCGGCGCGCAGTGGGGTGATCCAGACCCCGCGTGGCGACATCCGAACGCCAGCCTTCATGCCCGTCGGCACGGCCGCGACGGTGAAGGCGATGCTGCCTGAAAGCGTGGCGGCGACCGGCGCTGACATCCTTCTGGGCAACACGTATCACCTGATGCTACGTCCCGGAGCCGAGCGGGTGGCGCGTCTTGGCGGCCTGCACAGGTTCATGAACTGGTCAAGGCCGATCTTGACGGATTCCGGTGGATTTCAGGTGATGAGCCTGGCTGGCCTGCGCAAGCTCACTGAGGAGGGCGTTCGGTTTTCCAGCCATATCGACGGTTCAAAGCATCTTCTGAGCCCGGAAACCTCGATAGAGATTCAACGGCTTCTGGGCAGTGACATCGTGATGTGTTTCGACGAATGCCCGGCCCTGCCCGCCGACGAAAAAAAGGTGGCCGAAAGCATGCGGCTGTCCATGAGATGGGCCGAACGATCCAGGGAAGCCTTCGGTGACCGCCCGGGACACGCTCTGTTCGGCATCCAACAAGGCGGTGTCACGCCGGACTTGCGGGCAGAAAGCGCCGAGGCACTGCAGTCCATCGGGTTTGACGGCTATGCGGTCGGCGGACTTGCGGTTGGCGAAGGTCAGGATGCCATGTTCGGTGTGCTGGATTATGCACCCGAAATGCTGCCCCAAGACAAGCCGCGCTATCTGATGGGGGTCGGTAAGCCTGACGATATCGTCGGTGCGGTGAAGCGCGGCATCGACATGATGGATTGCGTTTTGCCGTCACGCTCGGGCCGCACAGGCCAGGCGTTCACCCGGCGCGGCGTCGTCAACATCAAGAATGCGCGCCACGCGGACGACCCTCGCCCGCTGGATGAAAGCTGCACCTGCCCGGCATGTTCAGGGTACTCGCGCGCCTATCTGCACCACGTGTTCCGGGCCGGCGAAATGATCTCGGGCATGCTTTTGACTTGGCACAACCTGCACTATTATCAAGAGCTTATGGCAGAGATGCGGGGGGCGATAGCGGCCGGTGACTTCGCGACCTTCGAGACCGGGTTTCACGCCGCCCGGAAAAACGGGGACATCGAACCGCTTTAGGTCGTTTCAACAATATAGCGCCGGATAATCGCAAAAACCGACCGGTCCTTGCGCTGAGCCAGGATGGCGGCGGCGCTTTCACCGACCTGTGCCGCCCAGTTATCGAACCACAGGAACAAGGCGAACCCAATCCGGGTCTTCTCGATCGTCTCAACGATCGTAATCCGAGTGCCGCCGGATTCAGTTTCTTCCAACTCAAGATCCCAGTTGCCGCTGTTCATGGGTACATTCGCTTCGGACACCAATCCACCGAACCGATAGCTAAACCGCCTTTTCGGTTCGTTTTCTGTAATCTCGATGTCTTGAACCGTGAAGTTGCTACCTCCGGCCCGCCACATGACACGATAGGTGTTCTCGCCCTCGTCTGGCGTCATCTCCTTAAGGCTACCGGAGTAATGCTTTTCTGGCGCATCGGGATTAGGCACCAGGCGATCCCAAACCTCGGCAGGGGTTGAGGATGTGATGAACTCCGTCCTGCCCGACCAACGTGACGGCGCTGGCAACTTGTGCTGTCCGGCACCATAGAAAAAGTGCTCAGCCGCCGCAAAGACAATCATGAAAACGATGATCTGCCCCGAACTGCCAAGTGCGTCAAAGACAATTGGAAAGGCGGTGTCAACGGCAGAGACCACCAGAAAGATGACCCCCAGCATTTCATAGACCGTGCGGTAGCGTGGGAAAATCCCGATACCGATGATTGCCAGCACCAGCATGATCAGCGCGAAAGCTACGGCCATTGTCAGGATCAGCCAGATTGGCTTGTCTCCGTCCGAAAACAAGACAAGGCCCGACAGGAACAAAAAGAAGGTTCCAAAGCCCAGTCGGCGGTACTGAAGTAGCAGGAATTTCACCATGGCGATCAAACGCGGATCGGAACCGCGTCGTCCATCCAGCCAACAAACCGGAATTGCCAGGCGTTGGCCTCGACCAGGACAGGCGCTCGCTGGAACCCATTGCGCGGAACAATCCGGTCACGCCATCCCCGCGCCTTTTCCCGGATGATCCGACCGTGGAGCAAACGACTGACCAAAAACCCGCCAAAGACCACGAGTAAGGCGGTCACAAATGGATCGGCAAGAATGCGGTACCCGACGTGGGGTACAGCCAGCACAAAGAACGAAAGCGCAAGGCGCGAAACCGCGACAGCTTCGATCATGAACCGCATTGAAGGCAAAAACCGGCAGACAAGGATCGCGCAAAGTCCGACAACCAAGGCATAGACCAGCCCGGTCACAATAGCGACGTGAACACCATAGAAGTATAGATCCGCGCGCAAATAGAAGACGAAACCGGCAAGAAAGGCCATCAGGGCCACGAAAAGCAGGCGACGGCGTTCTTTATAGATCAAGGGTCCGAACCCGAAGAACATGTATGACTCCGCCTTGCGGTGCCCCCAAGCCCCTCGCTATTGCGTGTTTCTGACGAAAATGCGGCAATCCCGTTAATATATCCTTTACGGAAACGGTTCACATTAACGCGGTAATTCGTTCACTCGGGCATGACAAACGCGGTTCAAGTCCCCATCTATTCACGGGGTGCTTGCTCCCGACCTCTGTCATGGGGCAAACTGCGCACCGCGAGCAGTTGGTTGAAGGTTAACAATCCGACACCACATATAGAGGCCCAAACAGGAGAGGACCCATGGTCGCCGAAATCGGGATCGGATCCTCTTGCAGAACCAAGGACACCTAATGAACGAGCCTTTTTCACAATCGTTTCCGGTACTTCCCCTAAGGGATATCGTCGTGTTTCCGCATATGATCGTGCCGCTTTTCGTCGGCCGCGATAAATCGGTGCGCGCGCTGGAAGCCGTCATGCAGGATGACAAACAGATTCTTTTGTCCAGCCAGATCGACCCGGCGGTGGACGAACCCACATCGGACGGCATCTTTGATGTCGGCGTGCTGGCCAATGTGCTGCAACTTTTAAAGTTGCCCGATGGCACCGTGAAGGTGTTGGTCGAAGGCCGCAGCCGCGTTCAAATCACCGAGTATCTGGAAAACGACGATTATTTCGAAGCCAATGCCGTCCCGCTTGAGGAAAGCCTGGGCGACCCCGCGGCTGTCGAAGCCCTGTTGCGCAGCGTGGCCGATGAATTTGAACGCTATGCGAAGGTCAAGAAAAACGTGCCGGAAGAGGCGTTGACCCAAGTCAGCGAGACCCATGAATCCTCAAAACTTGCAGACCTCGTATCAGGTCACCTCGGGATCGAGGTCGACAAGAAGCAGGCCCTGTTGGAAACGCTTTCGGTCGCCGAACGGCTTGAGGCGGTCTATGGATTGATGCAGGGCGAAATGTCTGTCTTGCAGGTCGAGAAAAAGATCAAGACCCGCGTCAAATCCCAGATGGAGCGCACGCAGCGCGAATACTATCTGAATGAGCAGATGAAGGCCATTCAGAAGGAACTTGGCGACGGCGAAGAAGGCTCGAACGAGATCGCCGAGCTTGAGGCCAAGATCGAGGAAACCAAATTCTCCAAGGAGGCGCGCGAAAAGGCGGAAGGTGAGCTGAAAAAGCTGAAGACCATGTCGCCGATGTCGGCCGAAGCCACGGTCGTGCGCAATTACCTCGACTGGATGCTGTCGATCCCCTGGGGCACGAAGTCTCGGGTAAAAAAGGATCTGACCCGCGCTCAGAAGGTTCTGGACGACGACCACTATGGCCTTGAGAAGGTCAAGGAACGGATTGTCGAATACCTGGCCGTGCAGCAGCGTTCGAAAAAACTGAAGGGGCCGATCCTGTGCCTCGTCGGACCCCCGGGTGTGGGGAAAACCTCGCTTGGGAAATCGGTTGCCAGGGCAACGGGGCGCGAATTCATCCGTATCTCCCTGGGCGGTGTGCGCGATGAAAGCGAAATCCGCGGTCACCGGCGGACCTATATCGGTTCAATGCCCGGCAAGATTATCCAGGCGCTGAAAAAGGCAAAGACGACTAATCCGCTGATCCTTCTGGATGAAATCGACAAGATGGGTCAGGATTTCCGGGGCGACCCGGCGTCGGCGATGCTTGAAGTGCTGGATCCGGAACAGAATTCGACGTTCATCGACCACTACATGGAGGTCGAATACGATCTTAGTAACGTCATGTTCCTGACCACGGCGAACAGCTATAACATGCCGTCGCCGCTTCTGGACCGGATGGAGATCATTCCGCTTGCCGGGTACACCGAGGACGAAAAGGCCGAGATTGCCAAGCAGCATCTGATCGCCAAGCAGGTCAAGAACCACGGGCTGAAGCCATCGGAGTTCGATCTGACCGACGAGGCGTTGCAGGAAATCATCCGCACCTATACCCGCGAAGCCGGTGTGCGGAACCTTGAGCGTGAGATCGCCAAGCTGGCCCGGAAAGCGGTGACCAAGATCGTCAAGAAAGAAGACGAAACGGTAACGGTGACTCCGGACAAGCTGGAAGACTTCCTGGGTGTGAAGAAGTTCCGCTATGGATTGGCCGAGGAAAAAGATCAGATCGGTGCTGTCACCGGGCTTGCCTGGACGCAGGTCGGCGGTGATTTGCTGTCGATCGAGGCCTTGAGGTTGCCTGGGAAGGGCCGGATGAAAACCACCGGCAAACTGGGCGATGTGATGAAAGAAAGCATCGATGCGGCCTCAAGCTTTGTGCGCTCGATTGCCCCCTCCATCGGGGTCGAACCGCCCAAGTTCGACACCATGGACATCCACGTCCATGTGCCCGAGGGCGCGACACCCAAAGACGGGCCGTCGGCGGGCGTCGCAATGGTGACCTCGATCGTGTCCGTATTGACGCAAATCCCGGTCCAGAAAGATATCGCAATGACCGGTGAGGTCACACTTCGCGGTAATGTCCTGGCGATCGGCGGCTTGAAAGAAAAGCTTTTGGCAGCTTTGAGAGGCGGCATCAAAACCGTGCTGATCCCGGAAGAAAACGAAAAGGACCTGACCGAGATCCCCGACAACGTCAAAGACGGGCTCAAGATCATTCCGGTCAGCCATGTGTCCGAGGTTCTGAAGCACGCACTTGTCCGCGATCCCGAGCCAATCGAATGGGACGAGGCGGCGGAAGAAGCCGCTGCGGCGCAACGGGCGGCGGCTCAGGCTGCTGGCGGTGCGTCGGGTGCCGTCGCCCACTGATCGCAAGGGCCAACGAAAAAAAATGGCGCGTCCCGCTGGGGCGCGCCATTGTCGTTTGAAAATCCGTCAAATCCGTCGATCAACTTGTGGTATCAGACTGGTCGGCTAACCTCGCCGCCGCCCACCGGGGCGGCAACTCCGGTTGTCCCGGGTGCCGACGTCGGCAACCCACGCATGACCCGAACGGCAAGATAGGCAAACGCCTGGGCCTCGATCATGTCACCATCCAGTCCGACTTCTTCGACCGCCGCAACCGGGCACGGGACAAGGGCAGCGATCATCTCCATCAACCCCGGGTTCTTTCGGCCACCACCCGACACCAGCAATTTGCCGGGTGGTGATGCGCAATGGGTGAGGCCCAGGGCAATGGCGCCGGCAGTTCCTGCCGCCAGCGTGGCGACGGCATCGGCGTCGGAAAGCCCCGCCACAGCCTTGGCCCACCCTGAAAAGTCATTCCGGTCCAGCGACTTCGGCGGGATCTTCGCGAAATAGGCAGAGCCGGACAAAAGTGCATCAAGAATAGCGTCATCGACCATTCCGGCCCTGGTCAGCCGTCCGTCCTCGTCCATACTTTGACCGAGACGATGATGACACACATCATCGATCAAGGCATTTCCAGGACCGGTGTCGAATGCAAGACAGGCACCCTCGGCCTCGGGCCCAACGGCACGTACTTCGACCCACGTCACATTGGCCACACCGCCGATATTGAGAAAGGCAACGGGGCTGGAAAACCCAAGTTTCCGGGCAAGGGCAAAGTGATAGAAAGGTGCCAATGGCGCGCCCTGCCCGCCAAGCCGCATGTCCGCCGTGCGGAAATCCCACACCACTGGCGTCGCCAGCCCACGCGCCAACAGGCGGCCATCTCCGATCTGAACCGTGCGCCCCTCATCCGGCAAATGGACGGTGGTCTGACCGTGAAACCCAACCACATCCACGCCTTCAAACCCTGACAAAAGGTCCAGATGAGCTTGTTCAACCACCCGCGCCGCTGCTTCAACCTCTGGCCCTGCTTCTTGCCCCAGGGCCGCACGCAATACAGATCGCTCCTGATCTGAATAGGCCCTGTATTTCCGTGGCCCGAATTCAAAAACCTCGACCCCATCGGTCCGCACCATCGCCGCATCGACCCCGTCAAGCGAGGTTCCCGACATCGCACCAAGCGCCCAGAGAGCGCCACCCTTAACCATGGCTTTTCCTTTGCACCGAGGGCCAGTATAGAAAGGGCCCGACTGGCGAAAGCATAAACGGATTCTGAATGACCTATCACCCGAAATCGGAATTTCTGGCGACTATCATGTCGCGCGGATTTCTGGCGGATTGCACTGACCTTGAAGGTCTTGACGACCGGTTTCGTAAGGGCACCGTGACGGGCTATATCGGGTTCGATCTGACGGCGACCTCGCTCCATATCGGCAACCTTGTACAAATCATGTTGCTGAGATGGATGCAGAAGACCGGGCATCGCCCGATCACGCTTATGGGCGGCGGCACGACGAAGGTCGGTGACCCTTCGGGCAAGGACGAGATGCGCAAGATCCTGTCGGTCGAACAGATCAACGCCAATGCCGACGGCATCCGTCAGGTGTTTTCGCAATACATTTCATACGGAGACGGCCCCACCGATTCCCCTTTGGTGAACAACGCCGAATGGCTGGACAAGCTGGGCTACATCGACTTCCTGCGCGACATCGGCAAGCATTTCACGATCAACCGGCTTCTGGCCTTTGAAAGCGTGAAATCGCGCCTGGATCGCGAACAGGCACTGTCGTTCATCGAATTCAACTACATGCTCTTGCAGGCCTATGATTTCCTTGAACTTTACCGCCGTCATGGCTGCATCTTGCAGATGGGTGGGTCCGACCAATGGGGCAACATCGTATCAGGCGCCGACCTGATCCGGCGTGTCGAAGCGACCGAAGCCTATGGCCTGACAACCCCGCTTGTCACCCGCTCGGACGGCAAGAAGATGGGCAAGTCCGCGGAAGGCGCGGTTTGGCTGAACGAAGACATGATGTCAGGCTATGAGTTCTGGCAATGGTGGCGCAACGTGGCCGATGCGGATGTGGGCAAGTTCCTGAAAATGTTCACGGAAATTCCCGTGGAAGAATGCGACCGTATGGGATCCCTTGGCGGAGCCGAAATCAACGAGGCCAAGGTCCGGTTGGCCAACGAGGTCACCACGCTTTGCCGTGGGGCCGACGCTGCCGCTGCCGCAGAAGCAACGGCGCGCGAGGTTTTTGAAAAGGGCGGTGTTGGGGACGACTTGCCTACGGTTGGTGTTCACATCGACGAAATCGGACACGACGGCATGTCCGCAGCTCAGCTTTTCGTAAAATCCGGCCTGGTCAATTCTGGCAAAGAGGCAAAGCGCCTGATCGCGGAAGGCGGCGCGCGGATCAACGATGCACCTGTCGAAGGTCCGGGGCAGATGTTCACCTCGAACGATCTGGACGCAACACTGAAGCTTTCGGCTGGGAAGAAACGTCACGCTTTGGTCAAACTGGCCGAGTGATCCTTTACGCTTGGGATCCAATCCTTATATAATCAGTCAACAAATAGGGATTGCCGAATGACCGCCGAATTTTCCGACCAGCTGGAAGGGACACCGCTGATCAAGCCGTCCAGCACAGATCACCCGCTTTATGATACGGTGGTTGATGCCTGTCGGTCTGTCTATGACCCTGAAATTCCGGTAAATATCTATGACCTCGGCTTGATTTACACGATCGAGATCAGCGATGAAAGCGCGGTGTCCGTCGTGATGACTTTGACTGCGCCCGGATGCCCCGTGGCGGGTGAAATGCCGGGCTGGGTGGCTGAAGCCATTGAACCGTTGCCGGGCGTGAAACAGGTGGATGTGGACCTGACCTGGGAACCGCCCTGGGGCATGGAAATGATGTCGGACGAAGCGCGTCTTGAACTGGGGTTCATGTGATGTTCGGTATTCCCGGCAAACAGGCTGTCACCATGACACCGGCTGCCACGCGGCAGATCACCCGTCTGATGGAGCGTGACGGGCGCGCCGGTTTGCGGATCGGCGTCAAGAAGGGTGGCTGCGCGGGCATGGAATACACCATGGAGTACGCCGACGAGGTTGATCCGATGGACGAGATCGTCGAACAGGATGGCGCCCGGGTGATGATCGCCCCGATGGCCCAGATGTTTCTGTTTGGCACCCAGATCGACTATGAGACCTCGCTTCTGGAATCGGGTTTCAAGTTTCGCAATCCGAACGTGGAAGACGCCTGCGGTTGCGGCGAATCCATCAAGTTCAAGGATGTCGAGGAACTGAGCGCCGAGCGGGAGTCCGAGGCCGAAAAGTGAGCGTTTCGGACGCCGACATCGCATTTGCCACCGAATTGTTTGCCCCTCTTGGTTCTATTACCCGCAGAAAGATGATGGGCGGGCTTTGCCTTTACGCCGATGGCGGGCTCTTTGGCATTCTGGATCGCGAGGGCCAAATCTATATTCGTGCCAAAGGGCGACTTGCCGATGACCTTGCCGACGACGGCGCGCGGCAGTTTGGGCGCATGGGCTATTGGTCCCTGCCCGACGCAGCCCTTGACGATCCGGAAACCGCTTGCGATTGGGCAAGGCGAAGTCTGAGCGAAGCAGAGGAATAGGATCATGCGCAAACTGGCCGCCGGGAACTGGAAAATGAACGGAACCGGGTCAAGCCTGGCCGAAGTCGAGGCTTTGGTAGCCGCACTTCCTGCACCAAGCTGCGACGTCTTGATCTGCCCGCCGGCCACGTTGCTGTCGCGTATGGCCACGGTTGCCGATGGCTCGGCCATTGCCATTGGCGCGCAGGATTGTCACGCCAACGCGTCGGGCGCAAATACCGGTGACATCTCTGCTGAAATGATCGCCGAGGCCGGTGGTACTCATGTCATTGTCGGACACTCGGAACGGCGCACCGATCATGCCGAAACCGATGCCCAAATTCGTGCCAAGGCCGAAGCCGCCTGGCGCGCCGGTCTGATCGCCGTGATCTGCGTCGGTGAAACGCTTGCCGAACGCGAAGCCGGGCGAACGCTTCAAATCGTGGGTGAACAGTTGCAAGGCTCGGTTCCCGAAGGCGCCACGGCGGCGAATACCGTGGTGGCCTATGAACCCGTTTGGGCGATTGGCACGGGCAAGGTACCGACACTTGACGAAATCGGCGAAGTCCACGGCGACATCCGCGCACGGCTCGGCGACCGGTTCGGGGCAGAGGCACAAGGCATGCGCCTTTTGTATGGCGGATCGGTCAAACCATCGAACGCCAAGGAGATTTTCGCGGTTTCCAACGTCGATG
Source organism: Silicimonas sp. (assembly GCA_013002465.1). GTDB lineage: Bacteria > Pseudomonadota > Alphaproteobacteria > Rhodobacterales > Rhodobacteraceae > JABDJO01. Next base: position 38,002 of record JABDJO010000044.1, on the reverse strand, counting down.
GTGCCTTAGTGGGCGGTGCATCGTTGAAAGCGGTCGATTTCGGCGGAATCATCGCCGCGCTTTAGTTCAAAAGTGCAGGTGCCGTCGCCCAGGGTGTTTCAACGCAAAGGACCACCCCGGTGATCAGGCGTCATAACGCGGCGGCACCGGGAAAAGACGACCCTCGATTGCCTCGACAAGCTTGTCGGGGTGGCTGATCGGCAAATTATGCCCCGCCCCGGGCACGGTAACCCACTCGGCATCAGCAATGCGGTCGCCAATGGTCGATATGATCTCGGCAATGACAGGGTGAGTGTCACCGCCGTCAACGAAGGTCACCGGAATGTCCAGTTCCTCCAATCGCCCCGGATCCAATAGATCTGACCGATCTTCGTTGATCAAGGGCCAGCCGGGAGGCACCAACCGGATACGCTCCATCATATAGGCGCGGTCTTCACTGGAAAGGTCCGACCAGTCCTCATGCCCCCAAAGAGCATGAAATTCCTTAACGGCGGTCGCACTTTCGCCGGCCGATATCCGCTTTTCGAATGGCGCCAGGTCGCGCATCAGCTTGTCATGGGCCCATCGTCCCTCGGCGGCGGCAAAAAACACAGGCTCGACCAACACTAGCGATGACACGCGATAGGGTCGCTCGACGGCCATCTTAAGCGCCACCACGGCACCGAACCCATGTCCGATCAAGGGCACGGGATCAGAGGGCATCTCGTCCAGGGCAAGTTCGGCCGCCTGATCTGCATAATCGCGGCTTTCGTCCCAGTCTTCGGCCAGACCATGGCCCGGCAGTTCGATCAACAAGGGCGATGTCGACCCGCCAAGCGAATTCAAAAACGGCCGCCAATCGGCCGCCCGGCCAAGCCAGCCATGGATCAACGCGAAAGGAGCCTTGGCCGCCATGGTCAGAGCTGTCCTCCAAGATGCCGGTCCAGATCTTCAATCCGGTCTTGCCCCCAGAACCGCGCACCATCGTCGGTGACAAAGAACGGCGCGCCGAAAACGCCCGCGTTCACCGCGTCTTCAAGGTTGGCCTCATAAGCCATGGCCCCGGACAACAAACCGCTGTCGGCAAGTCCAGGATCGAAGCCGGCCTCTTCCAGACAAGCCTTGATCACCCCATCGTCGGCAATGTCTTTTTGTTCGGCCCAGCACGCCCGCGTCAGGGACGCCACCAACGCAGCCAGATCACCCCCGCCTTCTTTCTGGGCGGCAATCACGGCATAGGATGACGGTGCGGGATTGGTTGGCCAATGGGTTGGTTTGAGATGGACGGGCATCCCGAGGTTCCTACCGGTCCGCTCAATCTCCATCAACCGGTACTCCTGACGCGATGGATGTCGCTGGCCGGGTGGTACGCCGCCGGTGCGCGAAAACAGCGCCATGATATCCAGCGGCCGATACGTCAGCGTCGCGCCATGCCGCGCGGCAACTTCGGCCGGGCGGGTCCCGGCAAAATAGCAGTTGGGCGAAATCGTCGCCAAGAAATAGTCGATATGCGCCATTCTGACCGTGCTCCCCAGCAAGATTGTTTGCCTGACCCTATGCCCGTGATAAGCGAAGTCAACGCCGCGAATCTGAAACCATGCGGACCATAAGAGGACAGTGCTGCCAATGCCCCAGTTGGAAGAACCGAAAATCATCTCTGGCAATGCCAACCCCGGCCTGGGCAAGGCCGTCGCCCGCCGAATGTCGATGCACCGTGGCATGAGTGTGGGTTTGGTCGAAGCCCGGGTCGAACGTTTCAACGATGGCGAGATTTTCGTCGAGGTTTTTGAGAACGTCCGGGGTGAGGACATGTTCATCCTGCAGTCCACATCCAATCCGGCCAACGACAACCTGATGGAGCTTCTGATCATGTCGGATGCGCTACGCCGGTCCTCGGCCGCGCGCATTACGGCTGTCATCCCATATTTCGGCTATGCCCGTCAGGATCGCCGCACCAAGGCTCGCACGCCGATCACCGCAAAACTGGTAGCCAACATGATGGTCAGTTCCGGTATCGAACGGGTGCTAACGATGGATCTGCATGCCGCCCAGATTCAGGGCTTCTTCGATATTCCCGTCGACAACCTTTATGCCTCACCGATCTTTGCGCTCGACATAAAGCATGCCTTCAAATCGCAACTGAAAGACGTCACGGTTGTGTCCCCAGACGTTGGCGGCGTGGCCCGTGCACGCGAATTGGCACAGCGGATCGGCGCGCCCCTGTCGATCGTCGACAAGCGCCGGGAAAAACCCGGCGAAGTGGCCGAGATGACGGTGATCGGAAACGTTAAAGACCGGGTTTGCATCATCGTTGATGATATTGTCGATACGGCGGGCACGCTCTGCAAGGGCGCTGAAGTCCTGCAAGAAGCCGGCGCCAAGGAAGTCCACGCCTACATCAGCCACGGCGTTCTGTCGGGTCCTGCGATCGAGCGGGTTACCAGTTCTGTGATGAAAAGCCTTGTCGTGACCGATACCATCGAAGCAACAGAAGCCACGAAAGCCGCCAAGAATATCCGTATCGTCCCGACCGCCCCGATGTTCGCGCAGGCCATCCTGAACATCTGGCACGGCACCAGCGTTTCCAGCCTGTTCGACCATGAGACGCTGGAACCGATCTATGACGGGATGTACTCGGTCTAAACCAGCCCTGCTCCAATCGCGGCCATCAAGCCGATGGTGGCCACAAGTGCCAGAACATAATCCCCGGGCACCGCATCTTCGGTGCCCCTGAGCAGTGCGCGCAGACGTCTAGGCATGACCAGCCCCCCAATTTTACCCAGCTTCAGCCTGCAGGAATGGCGGTCTGGACACCAGTGTCATTGTCGAAACACAGCGTTCTGCCAGAAGTCGTTGGTTTGATTTTTCTGCACTTGCAAAGTAATATAATGTCGTCTAGGAACGCAATAGCGTTCATTTGTTGCGGAGAGGCCCCGTGATGCTCGATAATCAGCCACGTGGAACAATTGTTATCGAAGACCTTGAGATCGGGATGACCCGGTCGCTTCAAAAAGAGGTCACCGATCTTGATATCGAGCTTTTCGCCCAGGTCTCGACCGACCACAATCCGGTGCATCTTGACGACGAATATGCCATGGACACCATATTTGAAGGCCGCATTGCCCATGGCATGCTGACCGCGGGGCTGATTTCCGCGGTTATCGGCGAACAGCTTCCTGGGCATGGCACGGTCTATCTTGGTCAATCGCTCAAGTTCCTTGCTCCTGTGCGCCCGGGCGATGTCGTGACGGCCGAGGTCGAGGTTCTGGACATCGACTATGCGAAACGCCGTGTGCGTCTGGACACACGCTGTCTGGTCGATGGCAAGCCGGTCCTGAAGGGCGAAGCGACAGTGCTGGCGCCGTCCGGCAAATTCGACTGATCCAACCGCAGGTCTGGCGAACTCGGCCGAAATATATCGCAGAAAAATTGCCTTCCGTTGGTGACCAGTCCATTGCCAAGACGACCCTTGCGGGACGTCTGACATCAGGCTACCCGTGCGCTCATGCGGATCCTGCGTGACACCACATACATGAACCAGGGTGACCGGGGGGCAAGTGCGGCCATCGGAAACTTCGACGGGGTGCATTTGGGCCATCAGGCTGTCCTGAGGATCGCTGCCGGGGCGGCTGATGCGCCCTTGGGGGTCGTCACTTTCGAACCGCACCCGCGCGAATATTTCGCCCCCGATGCCCCTCCCTTCCGCCTGATGAATGCCGCGGCCAAGGCGCACCGCCTTGAATCCCTGGGGGTCGAACGTCTCTATGAACTGACCTTCAACAATCGTCTGGCGTCGCTTACCCCCGAAGCATTTTGCGGTGAAATCATCCGCGACCGCCTTGGCCTTGTCCATGTGACAGTCGGCGCCGACTTTTGCTTTGGCAAAGGGCGTGCGGGGACGGTGGAGACCCTGCAGCACTACAGCAAGGACATGGGATTTGGTGTTACGGTGGCTGATCTCGTGGCCACAAACTCGGTCGAGGTCTCGTCGACGCGCATCCGCGAAGCCCTGAGCGACGGACGCCCCGAGGATGCCGCCGCCATGCTTGGCCACCTTCACCGGATCGAGGGCGTGGTGCTGAAGGGCGATCAAAGGGGCCGCGAGTTGGGTTATCCGACCGCCAACATGTCCATTGACGGTCTTCACCCCCCAAAATTCGGTGTTTATGCCGTGCGCTTCGATGTCCTTGATGGAGCGAACGCGGGGTCTTATGACGGCGTGGCCTCAATGGGTGTCCGCCCGATGTTCGCCGGAAACCGTCCCAACCTGGAAACCTACGTCTTCGACTTCAAGGGCGACCTTTACGGCGCCGAAGTCAGTGTCGCGCTCGTCGCCTATCTGAGGCCCGAGGAGAAGTTTGACAGCCTAGATGCGCTGATCACGCAAATGGACGCCGACAGCGCCCAGGCCCGCGCCATACTTGCGGGATAAGCGCCAAAGTATCGACAGAATCGCATTTTACCTTTTGAATTTCCGTTATTAGATTTCCAAAGGATTACAAACACATGACATTTTCTTCCGTCGCGCTTTTGGTGGATGGCGATAACATCGCTGCTTCATACGCCGGGCAAATCATTCGAAAAACCGAAAACTTGGGGCATCACCGGGTTCGACGGGCCTATTGTAACAGTTCGTCGTTAGTGAATTGGGCCACCGCAGGAAGCTTTCGCTCCGTATACAGCGGGCAAGCACGCAAGGGTCCCAATGGAAAAAACCTTAATGCTTCCGACATTCTTCTGTCCATCGACGCGATGCACTTCGCGCTTGCGGACAGGATCGAGGCTTTTGCAATCGTCACGTCGGATTCGGACATGTCCTTCATAGCCTGTCGCTTGCGCGAACTCGGTCACCACGTGACGGGTCTTGGTGAGGAAAAGGCCCCTGCCGCCTTTCGACATGCCTGCGATGAGTTCATAAAACTGACACCCGCACAGGCAAAAGTCGCCGAGACCAAGCTAGAACCGCTTGACCGCACCTTGCGCGAAGTGTTTGCCGAAGCAGATCCGAAGGGACAGGGGATCTTGCTCAATCGCTTGAATGGCCTGGTACGTAGAAAAGACCCAAGCGTAAAGATTAGTGCAATGGACCAAAAAACATGGCCGAGCTATCTGGCGGCGCGAACGGATCTTTATACAATCAACGGCGACGGCAGCGCGCGGCGCGTGGTAATCACCGCCCAACCCGATTGAACTCAACTGCCACCACAAACCACCCAAACCTTTCCCCTTTCCCCGCCCGATCAATTCGCTAGGTTCGCCGGGTGAAAAATGACCCGATCGACCGCTCGGGGTTGCGTGACCGATACTGGGAGCGCGTGCCCCTGAAGAACCTCACTCCGAAAGAGTGGGAGGCCCTTTGCGATGGCTGTGGCAAATGTTGCCTGAACAAGCTGGAAGACGCCGACACGCGGGAAATTGCCTTTACCCGCGTGGCGTGCCGATTGCTGGATGGCGACACCTGCCGCTGTGCGCAGTACGATATCCGCAAGCAGTTCGTCCCCGATTGCGTCCACCTTACACCGGCAAACATCGCCGATATTGCCTATTGGATGCCGTCAACATGCGCTTATCGCCTTGTTTACGAAGGCAAACCCCTGAACGACTGGCACCCCTTGATTTCAGGCACTGCCGAAACGGTTCATGCCGCCGGCATCTCGGTCAAGGGCTGGACAGTGCCGGAATTCGAAGTGCCCGAAGAAGACTGGGACGACCACATCATCGAGGATCTTTGACATGCGTTTCGCCTCTGACAATTCGGGCCCCGTCCACCCCCGCGTGATGGAAGCACTGGTGGCCGCGAACGAAGGATGGGCCCTGCCCTATGGCAATGACGACTGGACCCGGAACGCCGCCGACAAGGTGCGTGAGGTATTCGAAGCGCCCGACGCAGCCGTCTATTTCACCGCCACGGGAACCTCGGCCAATGTGATCCTTCTCAGCACGCTGACCCAAGGGACCCAAACCATCTTCTGCACGCCCGAGGCCCATATCCACGTCGACGAATGCAACGCGCCCGAATTTTATACAGGCGGCGCCAAACTGACTCTTGTCGAAGCCGAACACGGTCGCATGTTACCGAAGGCCCTCAGGGCCGAAATTCAAACATTGCGAGAAGGCGGCGTGCACAGCCCGCAACCGGCCACCCTGTCGCTGACCCAAGTCACGGAATCCGGTACCGTTTACACGCTTTCCGCCCTGAAATCCCTTGTCGATGTCGCCAAGGACGCCGGGCTGTCGGTCCACCTGGACGGTGCGCGGTTTTCCAACGCCCTCGTGGCCCTTGGCGTGACGGCTGCCGAGATGTCCTGGAAACTGGGGATCGACGCGGTCAGTTTCGGCGGCACCAAAAACGGGCTCATGGGGGTCGAAGCGGCCGTGATTTTCGATCCTGAAAAGGCTTGGGAGTTTGAACTTCGTCGCAAACGTGGGGGGCATCTTTTTTCCAAGAACCGGTACCTTGGCGCTCAGTTCGGAGCGTACCTGACAGACGATCTATGGCTGGAAATGGCCCGCACTGCCAATCGTTCGGCAGCGCGGCTTGAGCAGGGTCTGGCAGGGGTCGCCAAAGTTACCCATCCGCGCGACGCCAACATGATCTTCGCCGAGTTGTCACGTGACAGGCACCAACGGCTCAACGCGGCAGGCGCACAATACCAGGTCTTTGGTTCACTTGACGGGGTGGCTGACGAACCGCTTCCATGTCGTCTGGTGTGCGATTGGTCGATCACCGAGGCTCAGATCGACAGGTTCGTGGAAATCGCCCAAGGTTGATATGGCATGACAACCGGGGGAAAGGTAATCTTCTCCCCATGCGATACTTCCTGATCCTGACCGCCCTCCTTGTCGTTTCGTCCTGCGCCACGCTAAGCGAGAACGAGTGCCGGAGTGGCGACTGGTACGCGATCGGGCTGAAAGACGGTGCCGATGGCCGAAAGCCGGACTTCATTCTCCAGCATGCCAAGGCCTGCAACGAATTCGGCATTGCCCCCAAGGCCAAACCCTGGCGTGAGGGCCGCACAGAAGGCCTGAAGCGCTATTGCACCGTTCCAAACGCCTATGACGTTGGCAGCCGGGGACGGCGCTTGTCTCCGGTCTGCCCGGCGGGCAACCTCGATGCGCTGCAGACCGCCAATACCCGGGGTCTGAGGTGGCACGCCATCGGTCAGGAAATCGCCGATGTTCAACGGGATATCCGCGCGATCAATGCCGAACTCGCTGCCCTGCCCCCGGACGATCCGCGCCGGGCGTCCTTGTATTCGCAGCTAAGCTTCTTGCGCCTTGACCTGGCCAGCCTTCGGGCACGTCGCATTCACTATCGTTACTGAGCCACATTGAAGGGCGCAAAAGCCGTCATGATTGGGTCAGAAGGAAATGCTGGTACGGGCGGCCGGACTTGAACCGGCACGGGCTTTCGCCCCAGGGATTTTAAGTCCCATGCGTCTACCATTCCGCCACGCCCGCGGCCCCGCTTCATTAGGCCGAGGCGGCGGTTTGGGCAAGGGGCTGTCCTGGAACAATCGGCTCAAAGGTCCGTGGCGTCGGGTTCAATCAGAAACCGGCGTTCAGAAAGCCACGGGTTCAGCGCCAAAGCTTCGCGCAGAACCGGTTGCGCATCGTCGTCGCGCCCAAGTCCGATCAGCGTCAAGGCCTTTCCAGCCAGGGCCGCCACATGTGTCGGACGAAGGTCAAGGGCCCGATCCAGATCGACAAGCGCGACGTCGAAATCCTGGCGCAGAAAATTAACGAAAGCCCGCTGGTTATAGCCCTCGGAGTACTCCGGGCAATATTCGATAAGCGCATCGAGGGCCTCGATTGCCAGATCGTAATTTGCTATGGCCCGGGCGGCCATACCCCGATCCAGCAACTCCTGAGCCTCGGTATCCGGGGCTTTGGCCCAAAGCTCCCACAACCCGTTCGACAATTGCCGCGCCGCCATCTCGTTCGGCGCTACGCGAACCTGCGCCAAAATCCGGTCCTGGGCCTCTTGAATATCTGGCTGCGGCGGACAATCCGCCCCGGCAACCGAAGCGGTAAATATCAGACCTATGGCAAAGCGCGTCATCATATCCCTATGGTGGCGCGGATTGCCGATCCGTCAAGTCACGATCCCGCCATCCTTCACCGATTGCATCGCCACGTGGGTCGAAGTCTGCGCCACATGGGGCAAACTTGAGATCTTTTCACCCAACACCAGCCGATAGCGCGCCATGTCGCCCGTCCGGACTTTCAGAAGGTAATCGAAGGCACCCGCGATCATGTGGCATTCTTCAACCTCGGGAACCGCGCAAACAGCCGCGTTGAACTCGCGTAGGGCGGGTTCGCGTGTATCCCTCAATTTCACCTCGACAAATGCCACGTGATCCAGCCCCAAACGCTCTGGGTCAAGAAGCGCACGATACCCCCGGATGATCCCCGAGGCCTCAAGGCGTTTCATGCGCAACTGCACAGGCGTCTTTGACAGCCCCACCCGCCGTGCCAGTTCGGCAATGGACAGGCGGGCGTTGCGCGTCAACTCCGTTATAAGCTTTTGGTCTATCTTGTCGGCGTCATACATGAATATCAGGCTCATTTTCTGGCGATCTTTGGTCTTTTTCTACACGAAATACACCTATTTGGGCGAAAACCCTACCTGAGCGGTGCTAAAATGTTCATATGAGACCTTTCGACAAATACCCTGACGAACATGCCCTGCTGGAAGATTTGGCAAGGGATGCGGCCCTTTCGCCCGCTGATCGTGCCCAGATCACCGCCCAGGCTGCTTCGCTGGTGCAATCCATCCGCGACAGCAGCCGCCCGGGCCTGATGGAGGTCTTTCTGGCCGAGTACGGCCTTTCGACCGACGAAGGTATCGCCTTGATGTGCTTGGCGGAATCGCTGCTGCGCGTGCCCGACCCTGAAACCATCGACGCCCTGATCGAAGACAAAATCGCACCGTCCGACTGGGGCAGGCACCTGGGCCAGTCTTCGTCATCGCTGGTCAATGCCTCGACCTGGGCACTTTTGCTGACAGGGCGGGTGCTGGACGACGATGCACCGGGTGTCACCGGGGTCTTGCGCGGGGCGATCAAGCGCCTTGGCGAACCCGTCATCCGCGCAGCCGCCCGTCAGGCCATGCGCGAAATGGGCCAGCAGTTCGTCCTTGGCGAAGACATGGCCGCAGCCATGAACCGCGCGGCGGGCATGGAGGCGAAGGGATACACCTATAGCTATGACATGCTGGGCGAAGCAGCCCTGACCGATGCCGATGCGATGCGCTATCACACCGCCTATGCCAAGGCGATCGCGGCGTTGGCCAAGGGGGCAACCGGTGACAGGATGCGCGACCGCCCCGGCATTTCGGTAAAGCTTTCGGCCATTCATCCCCGCTATGACGAGGCCAGCAAGGACCGTGCGGTGGCCGAGATCGTGCCGCGTCTGGCCGATTTGGCGAAAGCTGCGGCAAAAGCCGATCTCGGCCTCAACATCGACGCCGAGGAAGCTGACCGTTTGGAATTGTCACTGGACGTTTTCGAAGCCGTTCTGGCCCTTCCCGGGCTAAGCGACTGGGAAGGGCTGGGGTTGGTCGTTCAGGCCTATGGATTGCGCGCCAAACCGGTTTTGGACCATGTTTATGACCTGGCACGGCAACATCAGCGGCGCTTCACCCTGCGGTTGGTCAAGGGGGCGTATTGGGATACCGAGATCAAGCATGCTCAGGTCCTGGGCATGCCGCGCTTCCCGGTCTTTACCACCAAGCCTGCAACCGATGTGTCTTATCTGGCCAATGCCCGTCGGCTTTTGTCCATGACCGATCGCATCTATCCCCAGTTCGCCACCCACAATGCTCACACGGTCGCGGCCATTGCTCACATGAGCTCTGATACCCAGTCGTTTGAATTTCAACGGCTTCATGGGATGGGCGAGCAGCTTCATGGGATCGTGAAGGGCAAATACGGCACCGGTTGCAGGATTTACGCGCCGGTTGGTGCGCACCGCGATCTTCTGGCCTATCTGGTACGGCGATTGCTTGAGAACGGGGCCAACTCAAGCTTTGTAAACCAGGTCGTCGATACGGACGTGCCCCCGGAAATCGTTGCGGCGGACCCCTTTGAACATCTTGACCGCCCGGCGCGCATACGAAGCGGGTCCAATCTGTTCCTGCCTGAACGGGCGAACTCGAAAGGTTGGGACCTGACCGACCGAACCGCGCTGGACGCCTTTGAAGCCGGGCTCAGTGGATTGAAGACGGCCACCTGGCAAGCCGCCCCATTACTGGCCAACTCGGGATCAGACGGGCCCAGAAAGAACGTGAGGAATCCCTTCCAACCTTCTGATATCGCAGGCGCGGTCGCGTTATCCACAGATGCACAGATAGACACTGCCCTGGACGCGGCCCGAGCCTGGGCTATCCCCGCAGATGAACGCAAGTCCGTGCTTTGGCGGGCGGCCGATCTTTACGAGGACAAGGCGGACGAGTTCTTCGCAATTCTGGCGCGCGAGGCTGGAAAGACGCCCCTGGATGCCATCGGAGAGGTGCGCGAAGCTGTCGACTTCCTGCGATACTATGGCGCCCTTGCCGACAGAACGACCGCGCCCTTGGGCACCATTAGCTGCATTTCACCCTGGAACTTTCCCCTTGCCATCTTCACCGGCCAAATTGCCGGGGCCTTGTCAGCGGGCTGTGCCGTCCTGGCAAAGCCGGCCGAGCAGACGCCTTTGGTCGCCTGGAAGGCCGTCACGCTATTGCACGAGGCTGGCGTGCCGCGCGACGTCTTGCAGTACCTGCCAGGCGACGGCCCAACAGTTGGGCGCGCGTTGACCTCGGACCCCCGCGTGGCGGGGGTGGCATTCACCGGCTCGACCGAAACGGCACAGATCATCCGTCGCGCCATGGCCGATACCTTGCCGGTTTCGGCACCCCTTTTGGCTGAAACGGGTGGTTTGAACGCGATGATCGTCGATTCCACCGCACTTTTGGAACAAGCCGTGAGCGATGTTCTGATGTCGGCCTTTCAATCGGCCGGTCAGCGCTGTTCAGCGCTCAGGTGCCTTTATGTGCAGCACGACATCGCCAAGGATTTCAAAAAGATGCTTTTTGGGGCCATGGACGAGCTGAAGCTTGGCGATCCCTGGGATGTGGCAACCGATGTTGGCCCTGTCATCGACGCCGAAGCCCGCGACGACATTCAGACCTATCTGGCCTCGGCCCGGGTCGTGAAACAGCTTCCCTTCCCCAAGGATGGGTTCTTCGTGCCCCCCACCGTTGTCAAAGTCGCCGGGATTGCCGAGATGAAGCGCGAGATTTTCGGGCCGGTTCTTCATCTGGCGACCTATCAGGCGCACCAGTTGGATCAGGTCATCGCCGAGATCAACAACGCCGGTTACGGGCTGACATTCGGGTTACACACCCGCATTGATTCCCGCGTGCAGGAAATCGTCGAACAGGTCGCGGTCGGCAATACCTATGTCAACCGCAACCAGATCGGCGCTGTCGTGGGCTCGCAGCCTTTCGGTGGCGAAGGGATGAGCGGCACGGGCCCAAAGGCTGGCGGCCCGGCCTATCCGTTGCGGTTCTGCACGTCAGGTGACGTTTACGCCGATGAACGCGATATGCCCGGCCCTACGGGGGAAACCAATCGGCTGACCCGGCTGTCGCGTGAAGCGTTTCTGTGTCTGGGTCCCGGAGCAGATCAGATCGCGAAACAGATCGAAGCCATCGAAGCGGCAGGCGGCACGGCCCAAGGAGCGGATGGATTGAATGCAGAAGCCCTGTGCGAGGCCCAAGGGATTGCCGGGGCTGTCTGGTGGGGCGACGATGCCACCGCGCGAAGCTATCTTAGGGCTCTTGCAGGGCGTGAAGGACCGATATTACCACTGATCACGGGCCAACCCAGACGGTTCGAGGTTACCTTTGAACGGCACCTCTGCGTGGATACGACGGCCTCGGGCGGCAATGCCGAACTACTGGCCGAAGTCGCCAGGGCTTGACCTTCGCCGCCCCGGAGGGTCCGGTAGGTCATGTTTCCGATCCGCGACCACAATCCTTCGACCAGCACGCCTTTTGTCACCTGGGGCCTGATCGCGATCAATATTGGTGTATTTGCCAGCTATTTCGGGCTGTTTTCCAATGATCGCGCCTTGCATCAGTTCTTTATTGAGTGGGGGCTGGTGCCGGTCATTTCGCGGCCCGAAACCTATGTGACATCCATGTTCCTGCATGGAAGCATCATGCATCTGGCCGGTAACATGCTGTTTTTGTATGTGTTTGGCGACAACATGGAAGATCAGATGGGGCACCTGGGGTTTCTGCTGTTCTATCTGGCGGGGGGCCTCGCCGCCGCAATGGCGCAGACCATATCCGATCCGGCCAGCCCGATCCCGATGGTTGGAGCCTCGGGCGCAATCGCGGGTGTCATGGGGGGATATCTTCTGATGTTTCCAAAGGCGCGGGTCGATGTTCTGATATTCCTGGTGGTCTTCATCCGGATCATCCCGGTGCCCGCCTGGATCGTTTTGGGAGCATGGCTTGGCATCCAGTTGGTGCAGGGATCGGTCACGCCAAGCGATCAGGGCGGTGTCGCTTATTGGGCCCATGCCGGGGGCTTTGTTGCCGGTTTGATCCTGACGTTGCCCCTTTGGCGACGCCGTGGGGGAAGTGTTTTCTGGCGGCGCAACGACGGCCATCCGCCCCACCCCGAAGCAAGCTATCGCCGGGTGCGCACCTCGATCCCCAGTGTGGACCGGCGGCGCTGATCAAAGCGCCTTCAGAAACAGCGATGCGCGCTTTCGAAACTCGCTTTGTCCAAGACGGCCTTCCGCGACACGTGTCGGATCGGCCATGACCATTTCCAATAGGCGAAGGGTTTGCCATCCCTCAAGCAGTGCCGGACGCGCACCACGCGGTACGACCAGCTTCAACTCACCCCATCCCGGCATCGCAACAAGCGCCTCTTTCGCCAAGTTCCTCACCGCCTCGGAGCGACCGTCGATCAGGGGAATGCGCCCCCGCGCCTCAAGTTCAGGCACCGCGATCAGGAACCTAGCCAGTGCAGAGGCCTGCCCGAATGCCATGACCTTCGGAACGGCGCGCAATTCGGCCCCAAGAAGCCGGGCCGCCGTCCACATGAGAAAGCCGCCTGCGGCCAGATAGGATTGAAAATGTTCGGCGTCTTCAAAAGGTTCTTGATAAAGGTCCCACCGGCGCCGTTGTACGAGTTTGTCCAGCGCCTCGGCCCCGCCCTTGTCCAGTACATTGGACAGAGGTGTCGCCACCTCGTGTCGGCGCACGTTTTTCCCTTCGGAAATTTCCTCAAGAACATCGCGCCACCATTGAAGGCGCATTTCGCCAATCATCGGTTCCGAAGCGACCCAGGGCGCGCGCGCCACCTCGACGTTGAAGGCATAAAGCGGGAACAACACAGACCGCGCCGCGACCGGGGCCGCCATCGCCGCCATGAAGCGGTCCGGGTCCCCCTTTGCGACGATATCGGCGCAGGCTTGCAAGGTCATGCCGGGCGCACCACAAAGAGCGAATAGGCGATCTGGTCAGGGGCCGCTCGCCACGCATCGATTTCCCGTTGCGCCTCGTCAACAGCTGCCGCGAGCGTTTCATTTGGTTCCGAGGCTCGCAACACATCAAGACGCGCCTGCATGGGCGTATAATAGGCGGCCCAGGGCGCACCGATCAGCCATCGCTGGCCAAGGACGTGCCATCCAGCCTCCCCCAACCGCTTCGAGAGTGCGGGAAGGCCTTCCAGGTGCCCCTCGGCGCGCCAGAACGCCTGTGCCTCGGGACTGGGTGGTTCGCTGACCCAAGCGGGTTCGCTGAACGCAACGCAACCGCCCGGCAACAGTCGGTTCCGCCAGGCATCCAGGACGGTCTCGAATCCCTTGAAATACGCCGCGCCCGCGCACCAGATCAGGTCATAGTCGCCCGTCAGGTCCGTGTAATCGCGCTGCTCGAACCGCGCGCGGTGGCCTTTGCACCGCACCTCGGCCTGATCGAGAAACGGCTGGTGCAGATCAACGGCATCAATCCGCGCCTCGGGGCGGGCTTCGGCCAAAGTCAGGGTGTCGGCACCCGGACCACACGCTGCATCGCAGATGCGGGCGTGCTGCGGGGTTTCCGCCACGTCCAGCGTCCACAGGACGTCTTCGGGAAGACCCGGGCCTTCGCGGGGCAGATCGCAATGCACCGTGAAAAAAGCCTCGGTCAGGGTCATTCGGCTGCTTGCGCCGGGGCCGCGTCGTGCAGAAGTTTCCAGTTGATGGCATCCAGCAAAGCCTGGAACGAGGCATCGACAATGTTTGGCGACACGCCGACGGTGGCCCAGGCCCGCCCGCTTTCGTCGGCAAAGTCGATGATGACCCGGGTCACCGCCTCGGTGCCACCTTGGGTGATCCGAACCTTGAAGTCCGTAAGCCGCATTCCTTCGATTCGCGCCTGAAAGGGGCCAAGATCGGATTTCAGCGCCTGCCACAGCGCGTTCACCGGACCGTCGTCCTGGATGTCCTGGGCGTGTTCGTTCTTGAAATAACTCGTTCGGTCGCCATCACGGGTCGAAACCGTGACAACAGCTTCGGATTCCACGACAATTTCGCCCTTGGCATTGCGGCGACGCTCCGAAATCACACGATAGCGTTCCACCTCGAAAAACTCGGGCAAGCTTCCAAGTTCCTTGCGCGCCAGAAGCTCAAAACTGGCCTGCGCGCTGTCATAGGCATAGCCCTCGCCTTCCTTGTGCTTCACTTCGTCGAGAATGCGCATCAGCGCCGGGTCGCCTTTTGTGACCGACACCCCCATGTCGCCCAGGCGTTGGATCAGGTTGGACTGACCTGCCTGATTGGACATCGGGACAATGCGCTCGTTCCCGACCGTTGCGGGGTCGATATGCTCATAGGTCGTCGGGTCCTTCACGATGGCGCTGGCATGAAGGCCCGCCTTGTGGGCAAAGGCCGACGATCCGACATAGGGCGCGCTGCGCAGAGGCACCCGATTCAGGATGTCATCCAGCATCCGGCTGGTACGCGTGAGGTCGCCAAGGGCTTCGCGCGTGATGCCGGTTTCAAAAGTGCTGGCATAGGGTTCTTTGGTCAATATCGTCGGGATCAGCGACGTGAGGTTGGCATTACCACACCGTTCGCCAAGCCCATTGAGGGTGCCCTGAACCTGACGCGCGCCCGCGTCGACCGCCGCCAAAGTGCCCGCCACGGCATTGCCGGTATCGTCGTGGGTATGGATGCCCAGGTGATCGCCCGGGATGCCTGCGGCGATGACGGCTGCGGTGATCTCTCCGATTTCCCGAGGCAGCGCGCCGCCATTGGTATCGCACAAAACGACCCACCTGGCGCCCGCATCAAAAGCCGCCTTCAGACAGTCGAGCGCATAGTTGGGGTTGGCCTTGTAGCCATCGAAGAAATGCTCGGCGTCATAGAGCGCCTCGCGCCCTTCCTTCACCAGGTGGGCGATCGAGGCACGGATGTTCTCGCGGTTTTCCTCAAGCGTGATGCCAAGGGCCTTTTCGACGTGGAAGTCGTGGGCTTTCCCGACGAGACATATCGCGGGCGTGTTGGCGTTCAGCACGGCGGCCAGAACGTCATCGTTCTCCGCTGACCGGCCCGCGCGCTTGGTCATGCCGAAGGCAGTGAACGTGGCGCGTGTTTGTGGCCTTGTGTCGAAAAATGCGCTGTCGGTCGGATTTGCCCCGGGCCAGCCGCCTTCGATGTAGTCAACCCCGAGGGCGTCGAGGGCGTTTGTGATCTGCAACTTCTCGTCTGTCGAGAACTGGACGCCCTGGGTTTGTTGCCCGTCGCGCAGAGTTGTGTCGAAGAGGGAGAGTCTCTCTTTGGTCATTTCATCTCTCCCGATCCGGATGTCCCGCCCGGTGTGAAACACCGGGCAGCGCCCGACCCGCCCCCCAGGGCGGGCGCTTCACGCCCACCCACGGGCCGGGCGCTGCCCTCCATCCTGAATGTGAAAGTCATTTCAGGGCCTCCAGCTTGTCGGGGTCTATATCGTTTCTCGCCAGTGCGGCTGTCCCATTGTTTACGCCGTCTTCTGAGCGCGAAGCGCGGAGTTCAACACCAAGACGAAATGCACGATCCTTTAACGCATCTGCATTGTCCCAATCCAAGTTTCGACGATGTTCGAGCCATCTATGCACTAGTCTTAGAGAAGCATCTCGCAGAGCATCGGGCACAGTTCCATAACCGACTACTCCAACAGTAGGCTGATAGTCTTCGCCTTCCTTCAACCAGCTTCCGTCCTTCCGTTTGAATTCAAATGGCTTTGCCCATTGCTTTAATGAAACTGCCTTGAGATCGAATCCAAGAAGGTTCGCACCGGATATCAATTCGGCGGCGTCTCCATTTGTATAGTACTCGCGCAGGATCTTGATCGCTTCTGGTGTGTTAAGATCGTCCTTCAATGCGTGCTCGACTTCAAATGCGTCCTCATCAGACGAATTTTCAATAGATAGAAATGCCCAATCCCTTAGTGTTTTTTCCGCCTCCCGCGCTCTCTCCGCCGTCCAATCCATCGGCTTGCGATAATGCGTCGACAAAAACACAAACCTGATCACCTCGCCCGGCACACCCTGGTCCAGCAAATCTCGCACCGTGAAGAAATTGCCCAGGCTCTTGGACATCTTCTTGCCTTCGACCTGCAACATCTCGTTGTGCATCCACACGCGCGCAAACCCGTGGCCCATGCATTTCGATTGGGCGATCTCGTTTTCGTGGTGCGGGAAGGTCAGATCGTTGCCGCCGCCGTGGATGTCGAAGGTTTCGCCCAACAAACCATGCGCCATGGCCGAGCACTCGATGTGCCAGCCGGGCCGTCCCTTGCCCCACGGGCTGTCCCATCCGGGCTGATCGCCGGTGGACGGCTTCCAGAGCACGAAGTCCATCGGGTCTTCCTTGTATGGCGCGACCTCGACCCGGGCACCCGCGATCATGTCGTCAACCGAACGGCCCGAAAGCGCGCCATAGTCCTTGTAGGACCGCACGCGGAACAGGACATGCCCCTCGGCTTCGTAGGCGTGCCCTTTGGCGATCAGCCCTTGGATCATTTCGACCATCTGGGCGATCCAGTCAGTCGCGCGCGGCATCTTTGTCGGCTCCAGGTTGCCAATCTCGCCCATGTCCTCAAGATACCAGCGGATGGTTTCGTCGGTGATGTCACCGATCGGGCGACCGCTTTCCGCCGCACGCGCGTTGATCTTGTCATCAACGTCAGTGAAATTGCGCACATAGGCTACGTGATCGGCCCCATAAACATGGCGCAGAAGCCGAAACAACACGTCAAAAACGATCACCGGACGCGCGTTTCCGATATGGGCGCGGTCATAGACCGTGGGGCCGCAGACGTACATCCGCACGTTTTCCGGATCGAGCGGTTGAAATTGCTCTTTCTTCCGCGTGGCGGTATTGTAGAGATGAATATCCGTCATAGCCTCGCCTTTCGGGCAAACGTGTCCCGCGCGGGTTCTAGCTTGGTCATGTTGAAGTGAAAAGAGGACCGGCCCGCGCGACAGATGTCAGCAGGGAATAATGCAGCAAATAATGCAGATCATATTGGTCATGGGCCGGACCATAGACACCAAACCCCGCATTTGCCAAGGATTTTTAGCGCCTCGCATCAGAAAAACTTAAGGCTGGCTCAAGGAACATTCATTTGACTTGTGCGCGCGGAATTGCACCTTTTGGTCTTATGAACTTATCACATCGCATCACTGGCCTGACCGAAGGCGGTTCGGACGGCTGGGACATTTTTCGCAAGGCGCGCAGGCTCAGGGCCGAGGGTATTCCCGTGGTCGATCTGACCATTGGCGAGCATGACAAGCGCACAGACCCCAGCATTCTTCGCGCCATGTACGACGCGGCCTTGGGCGGGCACACCGGATATGCGTCTGTCCCTGGCACCGTTGATCTGCGCGATGCCATTGCGCAGCGCGTCGCGCACCGCACGGGCACGGCCACGAGCCGCGACAATGTCATTGTGACCCCAGGCGGCCAGGCTGCCCTGCTCGCCGCCCACATGGCGATCACCGATCCCGGCGACAGAGCCCTGTACATCGACCCCTATTACGCCACCTACCCCGGCACCATCCGCGCCGCCGGCGGCGTTGCCGTGCCCGTTCCGGCGCGGGCCGACCAAGGGTTTCAACCGGACAACAGTGATATCTTGGCCGCCTGCCCCGCGCGTTCGCTTTTGATCAATTCACCCAACAATCCAACGGGCGTCGTTTATACCCAAGAGACACTGAACCAGATTGCCCGGGTCGTTCAGGAACAGGACCTCTGGCTGATCTCGGACGAGGTCTATGACACCATGATCTGGGACGGGGAACATCTGTCGCCACGCAGCCTGCCCAACATGGCCGAACGCACACTGGTTGTCGGCTCGCTTTCAAAAAGCCATGCCATGACCGGCAGCCGCCTTGGCTGGCTTGTCGCCCCCGAACCCGTGATCGAACACTTAAGCAATCTTGCGACGCACACCAACTATGGGATCCCGGGGTTTATTCAGGATGCGGGGCTTTTCGCGCTAGAGCAGGGCAACGAACTGGAAGACATGGTGGCCGCCCCGTTTCAGCGCCGACATGGCATTGTTTCGGCCATGTTCGCGGCAAACGGCGTGCCCGTGGTGCCCTCGTGGGCCAGCATGTATCTGATGGTCGATATTCGCCAGACCGGTTTGTCGGGTGAGCGCTTTGCCGAGCGGCTTTTGGACGAACGCCGGATTGCCGTTATGCCGGGCGAAAGCTTCGGGGCTGCCGCAGCGGGCCATTTGCGCATCGCCTTGACGGTTGACGACGATGCTCTCGCGACCGCCATTGCAAGCCTCGCGGACTTTCACACAATGCTGAAAAAAGAGGCCGCATGACCTTCCGAGACCTGCACGCACCCGGTAAACCCTTCATTCTGGCAAACGCATGGGACGCCGGTTCGGCCAAGATGCTGGCCGCCATGGGGGCTCCGGCGATTGCGACGTCGTCGGCGGCCCACGCGTTCACCCTTGGCCGCCCCGATGGCGGAAGTGTCAGCCGCGACGAAGCCCTGTCCCATGCTTCGGATCTGATGGCGGCTGTGAACATGCCGGTGTCGGGGGATTTCGAGAACGGCTTTGGTCACAGTCCCGACGATTGCGCAGAAACGGTCCGTTTGTCGGCTGAGATCGGTCTGGCAGGCATTTCCATCGAAGACGCCGCCCTGCCGGAAGACCACGCCTATGACTTTGACGAAGCGGTCGAGAGAATCCGCGCAGCCTCCGCTGCCGCCCGGGCCTTGCCGCGGGATTTCGTTCTGGTCGCCCGCGCAGATGGCGTCATGAACGGGCACTACGACATCGAAGAGGCCTTGCGCCGGGTTCGCGCCTTTGATGAAGCCGGGGCAGATTGCCTTTATGTGCCCATGCCAAAGACCATGGACGATCTGAAACGCGTCATCGCGGCGACCGCGAAGCCGGTCAATGTCCTGGTCGCAGGGCCCTATTCCAAGGTGCCGCTGACGGACTACGCCAAAATGGGTGCCGCGCGCCTGTCACTGGGATCAGCCCTGGCCCGGGTCACGCACCGAATTATCCACGACACCTCGCGCGCCATGTTCGACCAGGGCGATTTCTCGCCCCTCTCGCAGACCATGGCCGGGGATGTCGTCGACCGGATGCTGTCAGATTGACATCAAAATTACGGGCTATAGCCGAAACCACTCATTCGGTGGTTTCAACCACCATCAATTCACGCTCGGAGGCACCACGCGCATGGCCAAGCGCCGCTTGGTATTCCGGCGAATGATAGCAGGCCTCTGCCGCTTCCAGTGACGGGAACTGCGCGACCACGTTGCGAGGGCGTTCCTTGCCCTCAAGTTGGACATACCGACCGCCGCGTGCGATGAAATGTCCGCCGTGCTTGGCAATCGCCGGTCCCGCCAGTTTTGCGTATTTTGCGTAAGCCTCGTCATCGGTCACGGTGACATGGGCAATCCATAAAGCCGGCATTCATCCCTCCAACAGGTTTTTCACCGCGGCAATAGCCGCCTCTGCATTTTCCGCCGACGGACCGCCGCCCTGCGCCATGTCCGCGCGGCCACCACCGCCCTTGCCACCCAGTTCCTCGACAGCCGCGCGCACCAGATCGACGGCCGAAACCGTTTCAACCAGGTCGTCCGTGACACCGGCCGCCACCGCCGCCTTGCCACCGGTATCAGCGATCAGCAAAACGATACCCGACCCCAGGCGTGCCTTGTGTTCATCAATGAGGGCCGGAAGGTCCTTGCCAGTCACACCAGATAAGGCCTGGGCATGCAGCGATAAACCGTTGACCGACTGGGCCTCGTGCCCCGTTTGCCCGCCGCCTGCCATGGCAAGCTGACGCCGCAAATCGGCCACTTCGTCCTGCAGTTGGCGGCGTTCCGATTGCAGCGCCTTGACCCGCTGCGGCACATCCTCGGGCGCCGCTTTCAACTGAAGCGCGATTTCGGCAAGACGATGATCTTGCTCGGACAGATAGCGAAAAGCCGCTTCGCCGGTCAGCGCCTCGATCCGGCGCACCCCGGCAGACGATGCGGAATCCCCTAGGGTGACAAAAACACCGATATCGCCGGTGCGCTCCACATGGGTGCCCCCGCAAAGTTCAATCGACCAGGTGTCCCCATCGGTGCCTTTTCCCGTGTGGGCTTGCCCCATGGATACAACGCGCACCTCGTCGCCATACTTTTCGCCGAACAGTGCCTGCGCGCCAAGCGCGCGTGCATCGTCGGGTGTCATGATCCTTGTCACCACCGGTGAATTCTGGCGGATGAAGGCGTTTACCTCGGTTTCGATGGTCTTCAATTCCTCCAGCGTCAGCGCCTTCTGATGGCTGAAGTCGAACCGCAGCCGATCAGGCGCGTTCAAGGACCCGCGCTGCGCCACATGATCACCAAGAGCCTGCCGCAGGGCTTCGTGCAAAAGGTGCGTTGCCGAGTGATTGCCCCGGATCGCCGCCCGCCGCGTATGATCGACCTTCAAGGCCACGGGGTCACCGACGCTCAACCGTCCTTTCAGAACCTCGGTCTGGTGACCGATACTGCGCCCGCCTGCAAACCGCTGCGTATCCGTGATCCGGGCCTGATCGTCGCCATCGCCAACGCCCCTGATGGTGCCGGTGTCACCAACCTGCCCGCCCGCTTCTCCGTAAAAGGGCGTTTGGTTTGTGATGATCCAGCCGGTTTCGCCCTCGGACAACGCCTCAACCGCCGCACCGTCACGAACGATCGAAAGAATCTGCCCCTCGGCAACCTCGGTGTCGTATCCAAGAAACTCGCTGGCGCCGTGCTGCTCGGCCAGATCGAACCAGATCGCGGCATCCTTGGCCTCACCTGACCCTGACCATGCAGCACGTGCCTTGGCCTTCTGCGCCTCCATGGCGGCATCGAAACTGTCGGTGTCGACGCCAATCCCTTTTTCGCGCAAAGCGTCCTGGGTCAGATCAAGCGGAAAACCATAGGTGTCATACAGCCGAAAGGCGGCCTCGCCGGGCAGATCGCTGCCCTTTTCCAAGCCCTGAACCTCTTCATCCAGAAGCTTCAGGCCTCGCTCAAGTGTTTGAAGAAAGCGGGTTTCCTCAAGTTTCAGCGTTTCCTCGATCAAGGCCTGGGCGCGACCCAGTTCAGGGTACGCCTGCCCCATCTCACCAACCAAAGCCGAGACCATGGCGTGCATCACCGGGTCTTTCGCACCTGCCAAATGGGCATGCCGCATTGCACGACGCATGATCCGGCGCAGGACATATCCCCGTCCCTCGTTAGACGGCATTACGCCGTCGGCGATCAGAAACGAGGTCGATCGTAGATGATCGGCAACCACCCGATGATGCACGTTCTCGGGGCCATCGGGATCGGAACTGCTTGCATTGGCCGAAGCTTCGATCAACGCGCGCATGGTGTCGGTGTCGTAATTGTCGTGCTTGCCCTGCAGCAGGGCGCCAATCCGCTCCAGCCCCATGCCGGTGTCGATCGACTGCATGTCGAGGGCGCGCATCGTGCCGTCCTCGAACTGTTCGTTCTGCATGAAAACGATGTTCCAGATCTCGATGAACCGGTCGCCATCTTCCTCTGGCGACCCCGGCGGTCCGCCCCATATGTGATCGCCATGGTCATAGAAAATCTCGGTGCAGGGCCCACAGGGGCCCGTCGGCCCCATCTGCCAGAAATTGTCGTGCGTCGCGATCGGGATAATACGATCTTCCGGGATCCCGACCTTTTTCCAGATCGCCGCAGCTTCGTCATCGGTGTGGTAAACGGTGGCCAGAAGCCGCGATTTCTCGATGCCAAAATCTTCGGTCAGAAGGTTCCAGGCAAAGGGGATGGCGTCGTCCTTGAAATAGTCGCCGAACGAAAAATTTCCGAGCATTTCAAAGAACGTATGATGGCGCGCCGTATAACCCACGTTGTCCAGGTCGTTATGCTTCCCGCCCGCGCGGACACATTTCTGGGATGTCGTTGCACGCTTGTAGTCGCGTGTTTCAAGCCCAGTGAAAAGGTTCTTGAACTGTACCATGCCCGAATTGACGAACATCAGCGTCGGATCGTTGCGCGGCACAAGCGGAGAACTATCGACGATCTCGTGATCGTGGCGGCCGAAATAATCAAGGAATGTCGAGCGGATATCGTTCAGGCTGGTCATCTTGTCCACGTGTCTGTCCGGGCGGAAATTGAGATAACCGGTTCCTTGGAAGCCGTAAAGCGCCATCGCAAACTGTTCGGGCTTGCGCCACCTTTGGTGTCGCTCTGGAAAGGGGGCGCCGCCCCCTCTTGGCCCTTGGCTAATTCACCCCCTGGAGTATTTTAGACAGGAAGAACGGCATCAAGCGCCCCTTGAAAAGGGCGCTTGGGAAATAGATCGCTATTCGACTTGTGCAATCGTGGGCAAAGGAACTTTGCCGCATCAGCGGCTAGACACCGAAGTCCTTCTTCCTGGTTAAAATACTCCGGGGAGCGCGAGGGGCAGCGCCCCTCGCCAGCGCGACGGCGAAGCCGGCGTAAACCCTGGCAGATCAGGCATCAATGACGCTGTCGTCGCTGCCCTTGTCTTCGACGTCCGGGACCAGTTCGGCATCGAAATCCAATCCGTGAGCCGCCCGGATCTTGTCTTCGATATCATGGGCCACTTCAGGGTTTTCACGCAGGAAGGTCTTGGCATTCTCGCGTCCCTGGCCGATCCGCTCATCCCCATAACTGAACCAGGACCCCGATTTTTCGACCACGCCAGCCTTGACGCCAAGGTCGATCAACTCGCCCATTTTCGAGATGCCTTCGCCATACATGATGTCGAATTCGACCTGCTTGAAGGGCGGCGCGACCTTGTTTTTCACAACCTTGACGCGGGTCGTGTTGCCGACAACTTCGTCCCGGTCCTTGATGGCGCCGATCCGGCGGATATCAAGGCGCACACTGGAATAGAACTTCAGCGCATTGCCACCCGTTGTGGTCTCGGGCGAACCGAACATCACACCGATCTTCATGCGGATCTGGTTGATGAAGATCACCATGCATTTCGAGCGCGCGATCGACGAGGTCAGCTTGCGCATGGCCTGGCTCATCAGACGGGCATGGACACCCACACTCGCGTCGCCCATATCGCCTTCCAGTTCGGATTTCGGCGTCAGTGCGGCAACCGAATCGACGACAACCATCGAAACCGCACCAGAGCGTACCAGCGTATCGGTAATCTCAAGGGCCTGTTCGCCGGTGTCGGGCTGTGAAATCAGAAGTTCGTCCAGGTTCACACCCAGTTTCCTGGCGTATAGCGGATCAAGCGCATGTTCCGCATCGACAAAGGCACAGACCCCGCCCTTCTTCTGTTCTTCAGCCACGCAATGAAGCGTCAGCGTCGTCTTGCCCGAACTTTCCGGTCCGTAGATTTCAACGATCCGGCCCTTTGGCAATCCACCTATGCCAAGCGCGATATCAAGCCCGAGGGACCCGGTTGACGTCGCCTCGATCTCGGGGATCACGTTATCGCCCCCAAGCTTCATGATCGAGCCTTTGCCAAACTGCCGTTCGATCTGGGCCAGAGCCGAATCGAGTGCCTTTTGCTTGTCGCTGCTTTTCTTGCTTGTCATGTCCAGAAGTTCAGCCGTCGCCATTGGTCCTGTTTCCTTATTTCACGTCCGCCGGGTGGCGGCAACGATGCTCGTGTTCTCTTCTTGTTCTTTTGGTGGTTATGAGATCAAAAAGAGAACATTGCAACCCAATTATCTGGCATTTTATGAAAACCAGACATTAATACTACGTTACCAAGTCTTGAATTCCTTTGCCGCGCGCATGGCGGGAGACTGTTGGGAAGCCCGCGCAGAAAACACACTGGCTTCGAAACAGCGATCAGTGCAGTTGTTCCTGCACCAGATTGGTGAGTTGCACGAGCGAGAAGGGCTTCGGCAGGAAGACCGAATTCGGGATCCGCGCCTGCTTTTCGGCCCGTCCCTCTTCGGCATAGCCCGACATGAACACCACCCTTGTGTCGGGACGTTTGACCAAAGCCTGCCGCACCCAGGTGGGTCCGTCCATCCCCGGCATGACCACGTCGGTGACGAAAACGTCGATGACCAGATCGCCGTCGCTCAGGGCTTCCAGAGCCTCCTCAGCCGAAGCGGCTTCCACCACCGTATAACCGCGCAATCGCAAGGCTCGCGCAGCAAAAGCACGCACCGGCGCTTCGTCTTCCACCAAAAGTATCACTCCGTCACCGCGCGTGGGATGCAGGGCCACATGCGTCTCTGGCGGAACCTCTTTAGGTATTTTCTTGGTGGCCGGGAAGTAAAGACTGAAGGTCGTCCCTTCACCAGGGGTGCTTTTGACAAAGATATAACCGCCGGTTTGCTTGACGATGCCGTATGCCGTCGAAAGCCCAAGCCCGGTGCCCTCTCCGGTTTTCTTTGTGGTGTAGAAGGGTTCGAAAATCTTGGTCAGCCCTTCGGGGCTGATGCCGGACCCTGTATCGGACACTTCGATAACGACATAACCACCCGGCATCATATGCGCCCGGTCTCGAACGGTCTCGACCTCGAAATACTCAGGGTAGCTTCGCACCGAGATCCGGCCACCCTCGGGCATCGCATCGCGCGAGTTGACCACCAGGTTCACGATGACCTGTTCAAGTTGGCGCCGATCGGCACGGATCATCTGGGAACCGGGGGCATGAGTGACATCCAGTTGAATACGCTCGCCAATCAACCGGTTCAGCAGGTGCGCCAGATCGGACATGGTATCGCGGATATCAAGCGCCTGCGGTTTCAGGTTCTGCTTGCGTGAAAAAGCCAGAAGCTGACCAACCAGGCTGGCGGCCCGGTTCGCGTTTTGCGAAATCTGGATCAGATCGGAATACTCGGGGTCGCCGGCGTCATGGCGCAAAAGCAAAAGATCGCAATGGCCACTGATCGCGGTCAGCAAGTTGTTGAAATCATGCGCAACACCGCCGGCCAATTGGCCGATGGCCTGCATTTTCTGACTTTGAACAAACTGCGCTTCCAGGGTCTTCAACTCGGTCGCATCGTTCAGGATACCGACCAGAACGACTTTCCCGGCCTCGTGCATGCGCCCGAGGGCAATCTGCAAAAACAGTTCCTGGCCCGGAATGACGGCGCGCACAATCTCGGGTTTCAACAAACCACGGCCCTCGGCCGCATCGGCCAGCCAGTCCGAGATCGAACGCCCCATACCTTCGACAAGTTCGAACAGTGGCGGCAAGCTGGCCCCGGCCGCGATATGGAAGATCGAACGCGCTTCGGTATTGGCCTCGATCAAGGCACCATCGGCCGAGATTTTGAGCATCGGCACCGGCAATGCATCCAACAGGTCCGGTTGGGCAAGCATCGTGTGTTCTGCCGCGTTGGTGTCTTTGGGGATCACGACGACGTCTTGCGCGTGGTCCGGCTCACCTGTCACGACCAGCGTGCAACTCCGCTTGCCCGCGGTCGTAAACACCCGGTGGACACTGCCATTTCTGAGCGGCAGATCAGCAATACGGGCCGTCAGGTTTGATTTGCCACGGCCGAAAAGGGCTCTTGCCGCAGCGTTCTCTGCTTCGATCCGACCCGATGCCAAGACCCGAAAAGCCGCCAATTCGCACTCGGCGATACCAATCGGTGCAGATTCGAACGACCAAACCAGGCATTGCCGCTTGTCACGGGATACCCGCAATGTGCGTCCCGATACCAACGGGCAATGCGCTGATCCTTGTTCTTTCGCGCAAATCACCAACCTGCGAATTTCGTCGGCATCCGCGATCTGGCCTTCGAATACCGGCCACAAATCGGACCATCTTGCCAGAGCGGTCAGGTCGCTGGCTGCGGAATTGCGGGAGAAATACCGCCCCTCCAAATCTGTCACTATGACAGGTTCAGGGGCTTCTTTTTGCTCCCAAACAGTGCGGTAAAGATCCCAATACAGACGCGCGCGGCGCCAAATTCCGTCGAGCCCGGTCATGGCTGCCAAACTGAACAATCCTGCCGCCGCCCCGAAAATCAAGGGTTTCACAGCCTGCAGAGGAATGAACAGAGCGCAAAGAACCCCAAAACCCGAGAGGCACAAGAACACGAAAAAACGCCCGCCGTAGTGGTCCAAGGCGGATTGCGAGTGCAGAAGTGACTGGTGACGCGCCACACCCCTCCCTTTTCGTTAAGGATTCGTGAAGAGCCTGCGGCGAATTGGTTAACGAAACCTAAATTTGTGCCGTTCTCTGGAATATTGTGACATGAAATCCATCTCCGCCCAGAAGCGGTGAAAAGTTTCGGCTGAAGACGGTTGTCCAGCCCGGGTTGCGCGCGACAAAGCCCTCCGCCCGTGCGTCGTTTTCGTCACGGATGATCGAACAGGTTGCATAGACAAGATGGCCGTTTTGGTCGACCAACTGGCTGGCCCGGTCCAGAATGTCGTCCTGGGTGCGCAACAGGTGCTCAAGCCGGTCCGTCGTCAGGCGCCATTTTGCTTCCGGTTGCCGTCGCCAGGCGCCGCTTCCCGAACATGGCGCATCGCAGACCACGGTATCGAACGGGCCCTTGGGTGCCAGATCGACCACGATATCGGCCCCGGCCCGCTTGGCCCTTTCGGGAATATCGCTCATTCGCTCGGGGCTGATGTCGTGGGCCCAAACCCGACCGGCCCCACCTGCGGCAAGCGCCAGGGCCTTGCCACCCCCGCCGGCACAGTAATCCAGAACGCGTCCCGGACCGGTGACGGCCAAAATGCAATCGACCACCGCCTGAGACGCCGCATCCTGAAGTTCCACCAGCCCCTCCCGATAGGCGCGCGATGACTTGATCCGGCGCGGGTTTCTCACGACTTCAAGGCACGTCTTTCCCATGTCATGAGGCCGGCATTCGATCTCGTCACCCGAAAGCATTTCAATCGCCGCCTCTCGGGTCGTTTTTGCGCTGTTCACGCGCAGATAGACCGGCGCACGGTTCTGAAGCTGTCTCAACACGGGTTCGGCTTCGTCACCAAGATCGGCGGTTATCCGGGGCCAAAGCCAGGCGGGGCAATCACACTGCACATCTGGCGGAGCGTTGCTCAGAGGCGGCGGCGGCTTGCTTTCATCATCGCTCAAGCGCGAGGGGGCGTATCCCTCACCGGTAAACAGGGTTTCGGGATCCTGCCCGCTGGCCCTTGCAAGCCCAATCATCAGGGCGCGCCCGGAATCGCCCTGCCCCAGCCAGCCAAGCGAGCGTTTCTGACGTAAACCCGTAAACACCAGATCGCGAATGGCCGCCCGATCACCCGAACCGGCGTACCGGTTCTTGCGTGCCCAGGTGGTCAGCGTTTTTTCTGCCGATGCTCCCGTGGCAATGACGTCAAGAACGTCGATCGCTGCCGCGACCCGCGCGCCTGGTGTCATACCTCACCCAATTGGTTGAGAAACTTCAGATCAATTCCCGGCGGTTTCGTCGTCATCCGAAGCGTCATCGCCATCAGACGCGCCTTCGGCATCGCTATTTTCGGAATCCCCTGGACTTTCCTCGGTTTCCGCATCTGTCGACGCGTCACCTGTGTCATCGTCGCCCGCCAACTCAGGTTCGCTGCCGCTTGTGCTTTCGACAGGATCGACGTCCGGTTCGGGCACTACTTCGCTGCCCGAATTCACGATAAGTTCGTTTTCGTCGCCGTCACCCTGCCTCTGATTGCCGCTCGGTGTTTCGCCTGTACCTGAGAATAAGCGCTCCCAAAGGCTTGGCTTGCGTCGCACAATCACAACTTTTGGCGTGAAAATTTCAGTGACGTTGCCCAGGGCCTTCTCCGGCGACGGGACCGGCACCTGAGCAATCCGATTTGGTTTCCCCGACAACCAGATTTCGGTCGTCCCGGTCGGCGGTTTGGGTTGAAACCAGGTGAAATCCTTAAGTTCCGCGTCATATGCTTTGGCCAGGCGACGCGCCTCGCGCCGGTCACCGTTGTGGAAATAGCGGATGTTTCGGTCCCTGATGCTGACATCGACCTTTTGAATTCGGGCGATGGAATGCCCGCGATTGCGCAGATCATCCGCAATCTGTTCCGCCCTCTGCATCTTGGCCGTCACTGGCACCAGAATGGTCATGGAAAGCTTGGTGATGGGCGGGGGCATATCCGCACCCTCAACCGACGGGACGGCATCGGGCGCTGACGCCGACAAGGCGGCTGGCCCGGGATCGTTGATTGCGCCGTCGACAAAAGCTTGCGATTGGACATCGGAATCGCCATTCGGGACGCTTTCCGTCTTCAATACCGGCGATCTTGGACGCGGACGTGGCGCAGATTCGGGAACCAGCGCGCTTGCCCCGTATCCGGTGATCGGCGAGAACAGCCGATCAGACGTCCGGTTTGCGATTACTGGCGAGAGCATCGACCAAGAAACTGAACCTGTCGAAATTTCTTCCGCCATTGCGTCAAGACCCGGGACAGTACGAAGGTACTCTGCCGGTGGTCGGGTTGACACCGTCAACGGGCGTGCCGGCGCTGCAACGCTTGCCGGACTCCAGTCACCCGGGAACGTTTTTCCCGGGCGCCATAGCATGGAGGTGGTTATTCCAAGCGCGGGCGGCAGACCAAAGCGCGGCGTTGCCGGAAAGGACGGTCCTATTTCCAGGGGTGGTGGGGTTTTCAATAATGGGACCGCTGCAAGAGTGAGGACCAACAGCAGCAAGATCAATGGGCGCCCGGGTTTGCGGCGCGTCGTGGCCGTGGCGGCATCAGCCCCCTCCTCAACGACGTCCTCTGGTTCAGGCTCTTGCTGCACTTCCGGTACGGCCAACTCAGGCATTGGCGCCAATGTCGCCGCATACCGCTGCGCGATCTCGGCCACATCGGGCGCATCGGCGGCAATCAGAGAATCCTTTTCCGGCACTTCCTTCTTACGCGGAGGCATGGGCACCGCGACAGGTTCCGGCGGTGCCTGATCGGGCGGAATAATATCGTCAAAGGTATTTGAAGCAGGGGTTGAAACCGCAGGCTCGGGCCGTGGCTCAACGGGTTCGGCTTGCTCAACCTTGGGTTTGGCAGGCACTGCCTTAGTGTTTGCGGGGGTGTGTTTATCGGATTTGATGGTTTCACGAAGCGCCTCGAAGCGATCCGCGAAATCACGCCGGTTCGGATCGGGCTCTTGAACGATTGGCTCAACCGTGAACGAATCCGGGTCTTGGCCGGGTTCTTCTTCCCAGGGTTTTCTGCGCGGTTTCTTGGGCTTGCTGGCCTTTTCGCGCAAAGCAACTTCGCGCCGAGCACGAGCTTCTGCCAGGCGCGCCTGCCATCTTTCATCCTTGTCAAGCTCGACGATGTCGCGACTTTCGCCAGCACCGTCAGCTTTCATGGCACGATCTGCCATGGTTGCCCCCAACTTGTCACTCACCGGTCAACGCCCGATCAGGGCGTCAGCACCACCAACCATCAATTGCCCAATCGGTAATTGGGACTTTCCCGCGTGATTTGCACGTCATGCACATGGCTTTCTTTCAGCCCGGCACCCGTGATTTTCACGAAGGTACAATTTTGTCGCATGTTTTGAATAGTCTGGCAACCTGTGTAGCCCATGGCTGCGCGCAATCCACCGATCAACTGATGTATCACAGTTGCCGCCGACCCCTTGTAGGACACCTGCCCTTCGATGCCCTCGGGAACCAGTTTATCGCTGGCGGCGTCCTTCTGGAAATACCGGTCAGCGGAGCCGCGCGCCATCGCTCCCAAGGACCCCATTCCACGATAGCTTTTGTAGCTACGCCCTTGATATAGAATGACTTCTCCGGGACTTTCATCAGTGCCGGCGATCATCGAACCCACCATGGCGCAGGACGCTCCGGCTGCTATGGATTTCGCGAAATCGCCGGAATACTTGATTCCGCCGTCGGCAATGACAGGCACGTCGCCAGCCGCCGCCGCACAATCCATGATCGCAGTCAACTGCGGCACTCCCACACCCGCCACCATCCGGGTTGTACAGATGGATCCAGGCCCGATTCCCACCTTGACTGCGTCCGCTCCGGCGTCGATCAGGGCGCGGGTGGCCTCTCCGGTGGCGACATTTCCAGCGATGATCTGGACTTCGTTCGACAGGGATTTCGCACGCTCGACGGCCCGGGCAACGCCTTCGGAATGGCCATGGGCCGTGTCGATCACCACGATATCGACCCCGGCATCGACCAAAGCTTCAGACCTTTCGTACCCTGCATCACCCACGGTGGTGGCGGCAGCGACTCGCAATCGCCCAAGGCTATCCTTGCAAGCCTGCGGATTCAGCACCGCCTGCTCGCTGTCTTTCAACGTCAAAAGCCCGGTCAGCTTGCCCCCACCATCGGTGACCAGAAGCTTTTCGATTCGCCGCGCCTTCATCAGACTGCGGGCCTCGTCCAGATCCGCGGGTTCGGTCAGGATCGCAAGATCGTTCGAGGTCATCATGACGCGTACCGGCGTCGCATCGTTCTCGGCAAACCGCATGTCCCGGTTTGTGACTATTCCCAGCACCCGTCCGGCATCGTCCACCACAGGAAACCCCGTCACGCTGAACCGTTCCTGAAGGGCCTTGGCATCAGCCAGTGTCTGGTCCGGCGTAAGCGTGATCGGATGATCGACGATCCCCGAAACGAACCGTTTGACTTGGCGCACCGCTTCGGCCTGATCCGCAATGTCCATGTTTCGATGCAAAACGCCGATGCCACCCGCCTGCGCCATGGTGATCGCCATCTTCGCCTCGGTCACCGTGTCCATGGCCGAGCTTAGAAGTGGAATGTTCATCGCGATGCTTTTTGTCACCTGCGTCCGCGTGTCAGCCTCGGACGGCAGGACTTTCGATGCCCCCGGCACCAGTAAAACATCATCAAACGTGAGCGCCTCACGAATCTCCATCGGCTTTCTCCTTGGGAGGGTTCGTTTGACGGCCCCCTATCGCATGTGTCGGCTTGAACGAAAACCCCAATATGTACCAACAACGCAGAAATTCGCAACGCTGCCTCGGAAATTGCTCATGGCCCTAGCGATGCCCGGCAGGGATCCATTCAACCTTGCACAATCCCGTCCACTCGTGCCTCTCTTCCTGCATGAGTACACACGGATATGAAAGCGGGCGGTTGGATCTGCCCTTTGTGGGGGTCGCCACCTTCGGTAAACGCCCATTGGTGCAGGACTGGAACGCCATTGACGCCGATGTCGCCGTCCTTGGCGCTCCGTTTGATGCTGGCACCCAGTGGCGCGCAGGCGCGCGATTTGGGCCTCGTGCGGTGCGCGAGGCGTCCACTCTGTTCTCGTTCGGCCATGCCGGGGCCTATGACCACGAAGACGACCGGACTTATCTTGGCAGCGGCGTGCGGATTGTTGACATCGGCGATGCAGACATCGTGCATACCGATACAACCCAAAGCCACGCCAATATCGAAACCGGTGTGCGTCGCATTCTGGCCGCGAATGCCCTGCCCGTGGTGATCGGAGGCGACCACTCGGTCAATATCCCCTGTATCCGCGCATTTGAGGGCCACGAACCCTTTCACATCCTGCAGATTGATGCTCATCTGGATTTTGTCGACGAGCGCCACGGCGTTCGTGCCGGTCACGGCAATCCCATGCGGCGCGCCGCCGAACAACCCCAAGTCTCGAGTCTGACCCAAGTCGGCATCCGCAATGTCTCATCGACCGCACGCGAGGGCTACGAAGACGCCCGCGCCATGGGGTCGGACATTCTCTCAGTTCGTCAGGCCCGCACCCTTGGTCCTTCAGGCGTCGCTGCTCGTATTCCCAAGGATGTTCCGGTCTATGTGACCCTTGATATTGATGCCTTCTGCCCCTCGATCGCACCGGGAACCGGAACCCCCAGCCACGGTGGGTTCCTGTACTACGAAGTCTTGGAATTGCTGCAGAATGTTGCCAGGTCCCACCCAATCGTGGGGTTCGATCTGGTTGAAGTCGCGCCCGACTATGACCGAACGGGTTCAACCGCCATTCTGGCCGCCCAGATTGCGCTGAACTTTCTGGGGTTCATCTTCGACGCGCACCCGCGCCAAAGGTCAGGCAATGGTTGATCGCAATGCCGTATTGCCTGTTCCTTGGGAACTACCCGACAAAATCTGCGCCAAACGCTTGATCTGCCCGATCAATCCCACGTATCCCGCCAGAGAGCCGTTCTTGGCTCGTGGATGTCAGGACCCGAGCCATGGCCCAAAGCACTGAGACCCTGTCGCTTGTCGCCGATGTCGGCGGCACTAACACGCGTGTGGCATTGTCTGACGGTCCACAGGTGTTGCCCGATACGCTGAAGAAGTACCGCAACAGTGACTATCCCGACCTTGAGACGCTGATCGGCGCTTATCTGGCCGATCGCGACATCAGGTGCGCGGCATCAGCCGTGGCTATCGCGGGGCCGGTCGATGACGGAAAGGGAACGCTGACGAACCTGAATTGGTCCATTGATCCAGGCATCCTGCAAGATCTGACCGGGGCGGCCACCAATGCCGTCTTGAATGATCTGCAGGCCCAGGCCTATGGCCTTGGCTCGCTCGCCCCCGAAAACTTGGAAACCGTTATCGAAGGCCAACCCGAAGCCGAACCCTCCACCTGTTTGGTCGTAGGGATAGGGACGGGATTCAACGCAGCCGTTGCGGTGCCGACACCCGGCGGTCGCGTGGTGCCGCCGTCCGAATGCGGTCACGTAAGCATGCCGATCCGCACCGAAGACATGCTGCGGCTGGGTAAATTCGTTGAGAGAGAACACGGCTTTGCGTCGGTCGAGGATGTTCTGTCAGGGCGCGGGCTTGAACATATCCAAGCCTGGATCAACAGCGAAACCGACGCCACCGCCGACCGGACCGCACCCGAAATTGTCGAGGCCTGTGCGGCAGGAGACCCCGCCGCGCGGCGTGCTGTCGAAACCTTCGTTACTCTCATGGGAACTGTCGTCGGAGATCTGGCGCTTGTTCAGCTTCCGTTTGGCGGGGTCTATCTTGTCGGCGGCGTGTCGCGTGCCATGCAGCCTTACCTGTCGCAGTTCGGGTTCGCGGCGGCCTTTCGCGACAAGGGACGATTTACAGAGTTCATGGATCAGTTTCCGGTTTTCGTGGTGGATGACGATTTCGCCGCGCTGACCGGGCTGGCCATGTATCTGCACGCCGACGATTAAACTTTTAGGCCGCCAAACGGCCAGAGTAACCGCATCTTAACAACGCCCGGGCTAGGGACAGTTCTGTCAGAGCGAACGCACTGGCGTCGACCCGGTAATTGAGGTGTGCATATGGTGAAGCGGCTGGTCCTGGACGAAAAACTGGATACCGCCGCTGCGGACAAGCTGCGCGATGCCATCGTGTCGGCGGAAACCGACGATATCGTTGCCGATGGTGCCGGGGTCGCGGTTCTTGGCGCGCTTTGCCTTGAACTCTTGATGTCGGCGCGGGTGCTTTGGACCCAAAACGGAAAATCCTTCGTGCTGGAAAACCCCTCCGAACCCCTTGTCGAAAACCTTGTCCGATTTGGCGTGACCCCCGACCATTTCGAAGGGAGCGTTGGATGAGCATTTCTGTTCTTGCTGTTGATGACAGCCGCACGATGCGGGACATGATTAACCTTGCCCTTTCGAGCGAAGGGTTTGAGGTTCACCTGGCCGAAGACGGTGAGCATGGGCTGGAGGTGCTTGATGATCTGGCCCCCGACGCAATTATCACCGACATAAACATGCCACGGCTGGACGGATTTGGATTCATCGATGCCGTCAGGCTGCGCGACGAAACCAAGACTATCCCGATCCTTGTTCTGACGACCGAAAGTTCGCCGGATTTGAAAGCGCGCGCGCGTTTGTCGGGCGCAACGGGATGGATCGTCAAGCCTTTCGCCCAGGATAAACTGGTCCGGGCGCTTCGAATGGTTGTTGGATAGGAGAACCCGAGTGTCCGACCCAATGCAGGAAATCATGGCCTCGTTCTTCATCGAATGCGAAGAACTGCATGAATCCCTTGTCGATGCCTTGCAAGCACTTGCCGATGGCGACGCCGATGTCGAAACGATCAATGTGGCGTTCCGCGCGGTTCACTCGATCAAGGGTGGGGCTGGGGCTTTTGGCCTCGATGACCTGGTGAACTTCGCGCATCAGTTCGAAACCGTCATGGATGCCTGCCGGTCCGGCGATCTGGCAATGGACGACCCTTTGAACAGCCTCTTCTTGCGCTGCAGCGATGTGCTGTCCGATCTCATCCGGTGTTCCCGAGATGGCGAACCGATAGACACAGCTATGTCCGGGGGCCTGATTGAAGAACTGGCCGCATATGTGAGCTCCGACAATGAAGGTGGTGCCGAACCGGAAGAAGAAATCGACTTTCAGCCGATGACGCTTGACCTGGGCGAACTCGGCGGTCCTGGCGATGATATGGCGGTCGATCTGCCATCGCTTGACGATCTGCCGCCCATCAATCTTGATTTCCCTTCGACCTCACCTGGACTTCTGGTGGAGTTTCGCCCTGACAGGGAACTTTATGAAAGCGGCAACGAGCCATTGTTCCTGATCAAGACACTGGCTGATCTTGGACCGTGCCAAACGACCGTCACGCTCGATCCGCCAAAGTCAATCGAAGATCTGAAAAACCTGGGCGGGCGCCTGAGCTGGTCCATCCTGGTCGAAACGGTTTCACAACCCGACGCTGTCGCCGAAATTTTCGAGTTTACCGACGGACTGTGCCAGCTGAATGTTACCCCGCAACAAGACGCCGAGCCGGACGCAGTTATTTCCGAACTGACCGAAGAAACGACGCCTGTTGTCACGCCGCAAGCTGATGATATTCCAACGGCAGCGCCGCCCGCCCCGGCAGAAACGTCAAAAGCCAACCCAATCGACTCACCCTCCACCAAACGGTCCGAGTCAAAGCCGGCAAAAGCATCGCCGACCGTACGGGTCGATCTGGAACGCATAGAAAGGCTGGTGAACCTCGTGGGCGAACTGGTCATCAACCAGGCCATGCTATCCCAGTCCATCGCCCAAGAGGACATTCCACCCAACTCGCCGGTCTCGGCAGGCCTGGACGAATTCATGCAACTGACCCGCAACATCCAGGAAAGCGTGATGATGATCCGGGCGCAACCCGTGAAGTCGCTGTTCCAGCGGATGTCGCGTATCGTGCGTGAATCCTCGGCCGCCATCGACAAGCGGGTGCGGCTGGTAACCGACGGTGAAACCACAGAGATCGACAAGACGGCTATCGAAAGGCTTGCCGATCCGCTGACGCATATGATCCGAAACGCTGTCGATCACGGATTGGAAAATGCAGCGACACGACGCGAGCGCGGCAAGAACGAGCAGGGCGAAATCCGCCTGAGCGCCGCGCATCGATCGGGCCGTGTTGTCATCGAAGTGGCTGATGATGGCGGCGGCATCGACCGCGAAAAGGTCCGCGCCAAGGCCATCGAAAAGGGCCTGATCGCCGAAGACGCCGCATTGTCGGAATCGGAAACCGACCAACTTTTGTTTCTGCCCGGTTTTTCGACCGCGACAGAGGTGTCCAGCCTGTCGGGCCGCGGCGTCGGGATGGATGTCGTTCGCACTCAGATTTCATCCCTGGGCGGCCGTGTCAGTATTGAATCGAGCCCGGGCGTGGGCACGACGTTTTCGATTTCTCTGCCTTTGACCCTTGCGGTGCTGGACGGCATGGTCATCACCGTTGCTGGCGAAACCCTGGTCATTCCTCTGAACGCAATCGTCGAAACACTGTCACTGGCAGTGGATGATCTGCGAACCGTGGCGGAAGGTCAGAAGGTCCTGCGCGTACGCGAGCAGTTCGTCTCGGTCCTTGATCTGGGAACGGAGCTTGGATACCGCGCGCAAATACCTGTGGAGGAAGGAACGATTGCCCTTCTGATTTCCCCAGAAGAGGGCGTGCTGGTCGCTTTGCTGGTCGACACGATCGAAGACCAGCGCCAGGTCGTGATCAAGGGCATGCAGGAAAGCTATGGCCGCGTTCCGGGTGTCGCGGCGGCGACCATCCTTGGCGATGGCCAGATCGCGCTGATCCTCGATCCAAACGACCTCATTCAGAATTCATCCGGCGATGACGTCGTCATCCTGCAGAAAAAGGCCTCCTGACATGACCGTGGCAAGTGATCCCCAGGTTTCCGAAACCGGCGCAACCGGCGAGACCGAGTATCTGTCTTTTCGCATTGGGGAGAACGAGTATTCGGTCGAGATCATGTCGGTACGCGAAATTCGCGGCTGGACCCGCACGACGTCACTGCCGCATGCGCCTGACTTTGTGCGCGGTGTCATCAATTTGCGTGGCACGGTCCTGCCCGTCGTGGATCTGGCGCTGCGCCTTGGATTGGAGGAAACCGAACCCGAGGATCGGAACGTCATCATCGTTGTCGACGTGGAATCGCGGGTGATGGGGCTTCGGGTCGATGCGGTGTCCGATATTCTTTCCTTTTCACCGGACCAGTTGCAGCCCCCGCCCGAAATGACGTCGAAGTCCAGGTTTGTACGGGCCCTCACGATCCTCGATGACAGGATGGTGCGGCTTCTCGATCTGGAAGAAGTGCTGCCTTCGAATAAGGAAGTCGCGGCATGAATGCCCCGACCACATCGCCGATCATGGCAGCATTGACGGACGAAGAGTTCCAAAAAATCGCTGCGATCGCCTCCGAAGAAGCCGGCTTGTCCATTCCCGATTCCAAAAGATCCCTTGTTCAGTCCCGGATTTCACGGCGCTTGAGGCATCTGCGGCTTCCGACCTGCCGTGACTATCTGCAACTGCTGTCTGACGCACCGTCCGAAAAACGGGAACTCGTGTCGATCCTGACCACAAACGTTTCAAGTTTTTACCGCGAATCGCACCATTTCGAATTTCTGCGCAAGACGATATTTCCCTCGATCCCGACCAGATTGAACCAAGGTGACCGCGTTCGTTTCTGGTCGGCGGGATGCTCAAGCGGGGAAGAACCATACACGCTTGCAATCGAACTGCTGAAAGCCATTCCAGAGGCGGCATCAAGCGATCTTCTCATTTTGGCTTCTGATATTGACCCGAAAATCCTCGAACGCGCGAAAACCGGCACATATTCGCCATCTGCGGTGGACACGATAGCGCCAGAAGATCGAAAAAAATTCCTTACCGCCTCATCCGATGACGACGAGATGTTCAGCGTCGGCGACGAACTGCGAAACCTGGTCAGGTTTCGCGAACTGAACCTACACGCAACCTGGCCGATGCGCCATCCATTCGACGTCATCATGTGTCGCAATGTCGTCATCTATTTCGACGAACACCGCCAGCGTGAACTCTGGCCCAGGTTCCGCGAAATGCTTGTTCCGGGCGGACGCCTGATCCTTGGCCATTCCGAACGCATCCACCCGATTGAAAGCAGCGGTTTCACAACGGAAAGCGTCACTGTCTATCGGCGCACGTAATCAGCCAAGTTTGGGAAAAACTATGTCATTGCGAGATCAGTTGAGGGTTATGGTGGTTGACGATATGGCGACAAGCCGCGGCCTGATCACTCAGGCCCTCGACGCCTTCGGCGTGCAAAACGTGGCAACGGCGTCCGATGGCAAATCGGCACTGGCCGCCATGGCGAAATCTCCGGT
>JABDJO010000037.1 GCA_013002465.1 Silicimonas sp. | reverse complement strand
ACCTGGACGAGGCGGCTTATGGCCAGGAACATGCGGCCTATATCCTTGAAAGCTTCTCCAGCTATGCCGAGGCGGGTGCGGATGCGGCTTCGCTTTATGGGGTCGATTTGATCCACCCCGGCCGTGTCAGCTGGCAGGAAGGCGGAGAGGGGTATGATTTTGTCGGCGCCGAAATGCTTGAGATGCTGTATGAAAGTGTTGGCGGCACACATGCTCTGGCGTCCGATACGGCCTATGACCCCGATGCGCCGGTCACCACCTATGGATTTGAAAACGACGACAAGCTTGTGTTGTTCCTGGCCGCCGGGGACACGGCACCGGGGCATGTCTGCCTTGATCTTGAAGGCATGGGGCTGACGTATACTCAGGTTTGGGCGGAACGCCTGACCGGGGAAACGCCGGAAGACTGGCAGGCGATCTTCGGTGTGCCCGACAATCCCGACGTCGATGAAACGCCCGAGGCGGAAACTTATGCCGTGGGCGTGCGCGACGCCATCACGCCCGATCTGTCGCAAGGGGCTGTCGGTGTCGATCTTGGCTCACCGCATGAGGTGATCCGCCTGTCGTTTGCCAAGACCGCCGAAGGGGCCGCCGAGATCGCCAGTTGGTCCGAGGGTAGCGCGACCGACCTTTCGGTGTTGGACGGGTTTCCGTCGGTCCTGCCGACCTGTGCCTTGCCCGAAGAAGAAGATGACAACGACGAGAACTCCGATGCCGCAATGATCGCCGAGGCCGTCGGCTCGGGCGGTGGCATGGGGCTCTTGTTCCTTCTGTTCTTCCTGGTCTAGGCCAAAAGAAAAGGCCGGCGCTCTGGCCGGCCCTTCCAAAACTGTCTGTGGAACGTGGCGCTTATTCGCGCCCGCCCATGAAGCTTAACAGGAACATGAAGAGGTTGATAAAATCCAGATAGAGGTGCAGCGCACCCATGATCGCGGATTTCGCCAACCATTCCTCGTCCATTGCATGGGCATGGGCCAGGTATTCCGTCTTGATCCTCTGGGTGTCATAGGCGGTGAGGCCCGCAAAGATCAGGATACCGATCACGCTGATGGCGAACGCCATTGCGCTTGAAGCGAGGAAGATGTTGATCACCATAGCGATGATCAAACCGATCAGGCCCATCAAAAGGAACGACCCCATGCCCGACAGATCGCGCTTGGTGGTGTATCCCCAAAGGCTAAGCCCCGCGAAACCCGCGGATGTGGCCACAAAGGTCTGGGCAATCGAGATGCCGGTGAACGCCGCAAAAATCCAGGCGATCGAAAGACCCATGGCAGCAGCGAAGACGTAAAAGAACGTCTGTGCACCTGCGGCCGACAAGCGATTGATCATGCCACCGAACAGGAAAATCATGCCCAACGGCAGGAACATTGCAATCCAGCCAAGGATATTTGGCTGCAGGGTGATCGGATCACGGAAGATGGACAAAAGCGCAGGGCTGGTGCCAACAGCCCAGGCGACGCCTGCCGTCACCAACATGCCCACGGACATAATGCCGTAGACCTTGTTCATGTGGGCGCGCAGGCCTTCGTGGATCTCGGCCGTCTGAACACCCGTCGTTGTGCTCCGGATGGTCTGGTATTCAGCCATGTTTATTGCTCCTTGCAGTCATGTTGCGTCGGATTCCCGACCGTTCCCGTCTAATATTGGCTGGAACGGTCGGTTTTTCAACTGCAATAGCGGCAAAAACGC
The DNA here is from genome assembly GCA_013002465.1 of Silicimonas sp. Classification (GTDB taxonomy): domain Bacteria; phylum Pseudomonadota; class Alphaproteobacteria; order Rhodobacterales; family Rhodobacteraceae; genus JABDJO01. The sequence goes on along the minus strand of JABDJO010000037.1, from coordinate 48,169 downwards.
AGCGTTTCTCTCAGGTTTTGTGCCTTCACCGCAACCACTGGTTCGGGGCGTCCCAAACCGGGCGTCTGGCTTCCTTTCTTGCCGCCTCGCGGCTAATGCCAATATCGTCCAGAAGGTGGTCATCAAGCTTTGACAGGGTGCGACGCTGAGAAATCAGCGAATACCAGGCCGAAAAACGGGCAAGCATACCGGTCCTGCGGGCTGTTTTCCCCCGATGGATCGTGTTGGTGTAGATATCATTGGTCATCATCGTCATGGCATGTCCTTTCGTGATACGTATGCGTCGATGCCGTTTCATCAATTCTCTTGATGCTTTTGCCAGATTAAGTTACATTTGGAAAGCGAATAGTATTTAAGTGTCTCATCAAGGAACGTGATATGCCAAGAAATCTCGATCTGACGGCGCTTCGCTCTTTTGTTGCTGTGGCGGATACCGGCGGCGTCACCAAGGCGGCGGCGGTGCTGAATCTGACCCAGTCGGCGGTCTCGATGCAGTTGAAGCGGCTTGAAGAGAACCTGGATCAATCCTTGCTGGATCGGTCGGGCAGGGGGATCGCCCTGACTGCGGCTGGCGAACAATTGCTAAGCTATGGGCGCAAGCTTCTGACCCTGAACGACGAAGTTTATGGCCGCATGACCGACAGCGCATTCGAAGGCGTGCTAGTTCTCGGGGTGCCCCATGACATCGTCTATCCGGCGACCCCCAATGTCCTGCGAATTTTCAACGCCGAGCATCCCCGCATGCGTGTGCAGCTTTTGTCATCGCACACGACCCGGCTGTTGCAGCTTTTTGACGAGGGCAAATGCGATATCATTCTGACGACCGAACTGGATCTGCGCCCCGGTGGCGAAACGCTGATCGAAAAACCCTTGATCTGGTACGGCGCACCAGGCGGGTCGGCCTGGCTGAAACGACCCTTGCCGTTGGCCTCGGAACCCAACTGCATCTTCCGGCGTCCCATGCAAGAGGCCCTGGATGACGCGGGCATTCCCTGGCAGATGGCTGTCGATTCAGACTCCAGCCGTACCGTCGAAGCCATGGTTTCAGCGGACATTGCCGTGATTTCGCAACTGGCGGGCACGGCCGCGCCGCAACTGGAACAGGTGAACCACGGTGGCGCGCTGCCGGATCTGGGGGCGTTTCGGTTGAACCTTTACGTGTCGGACGCCCAGAAAGGCGAGGTTCTGCACGATCTGGCGGCCCATGTGCGTCGGTCGTATCGAGGCCCCGCTTTGGCGCTTACAGCCTGACCACGATCTTACCGGTCGCGCGTCGGGTGCGCAGCATCTCAAGTCCTTCACTGGCACGCTCGAACGGCAGAACCTGACTGACATGCGGTTGAATGCGCCCTGCAGCGTGCCATTTCACCAGTTCTGCCAAACTCTCGCGCAGGACATCGGGCGCAAACGCCAAATAGCCACCCCAGTTGAACCCGATCACAGTGGTGTTCTTGACCAGCAAGTGGTTTGGCCTGAGCCGGGGCAAATCACCGCTGGCAAAGCCGATCAGCAGATGGCGGCCCTCGGGGCCAAGGGCGCGAAGCGCGGCCTCACCGGCGGCACCGCCAACGGGGTCATAGGCCACATGGATCGGCCCCAGGTCCCGCAAAGCACCCAAAAGGTCGTCCGTTTCGCTGTCGACCACCTCGTCAGCCCCGGCAGTCCTGGCCAGCGCCTGCTTTTCCTGTCCACGTGCCACCGCGATGACGCGCGCACCAAGGGCCTTGCCGATCTCCACCGCCGTCAAACCGACCCCGCCAGCGGCCCCCAGAACGACCAGGGTTTCACCGGCCTGCAAACGGGCGCGGTGGCCAAGGGCCAGATGTGACGTACCATAGGCGATCGGAAACGCGGCCGCAGTTACGTCGTCCATGGTTTCGGGCAGCGCAATGCACCGCGCCGCCTGAACCAGCGTTTCGCCGGCAAGTCCGCCATGACCGCAAAAAGCAGCGATTCGCTGACCCAGCTTGAATTCGGTCACATCAGGGCCAATCGCCTGAATTTCCCCGGCAATCTCCATTCCTGGTACAAATGGAACAACCGGGGTGTCTTGATATTCGCCCTTGATCATCAAAAGGTCGGCGAAATTCAGCCCACATGCGCTGATTTTAACCGACACGTCATGGGCTGCCGGAGCAGGGATTTTCCAAGGGATCTGCTGAGGTTGCTGGCCGATTTCACTTACAACCATAGCGGGCATTGTCATTGCGGCTTGGATCCCATACATATGTTGTAAAAGGTGAATTACCTTACTGTTGATCACTTTGGTCGAATAGTGGAAAACACGTTCTCGATTAAATTTGTATAAGGAATCTGCGAATAGTTGTGAATGAGTGGATGGTTTGTCCGGTTCCAGATTTAAGGTTTTTCACGGATCCAAGCCTGCCGAAAAAGACAACTGTTAAGTTGTTTTCAAGTAGAGCATACCTGCTACAGGTTGAAAGGGAGCCTAATCATGAAGCACCCAGTGGACGTGCATGTTGGCAAGCGAATCCGACATCGCAGATGGCTGGTTGGTATGACCCAACAACAGCTTGCCGAAAAGGTCGGAATTAAATTCCAGCAGATCCAGAAGTATGAAACAGGCATGAACCGCGTATCCGCGTCGCGTCTATGGGATGTCGCCGCGGCACTCACCGTTCCGGTCAGCTTTTTCTTTGAGGGCCTGAGCGAGGAGAAAGGGACTGCCGACGCCGCGATCCAGGCCGATATTCCGATGGATATCCTCAAGGACAAGGAAGCGCTTGAACTGGTGCGGTCGTACTATGCGATCCCCGAAACTCAGCGTCGCCGTCTGTTTGAACTGGCCCGTGTTCTGAGTGACGTTGCCTAAGACACGGCCTTGACGCCGGACACCCCCCTGCCTAGGCCCAAGGGACATGGCAGAGCGGGGAAGAAGCGGCGTGTCAAAAAACAAGCATGATTTTTCAGAGCTTTGGCCAATTGCCGAGCGATTGGCCGAGGCTGCTCGGGTGGAAACCCTCAAGCACTTTCGTGCGTTCGACCTGACCGCCGACAGCAAGGCGGCAGATTTCGACCCGGTAACTATCGCTGACCGAAACGCCGAAGCCGCCATGCGGGCGATCCTGCAAGACCTGCGCCCGAACGACGGTATCCTGGGCGAAGAGTTCGGTATCACCGAAGGCACTTCGGGCCTGACTTGGGTTCTTGACCCGATTGACGGCACGCGCGGGTATATCAGCGGCACACCGACCTGGGGCGTGCTGATTGCGCTGTCCGATGCCAAGGGCCCGATCCTTGGCGTGATCGACCAACCTTATATTGGCGAGCGTTTCCTGGGCGGTGGCGGCCGGGCCGAGGTGACGGGGCCACAGGGCACCAACCGCCTTGGCGTTCGCAGGACAATCGACCTTAACGCCGCCACCCTGTTCACAACCTTTCCCGAAGTCGGCAACGCAAGCGAAGGTGCCGCCTTTCGACGCGTCGCCGAACAAGTCCGGCTTACGCGCTATGGCTGCGATTGCTATGCTTATGCCCTGTTGGCGGCAGGACAGATCGATCTGGTGATCGAAGCAGAGCTGGCGGCATATGATATCCAGGCCCCAATTGCAGTGATCGAGGCCGCGGGCGGCATCGTCACCGACTGGGAGGGCGGGTCGGTCCATCAGGGCGGGCGCGCCATCGCGGCAGCAACGCCTGAACTTCACAAGGCGGCAATGGCGGTTTTGACATGACCCACACCCTTCTGAAGAACGCCGACCATGTGCTGACAATGGATGGTACCGACCATGCGGGTGCTGACATTCTGATCGAGGCCGGTGTCATCAAGGCCGTCGGTTCCAATCTTGCGTCCGAAGGGGCCAAGGTCATCGACCTGGCGGGGATGCTGGTCACCCCGGGATTGGTGAACACGCATCATCACCTGTTTCAGACCCTGACCCGCGCCGTGCCCGGAGGCCAGGATGCCTTGCTGTTCGGTTGGCTTCAAACGCTCTATCCGATCTGGTCCAAGTTTGGACCAGACGACATGCATCTGTCGGCGTTGCTGGGTCTAGGGGAACTGGCGCTTTCGGGCTGTACGACCAGTTCGGATCATCTTTACCTCTTTCCGAACGGTGCGCGTCTTGACGATACGATTGCCGCCGCCAGCGAAGTCGGGCTCAGATTTCATCCCACGCGGGGTGCGATGTCGATTGGCGAAAGCGAGGGCGGCCTGCCGCCCGATGCGCTGGTTGAAAGGGAAGCCGACATCCTGAAAGACTGCATTCGTGTGATCGACGCCTTTCACGACCCGGCGCCCGGGTCCATGGTGCGCGTTGGCGTCGCGCCCTGTTCGCCGTTCTCGGTCAGTCGCGAGTTGATGCGCGACGCCGCCATCCTTGCCCGCGACAAGGGCGTGCGTCTCCACACCCACCTTGCAGAAAACGACGAAGATATTGCCTATTCCCTTGAGAATTTCGGCTGTCGGCCCGGCCAGTATGCCGAAGATCTGGGCTGGACAGGGGATGACGTCTGGCATGCCCATTGCGTCAAACTCGACGGGCAAGAGATTGATCTTTTTGCCAAAAGCGGAACCGGCGTGGCCCATTGCCCCTGTTCGAACTGCCGCCTTGGTTCAGGGATAGCTCCGGTGCGCGCCATGCGGGACGCTGGTGTTAGGGTGGGGCTTGGGGTTGACGGTTCGGCCTCGAACGATCAGGCGAACCTGATCGGCGAAGCCCGCCAGGCCATGCTGCTTCAACGTGTGGCAAAAGGGGCCGATGCCATGTCCGCGCGCGAGGCCCTTCAGATCGCGACGCTTGGCGGCGCACAAGTCTTGGGGCGCGATGACATCGGGCGCATAGCGGCGGGAATGCGCGCGGATCTCGCGGTCTGGGATGTCTCGGGGATCGAAAGCGCAGGCAGTTGGGATCCGGCGGCGCTTCTTCTGGCCGGCCCCCGTCAGGTAAGGCACCTATTTGTCGAAGGCCGCCAAATCGTCAACGACGGACATCTGACCACCATCGACCTGCCTGACGTTTTGAATCAGGGGCGCAAGGCCGTTACCCGCCTCTCGGCCTAGGATTGCGGCGCCAGGGTCGCCAGCGCCACGACGGCCAACATTGCCAAGGCCATCCCGATATTGATCCGCCGTTGCGTGCGTTCGGCCAGGTTAAGGCGCCTGACCGACACGCCAATCCACAGCCAAAGGACGTGGATCGACACCCACATGGCGTTCAACACCAAAAGCTTGATCGCCATCTCGACCGCTGGCCGCGCCGCCAGAAAGGCAAAGCCCGAAAACAGCGTCGTGTTCACCACATAGGCCTTGGGATTGATGATCTGCAACAGAATGCCGTCGCGAATTCCGGGTGCTGTGGGGCGCTCGATAAACGCAAGCCGGGTCCCGGCCAAGGCGATGCGCGAGGCAAGCCACAAAAGATAAGCCGCCGACGCCAGGGTCAGCACGATGCGTATTCGGGGCTCGGCCAACATCAGTGCCGCAAGGCCAGTGATGACCATGAGGCACACAAGGTTGGTCCCCAAAAACAATCCCACCAGATACCGCGCGCCCGCGCGATACCCGTAAGCCGCACCAACTCCGGCCAGCGACAAGACACCCGGACCGGGTGTGATCAGCAAAAACAAAACGGCCAGCACAAAGCTGATCATGGCCGGTTTCCGCCCCGGTTTCCGCTGAAATCAACAGCCACGGGACGCACCAGTTCAAACCTTTGCAACGGGTTCCCCCATGATCCGAACCTCGGCAATCGCCCGGTCATCCCCCATTATGATCGTGGGAAAAACGGCCTCCCATATGTCATTGGCCCGCGCCGCACGCTGTGCAATCACCGGGGTCGAGGCCAGGTCGATCACCACAAGATCGGCGTCCATCCCGGGTGCAAGCCGCCCGATCCTTTGTTCCAACCGCAGGGCGCGCGCTGAACCTTCGGTCGCCAGCCACAACAATTCGGCCGGATGCGTCGCCCGACCGCGCAACTGCCCAACCTCGTAGGCCGCCGCCATGGTGCGAAGCATCGAAAACGACGATCCGCCCCCGGTATCGGTGGCCAAGCCGACGGTCTGGCCTTCTCCCTTCAACCCTCCAAGATCGAACAACCCCGAGCCGATGAACGTGTTCGAGGTCGGGCAATGGACAAGCGCCGACCCGGTTTCCTTGATCCGGGCGCGTTCGCGCTCGCCAAGGTGAATGGCATGGCCGAACAACGCACCGGGTCCTATCAGCCCGGCGCTTTCATAAGTGTCCAGATAATCGCGCGCCTCGGGAAACAAGCTGGCCACCCAGTCGATTTCCTCAAGCTGTTCTGACAGATGGGTTTGCATCGGGCATTCGGGATGGTCCGCCCAAAGTGCTCCGAGCGCCTTCAACTGTTCGGGCGTCGAAGTCGGCGAGAACCTTGGCGTGATGGCATAAATCAACCGGTCCTTGCCATGCCAGCGGTTCAACAACGCCGCACTGTCGTCATAGGCTGATTGCGCGGTATCACGCAGGCCATCCGGGGCATTGCGGTCCATGCAGGTTTTCCCAGCAATCGCACAAAGCCCGCGCGCTTGGGCCTCGGCAAAAAAGGCATCGACGCTTTCGGGATGAATGGTGCAATAGCTGGCAACGGTGGTCGTGCCCTGGGCCAGCGACAGATCGAAAAACTGCCGGGCTGCGTTGCGCGCATACTCGGGATCGCCGAACCGCATTTCCTCGGGGAACGTATAGGTGTTCAACCAGTCGATCAGCCGCTTGCCCCAACTGGCGATAATGGCGGTCTGGGGATAATGCACATGGGCATCAATGAACCCCGGCAGGATCAAGCGGTCGCCGTAATCCGTCACTCTGGCCGTGGGATTGTCGGCGCGCAGATCGTCCGAATGTCCAACTGCGGCAATCCGGCCATCCTCGATCAAAAGACCACCGCGTGCATCATGACGCACGCTTTCCCAGCCCGCCGAAAAGGGGTCGGAAGGCCAGGTCAGGGTCTGACCGATCAATAGTTCGTTCTGTTCCATGACCCAAGCTATGTCGCTGGAAGTTTCGGTTGTCCATCCCGGACGATTGGCTAGGGTGCCGCACGAAGCGCGACGGGAGGCCACAAGATGAGCGATCCAACCAAGCTGCCCGAGGCCGAAGCCGGCCACGAGGACGATTACGCGCTGGACAAGGAGATCGTCTCCGAGGTTCTCCTCGCCCTCGATGCCCAGAACCACGCCCGCCTTGCCCAGATATTCGACCCCTTGCACCCGGCCGATATTGCCGACCTTCTGGAACAGGTTCCGGCCGCGGACCGCCGCGACCTGATCCTGTTCGCCGGACCGCTGATCGACGGCGAAGTCCTGTCCGAGATCGACGAATCAATTCGCGAAGACGTCATCGACTTCCTGCCGGACGAACAACTTGCCGAAGCGGTGCGCGAGCTGGAATCGGACGATGTTGTCGATATTCTTGAGGATCTCGACGAACCCCAGCAGCAGGCCATTCTTGGCGCCCTGGACAGTGGCGACCGGATCGCCGTCAAACAGGCCCTCTCATATCCCGAGTTTTCCGCCGGTCGCCTGATGCAGCGCGAGGTCGTCTCGGTGCCCGAACACTGGAACGTCGGCGCCACCATTGACCATTTGCGCGGTGAAACCGATTTGCCCGAGCAGTTTTATCACATCATCCTCGTCGATCCGCGCCACCGCCCTGTTGCCTACGTGACACTGGGGCGCTTGATGTCTTCGGCCCGTGACGTGGCACTTGCCGACATCGTCGAAGACAGTTTTCGCCTTTTTCGCGTGGACGAGGACGAGGGCGACGTTGCCTATGCCTTCAATCAATATCACCTGATCTCGGCCCCTGTGGTAGACGAAGACGGACGCCTTGTCGGGGCGATCACCATCGACGACGCAATGGTTGTTCTGGACGAAGAACACGAAGAGGACGTGTTCCGACTGGCCGGTGTTGGCGATGAAAGCCTCGCGACCTCGACGCTGCAGATCGTGCGCCGCCGGTTTCCGTGGCTTGGCGTGAATCTTCTGACCTCGATCATCGCCTCCATGGTGATCGCCCTGTTCGAAGACGTCCTGTCGGCGGTCGTCGCACTGGCGGTCCTGATGCCGATCGTGGCCTCGATGGGGGGCAACGCGGCCACCCAGTCGATGACCGTGGCCGTGCGTGCCCTTGCCACGCGGGACCTCACCAGTTCCAACGCCCTGCGCGTCATTCGCCGCGAAAGCGTCGCGGGGCTTATGAACGGCGCCATATTTGCCGTGGTCATGGGGGTGGTGGGTTATGTCTGGTTCGGCGTGCCGATGATCGGTGTGGTGATCGCGGTGGCCATGGTGGTCAACTTGCTGGTGGCGGGGCTGTCGGGCGTCCTGGTGCCAATCACGCTGGACAAGGCCGGGATCGACCCGGCACTTGCCTCGGGCACGTTCGTGACAACGGTCACCGATGTCGTCGGTTTCTTTGCCTTTCTCGGCCTTGCCTCGCTGGTGCTTCTGTGACCATTGCCGACGACAAGGCGACCGCCCGGAAAGCCGCATTTCAACGCCGCGCGCAGGCTGATCCCGCGGTCGCCGAAACGGCAAACTTCCATCTTCTGACCGCGATCCGGGCGCTTTCTGGAACCTGCGTTTCGGCCTACTGGCCCATCCGGACCGAGCTTGATCCCCGGCCGACCCTGACCGAGTTACTTCCAACCCACGCGCTTTGCCTGCCAGTTGTCCAGAAGGCGGGCCAGCCGCTGGTATTCCGCCACTGGGACCCTGACACGCCGATGATCGAAGACGCCTTCGGCGTGTTCATCCCCGAACCCGAAACAAATGCTGTGCCCGACATTCTCGTCGTCCCCATGGCCGCCTTCGACGCACAAGGCTATCGCCTGGGCTACGGCGGCGGATTTTATGACCGCACACTTGCGGCCTTGCGCGATTCCGGCACCGCCACCGCCATCGGCTTTGCCTATGAGATCCAGAGATGTGCCTCCGTGCCGCGCGAAACCACGGATGAAAAACTCGACCTTATCGTGACCGAGACGGGGATCCATCGCCCCGCCTGATCTTCATCTTGCGAAAAAATATGCCGGGGTGAATTGGCCGCGAGGCCAAGAGGGGCAGCGCCCCTTGCCATGCGGGGTTTCGGCGTCTAGGGCAGGTTCCATGCGGATACTGTATCTCGGAGACGTCGTGGGCCGGTCAGGGCGGACGGCCATTGCCAAGGGGCTTTCGGACCTGCGCCAGCGGCTCAAGGTGGATTTCGCCGTGGTCAACGGCGAAAACGCCACATCGGGCGCGGGCATCACGCCCGATCACGCCAAGCTTCTTCTTGATGGCGGTGCCGATGTCGTGACCCTGGGCGATCACGCCTTTGACCGGCGCGAAATGCTCGGCGGCATCGAACGCGAGCCCCGCATCATCCGCCCCCTGAACTTCTCCAAGGCCGCCCCCGGCAAGGGTGCCCGCGTCTTCACCGCGATGAACGGGCGCAAGGTGCTGGTGGCGCAGGTTCTTGGCCAGGTGTTCATGAAGCGTCCCTTCGACGATCCATTTTCCGCCATCGACGCCGTTCTGAAGGCCCACCCCCTGGGTGGCCTCGTCCAGGCCAGCCTGGTCGACATCCATTGCGAGGCGACGTCCGAAAAGATGGCCATGGGCCACTTCTGCGATGGCCGCGCCAGCATCGTCGTCGGCTCGCACACTCATGTGCCCACGGCGGACGCGATGATCCTGCCGAAGGGCACGGCCTATATGACGGATGCGGGCATGTGCGGCGATTATCACTCGGTCATCGGCATGGACAAGGAAGAACCGATGCGCCGTTTTCTCACCGGCATGAGCGGCGGACGGTTCCAACCGGCCGGGGGCGAGGCCACGCTATCGGGCCTGTTGGTTGAAACCGACGACAAGACCGGACGCGCCACGTCCGTGCAACCGGTGCGCGAGGGAGGGCTTCTGGCGTCAGCGCCATGACAGGCGGGTCTCGCCAGACCCTGATCCTTTTCATCGTGCTGACGGTGATGGGGGCAGGGTGGGGATTGACCCAACCCCTGGCCAAGATCGCCGTCAGCGAAGGCTATCGCCACTTCGGGCTGATCTTCTGGCAACTGGCCATTGGCGCTTTGGTGATGGGCATGCTCCAAGCGCTGCGCCGTCGCCCTTTCCGGTGGGACAGTGCCGCCTTGCGGATATATCTGATCATCGCTCTCATCGGCACGGTCATCCCCAATTCCACCAGCTACGAGGCCATTCGACACCTGCCATCGGGTCTTATCTCGATCCTTCTGGCACTTGTTCCGATGTTCGCCTTCCCGATCGCCCTTGGCCTTGGCAATGAACGTTTTGCCTTCACCCGATTCCTCGGTCTTTGCTTCGGCCTTGTCGGCGTGCTCTTGATCGTCGGTCCCGAAGCCAGCCTGCCGGATCGCGCCATGGTGCTTTTTGTCCCGATTGCCCTTGTCGCCCCGTTCTTTTACGGGCTGGAAGGCAACGTGGTGGCGAAATGGGGCACCGCGGGCCTTGATCCCGCCGAGGTCCTGTTCGGTGCCTCGCTTGTCGGAGCCTGCCTGGCTCTGCCGCTTGCTTTGGCAACGGGGCAGTTCATCGACCCGCGTCCGCCCTGGGGCGCGCCCGATTGGGCGCTTATCGCCGCCTCTTTAATCCATGTGGCGGTCTACACGGCTTATGTCTGGATGGTCGGGCGCGCGGGGCCGGTCTTTGCCGTGCAGGTCAGCTATCTGGTGACGGGTTTTGGTGTCATCTGGGCGATGCTGATCCTGGGCGAAAGCTACTCTGGCTGGGTCTGGGCGGCCATGGCCGTGATGGCCCTTGGCATGTTCCTCGTCCAGCCGCGCCCGACGCCCAAAGCCCTTGCCGCAGCCGGGGAAACCGGCGAAGTTCCCTAGGATGGTCCAGCTTTTCAATCTCTCATCGGAAACCCAGGCATTTCTGACCCTTGGCGTTGTCGCTGTGATGTTCGCGCTGTTCATCCGCGAGGTTTATCCGCCCGAGGTGACCGCCATTGCCGGTGCCGCCACGCTTTTGGCCTTGGGCGTGCTTCCCTACGACGAAGCGATCCACGTTCTGTCGAACCCCGCGCCCTGGACCATCGCCGCCATGTTCATCGTCATGGGCGCGCTCGTCAGAACCGGCGCGTTGGTATGGTTCACCAACCTTGCCGAGGCCAAGGCCGACACCAGTCCGGCCATGGCCATCGCATCCCTGATGCTGTTCGTCGTCATCGCGTCGGCCTTCGTCAACAACACGCCGGTGGTGCTGGTGATGATCCCGGTCTTCATCCAGCTTTCCAACAAGCTGAACATCTCGCCCTCGAAATTGCTGATCCCGCTGTCCTACATGGCGATATTCGGCGGCACCTGCACGCTGATCGGTACCTCGACGAACCTTCTTGTCGACGGTGTTTCGCGCGCGCGCGGCATGGAGCCCTTCACCATTTTCGAGGTCACGCCGGTCGCCATCGTCCTTGTTGTCTGGGGCGGGCTATACCTGCGCTTCGTCGGCCCACGCCTTTTGCCGGAGCGGGCCAGCATGGGTTCGATGCTGGGCGACAAGACCAAGATGAAATTCCTGACCGAGGTTGCGATCCCCGAAGACAGCGGGCTGGTGGGGCAGAATGTGACCGACGTGGCCCTGTTCAAACGTGACGGCGTGCGGCTGGTGGATGTGCTGCGGGGCGATCTTTCACTGCGCCGCAACATGAAAGCGGTGGTGCTGGAGCCGGGCGACATGGTGGTTTTGCGCACCCAGATGGAGGGCGTTCTGGGCCTGCAGGAAAACCGCGACGTACAGACCGAAGCCGACCGGCACGAACACGATGTGAACAAGCTCTCGTCGCGCCAGACCACCACGGTCGAAGTGCTGATCGCGCCCGGGGCCCGCTTTATCGGACGGTCCTTGGGGCAATTGCGTCTTCGCCGTCGATATGGCGTCTATCCCCTGGCGGTTCACCGGAAGAACGAAAACATCTCGGGGCAGTTGGACGACGTGGTAATTGCGGTGGGCGATACGCTTTTGCTTGAAGGCGCGCCCCAGGATATCTCGCGCCTGTCCACCGATGCGGGTCTTACCAACGTCTCGCAACCCTCGGCGCGGGCATACCGCCGCAGCCACGCACCGCTCGCGCTTCTGGCGCTTGGTGCCATTGTTCTTCTGGCCGCTTTCGGTGTCGCTCCGATCCTCATGCTGGCAATGCTTGCCGTCGCCGTGGTCCTGGTCACCCGTTGCATCGACGCAGACGAAGCGTTTTCCACCATCGACGGGCGGCTTCTGGCGCTGATCTTTGCGATGCTCGCCGTGGCCATGGCGATCGAGACTTCGGGCGCTATTCACCTGATCGTCGGCGCGTTAGAGCCGATCATATCGACGCTGCCGCCGTTCCTGATCGTCTGGGCGGTTTACCTGCTGACCTCGGTCCTTTCTGAAACCATCAACCACGCCGTCGCCGTCGTCGTGACACCTGTCGCCATCGGCTTGGCTGCGTCCATGGGTGTCGACCCACGACCCCTGGTCGTCGCGGTGATGATCGCCGCTTCCGCCACTTTCGCAACACCCATCAGCTATCAGACCAACATGATGGTCTATGGTCCGGGCGGCTATAAATTTGCCGATTTCCTGAAGGTCGGCATCCCCCTTAATCTTTCGACCGGCATTATCGCATCCTTGCTCATCCCGCTTTATTGGCCGCTTTGACCCTCATTCTCGGAGACATCAATGAATATCAAACTCCTGAAAGCCCTTTGCGAAACCCCGGGCGTGCCCGGGCACGAAGAACGGGTGCGCGACCTTATCGTGAAGGAAACCAAAGGGCTTTTCGACGACGTCCAAATCGACCCCATGGGCTCGCTTCATTGCGTGCGAAAGGGCAAGGGGAAGCCCCCCCAAAAGATCATGCTGCTTTGCCACATGGACGAAATTGGCTTTCTGGTCAGCCATATCTCGGACAAGGGGTTTCTTTACCTTCAGACCGTGGGTGGCTTTGATCCGCGAAACCTCTTTTCCCGCCGGGTTCTGGTCTGCACCGAAACGGGCGATCTGAAGGCGGTGATGAACCCAGGCGGGCGCCCCGTGCATATCTCGTCGCCCGAAGACCGAAAGAAAATTCCGCAACCCCATGAGTTCTTTGTCGACACCGGGCTTGGCGCCAAAGCGAAGGATGTCGTCAACGTCGGCGACATGGTGGTGATGGACGAACCCTTCCTTGAGTTGGGCGACAAGGTGGTTTCAAAGGCGCTCGACAATCGCATTGCCTGCTGGCTTGGGATCGAGGCGATCCGGGGGTTGGGCAAGACCCGGACCAAGGGCGAGATCCACGTCGTCTTCACGACCCAGGAAGAGGTTGGTTTGCGCGGTGCCCGCACCGCATCGCACCGGGTTCAGCCCGACATCGGCATCGGCATCGACACAACGCTTGCCTGCGACACACCCGGGGTCCCCGAACAGGACCGCACCACCGAGCAGGGCAAGGGGTTCGGTCTGCATCTGCGCGATGGTTCTTTCATCGCCGACAAGGCCCTTGTGGCCGAGATCGCCGCCATCGCCGACAAGAAGAAGATCCCCTATCAGCGCACAATGCTGCGCTCGGGCGGCCAGGACGGCGCAGCCGCCCAACAGGCCGCGTCGGGCGCCCGCGCCGTGGGGATCGTGGTGGGTACGCGGTATATCCATACGGTGACCGAGATGATCGAGAAGACCGATCTGGAGGCCGCGCGCGACATTCTTGTCGCCTATCTGAAAGCCAACTGAGTTTCGCCGCGCCTTTGCGGCGCGTCGATCCACTGGAGGGGCCTTGCCCCTCCAGACCTCCCCAGGATATTTCGACCAAGAAGAAAGCCTTTGAAAATATCATCAGCCCCGCAGCGGCGAGGGGGCTGCCCCCCTTAAACGCTGATCCATCGCCACGCCTTCATGCGGGCGCGAAACCAGCTTCTTTGCCGTTTGGCGTATTGCCGGGTCGCGATGATGGCCGCGTCGCGCGCCGCCTCAAGGGACAATTCTCCCCGGACATGGGCAACCAGTTCCGCCGCCCCGATGGCCTTCGCCGACGGCAGCCCCGGGTGCCAGCCGGGCGCATTGGCGTGCGCTTCTTCCAGGGCACCTTCGGCAATCATCTGGTCAAACCGGCTTTCGATGCGGGGCGTCAGCCAGTCTTTCGGCGCGTCGATCAGGAAGGTCTGGGCGTCGTGCAGGGCCAGAAGCGGCGGCCCCGTTTCGTCCTGCCAGTCGGCAAGCCCACGCCCGGTTGCCGCCAAAACTTCCCAGGCGCGTTGAATGCGCATCGGGTTCTGCTGGTCGATACGCCCGGCCGTCTTCACATCCAACTCGGCCAACAGCGTTCGCGCGCCGTCAGCTTTGATCCGCGCCATGGCTGTCTGGCGGATATCCGCAGGCGTTTCGGGAATGTCCGCCAACCCTTCCGTCAATGCCGTGAAATAGAGCCCCGTGCCGCCAACAATGACCGGAGCCGGGTCCGTCAAAAAGGCTTTGACCTCGCGCAGCCAATCCCCAACCGAATAGGGCTGGTCGCCCGGCACATGGCCGTAAAGCGCATGGGGATGTGACGCCTCATCTTTAATCGAGGGCCGCGCCGTCAAAACCCGCCAATCATCAAAGACCTGCAAGGCATCGCCGTTGACAACCGGTCCCCCCGTCAAAGCGGCAACCTTCAGTGCCAGGGTCGACTTTCCGCTTGCGGTCGGCCCTGCAATCAGCACCGGACGGCCCGGGTCGATCATTTTCAGAACGTCGTCCATGGATCCCTCGTTGAACCTTCCTGCGTTTTCCGACATTTTCCCCGCCAAAGCAAAGGCCGGAAGTTTTTTCACCGGCCAGCCCCCAGAGGACAGACCCCATGACCACCCAAGCCGCCTATGACCGCGTCCTTCTGAAAATCTCCGGCGAAGCGCTGATGGGCGACCAGGGATACGGTCTGCATCCTCCGACGGTCGCGCGCATCGCCGAAGAGGTGAGATCGGTCCATGATCTGGGTGTCGAAGTTTGCATGGTTATCGGCGGCGGTAACATCTTTCGCGGATTGCAAGGCTCGGCCCAGGGGATGGAACGCACGACGGCGGATTACATGGGAATGCTTGCGACCGTGATGAACGCCCTTGCCATGCAGTCGGCACTTGAGGCAATCGACGTCCACACGCGCGTGATCAGCGCGATCCGCATGGACGAGGTGGCCGAACCCTATATCCGCCGCCGCGCAGTACGGCACCTGGAAAAAAAGCGCGTCTGTATCTTCGCCGCAGGCACTGGCAATCCCTATTTCACCACCGACACGGCGGCGACATTGCGCGCGTCGGAAATGTCTTGCCAGGCGATCTTCAAAGGCACCAAGGTCGATGGCGTTTATGACAAAGACCCCGAAAAACACGCCGATGCCAAGCGGTATGAAACCGTCAGCTATGACGATGTGCTGGCCCAGCACCTGGGTGTCATGGATGCCTCGGCCATCGCCCTGGCGCGCGATAACAAGCTTCCGATCATTGTCTTTTCCCTGGACGAACCCGGTGGATTCCGTGGCATTCTGGCGGGCGAGGGGACCTATACGCTTGTAAAGGACTAAGATGGCCTTCGCGGCCGACCTTGACATCATCAGGGCTGTCGCCAGCCGCGACACCGCCATTGCCAAGACCGACCCGAACGACCGCGCCCGGGCACTCGATGAAATGGCCGCCATCGCCCGTACCGGCAACCGGGATGACTTTCTACTTGAAGCCATGAAAGTCTTTGCCCTCGCCGGCAACGGCCATACACGGCTTGTTCCAAACCCGGCGATCCGTGTCCTGCCGCTGCGGCTGGTCTGGGCGGGGCCCGGCCTTTGGTCCTGCCATGAGGTGCCGCGTCGCGTCGTCGCAATCAATGAAACGCCCGTCGAAGACGCTTTTGGTCGTCTCAGGCCACATCTCGCCGGAACTCCGGCACGACAGCGGGTCGTCGGGGCCTTGCCACTGGTCTGGCCCGGCGCTTTGCGCCGACTGGGAAATGCCGCAGAATCCGGGGCGATCACCTTCCAGTTCGCCGATGGCACGGCTCAATCCTTTGACGCAGATCGAACCATTCCGGCAGAAACCAAATATCCGGTTTTTGAAACCGGCACGCCTGACCCGGCAAGGGATCCCTATCGCCGCGAGACCAACGATCTTTGCGTTCTGCGGCTTGCATCCTTTTCCAATTCGTTTCCCGGAGAAGCCGATCAGCGGGTGATCAAGTCATGCAAACTGCTCGGTCAACGCGCGTTGCGTCCTATCGTCATCGACCTGCGGGGCAATCCTGGTGGCGATTTTCTTGCCCATCTGGGGATTCTTGACAGAATCGCCGAAAAGGACGCATCGGCCAGGGTCACCGTTCTTGTCGATCGGTTCACGTTTTCTGCCGCGGTGGTTTTTGCGGCGCTTTGCCGCCACCGGTTCGCAGCCCGGATCGTCGGCGAAGACATGGGAGACGCCGGACAGTTTCACGCCGAAGGGGGAACCGAAAAACTCCCCGACACCGGTTCGCTTGTCCGTTGGTCCGATGGATATCACGACTGGACCCATGGCGTCCCATCGGCCGAAACTCCGCCCGAAATCGCCGCCGAAATGGTCGCCTGCGGTGCGCTTGACCCCGACATCAAGGCGGTGACGACACCGGAAGATCTGAGCCTTGGCCGTGATCCCGCGCTCGATGCGGCTTGTCATCCGATTGAAACTCCGGGCCAAAGTGCCTAGGGGAATTTATCCCGTTCAGCGATAGGACCTTTTCCATGCGCGCCCTTATCCAACGTGTCTCGGAAGCCAGCGTGACAGTCGATGGTGAACTGATCGGCGAGATCGGACCCGGGATTGTGATCTTTGCCTGCGCGATGGCAGGCGATCCAGAGGACGCGGCGACGAAGATGGCCACCAAGATCTCCAAACTTCGAATTTTTCCCGACGAACAGGGGCGCATGAATCGCTCGGTTCTGGATACCGGGGGATCGGCTTTGGTCGTCAGTCAGTTCACATTGGCCGCCGACACCTCGCGCGGAAATCGGCCCGGATTTTCAACCGCCGCGCCGCCCGACGAAGGTGAAGCACGTGTCACTGCGTTTGGCGACGCGCTTCAGGGCCTTGGCGTTCCGGTGGCACGGGGCAGGTTCGGAGCGGACATGAAGGTGGCGCTGTTGAACGACGGACCGGTGACGATCTGGATCGACAGCGGCGGCTGATCAGGTACGCTCTGGTCAGGGTTTGTTCATTCCGGCGTTCGGCAATCTGTACAAAAGTGGATCTTTGCTGGTCGAAATGCGTACAAATTGTATCAAAGGCCCTCTCGATGTGTACGTTCCCGGCAATTTCCAATGTTTTAACGCGAAGACCGCAGACCCTGCGAAATCGCTCGGGGATGCCTGCACATCCTCGCCACAGTCGCTCTATACATTTGGCACAAACTCAAGATATAAAACGCCAAACCGACAGGCTAGCACGGCACAAGACGAGCGGACGATCATGGCAGACGACTTCGAACTTGATCTCGATGACATCGAGCGACGCATGGACGGCGCAATGACCTCCTTGCGCCAGGAATTCCTCACCCTCAGAACCGGAAGAGCCTCGGCCTCGATGCTGGAACCGGTGATGGTGAACGCCTATGGCGCGTCCACGCCGATCAATCAGGTCGGCACTGTGAACGTGCCTGAATCGCGTATGATCACATTGAATATATGGGATAAAAGCCTTGTCGGTGCCGCTGAAAAGGCGATCCGCGAAAGCGGTCTGGGGATCAATCCGGTGGTCGATGGCACAATCATCCGCCTGCCGATCCCCGAACTGAACGAAGAGCGCCGCCGCGAATTGACCAAGGTCGCCGGTCAATATGCCGAACACGCCCGCGTTGCCATCCGCAACGTGCGCCGTGACGGAATGGACCAGATAAAAAAGGCCAAATCCGACGGTTTGGGCGAAGACGATCAGAAATTCTGGGAAACTGCCGTGCAGGAAGCAACCGATGCGGCAATCGCAAAGATCGACGAGGCGCTGGAAAGTAAGCAAGAAGAAATAATGCAGGTGTAAGCTGTATTTAAGGTGGTAGGGATGAGTGATCAGGAGACCCGCATTGGGCAATAGCAAGAGCATCGCCACGCCAGAACATGTGGCAATCATCATGGACGGAAACGGTCGTTGGGCTCAGGCGCGCGGCAAGCCCCGATTGTTTGGGCACCATGCAGGTGCGCGACGGGTGCGCGAAATCGTCGAGGCGTGCCCTGACCTCGGCGTGAAATACCTGACCATTTTCGCCTTTTCGACCGAAAACTGGAAGCGTACCCAGACCGAAGTTTCCGGTCTGATGAAGCTTTTCAAGCGCTATTTGATGAGCGAAACCAAAGAATTGGTCGAAGCTGGCGTGCGTGTCCGTTTCATTGGGGACCGCATCAAACTGGATGAGAACCTTGTCGCCCTTATGGACGAGTTGGAACTTCTGACCTGCGACAACGACACCGTGCATCTGACCATTGCACTGAACTATGGCGGCCGCGACGAGGTTGCGCGCGCCACCAAGCGTCTCAGCCGCGAAGTGGCGGCTGGCCGCATCGACCCCGAAACGGTGGATGCCGAAACCCTGGCGCGGTTTCTTGATACCTATGTTTTGCCAGACCCCGATCTGGTGATCCGCACCTCGGGTGAAGCGCGGATCTCGAACTTCCTGCTCTGGCAGTCCGCATATTCCGAATATGTCTTCATCGACACGCTGTGGCCGGACTTTTCGCGCGATGAATTCGCCCGCGTTCTGTCCAGCTTTTCGACCCGCGAACGCCGTTACGGAGCCGTGCCTGGATGACACCCCCACCGGGGCAGTGGAGCGATCTGAGCCAGCGATTGCTGTCAGGCGGCATCGCGGCCATCGTGGGGCTTTGGATCATGTGGATCGGCGGGCATCCCTTTCACATCCTGATCGCCGTCATTTCGGGCATCATGGTTTGGGAGGTCACACGCATGATCGGCGGGGGCCGCCTTGCCGTACCCTATGGCGTATTCGCTGGCATCGCCCTGCTTTTGTTGGTTACGTTTCCAATTGGTTACGTCTTGCCGCTGGTGTTTGCGCCAGCCCTTTTGGGTATCGCGCAGCTTGACCGGCACAAGGTGACATACGCGCTTTTCACGACCGCTGTACTGGTTGCCGGTCTGGGCCTGGTCATTCAACGCGATGATTTCGGGTTTCTTTGGGTCGCGTGGTTGGCGCTTGTGGTCATCGTTGCCGATATCCTGGGATATTTCGCGGGCAAGGCAATTGGTGGCCCGAAGTTCTGGCCCAAGATCAGCCCGAAGAAAACATGGTCGGGGACAGTTGCGGGGTGGATCGGGGCGGCCTGTGTTGCAATCGTCTACGTGATATTCGGATTTGCCGGGCCTGAATTGATTGGCATTTCCATAGCCGTGGCCATCGCCGGACAATTGGGCGACGTGGCCGAAAGCGCATTGAAGCGTCGCGTCGGGGTCAAGGACAGTTCCAACATCCTGCCTGGCCACGGCGGCATGTTCGACCGGTTTGACGCCATGTTGGGGGCCTCGCTTTTCCTGTTGCTGGTTGAACAGATCATTGATTTTCCTCCGGTTCTGCCATGACACGCCGGGTTTCCATCTTCGGTGCCACCGGGTCCATCGGGCAAAACACCCTTGATCTGATCCGTCGCGATCCCGAAGCCTATCGTGTGGTTGCCCTGACGGGCGGGCGAAACATCAGCGCCCTTGCCCGGGCCGCGCGCGAATTTCAGGCCGAGATTGCCATCACCGCCTTTGACGAATGTCATGAACCCTTGCGCGCGGCGCTTGAAGGTTCGGGCGTGGAAACCGCCGCTGGTGCTGCGGCCGTGACCGAGGCTGCCAGCCGACCGGCAAGCTGGATCATGTCCGCTATCGTTGGCGCCGCAGGACTGGCACCGGGGTTGAAGGCGCTCGAACAAGGGACGACTCTGGCGCTCGCCAACAAGGAAAGCCTCGTGACGGCCGGGCCCCTGATGCTGGCCACGGCAAAAACCCACGGGGCCACGATCCTGCCGGTCGACAGCGAACACTCGGCTATTTTCCAGGCCCTTCGCGGTGAATCCATGGAAACCGTTGAACGTGTGATCATCACCGCATCGGGCGGGGCCTTCCGCGATTGGCCGTTCGAAAGGCTTCAGGCCGCGACACCGGAAGAGGCGTCGAACCACCCGAACTGGGCCATGGGTCAGCGGATCACCATCGACAGTGCATCCATGTTTAACAAGGCGCTAGAGGTCATTGAAACACGTGAGTTTTTCGGCGTTGCCCCAGATCAGATCGAAGTGCTTATTCACCCCGAAAGCCTGGTACATGCCCTGGTCGGGTTCCGCGACGGCGGGATCATGGCCCATGTCGGTCCCCATGACATGCGCCATGCAATCGGCTATGCCTTGAGTTATCCCACCCGGCCCGATCTGGCGCTTGACCGTCTGGATCTTGCGGCGATTGGCCAGTTGAATTTTTCTGCCCCCGACCTCATGCGATACCCCGCCTTGGGGTTGGCTTACGAGGTCATGGCGATGCGGGGTCTTGCCGGTGCAGCCTTCAACGGGGCCAAGGAAGCGGCGCTGGACGGGTTTCTGGCCGGGCGGTTGCGGTTCACCGATATGGCCTGTGTTGTGGGCGATGTGATCGAAAATATGTCAGGGGACCGCCTCGGAAACGCCGCGATTACCCTTGAATCTGTGCGCGAGGCGGACCAAGTGGCGCGTAGGCGGGCTGAAGAGTCCATGAGCTTGAAACAAGAATAGGACCTGATCCTTGGACATCGCAGGGCTGATCCCGACGTTCGGCAATTTCTTCTTTACCATCGCGGCGTTCATCATCGCCTTGTCGATCATCATCGCAATTCACGAATATGGCCACTATATCGTGGGCCGTTGGACTGGCATCAAGGCCGAGGTGTTTTCCATCGGCTTTGGCCCGGTTCTGACCAGCCGCGTCGACAAACACGGCACCCGCTGGCAGATCGCGGCGCTTCCGTTTGGCGGATATGTCAAGTTTCTGGGCGACGGTGGCGCGGCCTCGAACCCCGACGAAGAGGTCATGGCGGGCCTCAGTGAAGACGAACGGCGTCACTCCATGCACGGCGCACCGCTCTGGGCGCGGGCGGCGACGGTCTTTGCCGGTCCGGCTTTCAACTTTGCCCTGTCTTTCTTGATATTCGCGGCCCTGCTTTTGTTTCGGGGTGTCACGGCGGATCCGGTGACAATCGACGAACTGCACCCCCTGCCGTCGTCCGAGGTTCACGAACTGATGATCGGCGATGTGCTTTTGGCCATCGACGGCAAGCCGGTGCCGAACCCTGAAGAGTTTCGCGAATTCGCTGAAACCCTGACTGTCGCACCCGAACTGCCCTATCGCGTATTGCGCAATGGCGACGAGATCGAGGTTACCGGTCCTTGGCCATTCCCGCCCATGGTACAGTCCACGACGCCGGATTCCGCTGCCGACAAAGCCGATCTGCAGGAAGGCGATGTCATAACGGCCATCGACGGCCAGGCCATCTTCGACTTTGACGAACTGCGCGACGCCGTTGGCGCTTCGGATGGCAAGGCCCTGACGATTAACGTTTGGCGGCAGGGCGAGGGGGCGCAATCGCTGACATTGGAGCCCACGCGACGGGATCTGCCGTTGCCAGATGGCGGGTTCGAAACCCGTTGGCTGATTGGTATGACCGGTGGTCTGGTGTTCAAACCAGCCGTGACGACCCCGTCCATCGGCGAGGCTGCGACCTATGGCGCGGATCAGATCGTGTTTATTATTCGTTCTTCGCTTTCGGGGCTCTATCACATGATTGCGGGCAAGATTTCGACGTGCAACCTCTCGGGCCCGATTGGCATCGCCGAAGTTTCGGGGCAGGCGGCCAGTCAGGGGTGGTTCAGCTTTATCTGGTTCATCGCCCTGTTATCGACGGCCGTGGGCATGTTGAACCTCTTTCCGATCCCGGTCCTGGATGGTGGTCACCTGGTGTTTCACGCCTGGGAGGCCGTCACAGGGCGGCCGCCAAGCGATCGCGCCTTAAGATACCTGATGGCCGGCGGATTGACGCTGATGCTTGGATTGATGGCGTTTTCTGTTGGCAATGACTTGATTTGCCCTTGATTTCCCGACCTTTACCGAACTGACACGGAACCGCCCCCGCTCCGCCCAAATCGCGTCACATTTCCCGCCTAGATTCGGTCATACGAACTCCTACGACGGGGAAAACCGATGCAAACGCTGCAACATGGCTACAAAGGGCTGGAACTTTTGGTGGAAGTGAACCTGGATCGGTTCCTCATTCCGCTGGCTCTTGGTGGCGCCTTATTCCTGGCCGCCTACATCGGGTCGCCCTGAACGTCGCCTCCCGTCACGCTTACACACACACACATCCAAAACTGTCTCGACGCCGTCCTCTCAGGGCGGCGTCCGGCTTTTGACAGCCCCCAAGAATCCGACTACTCAAATCATAAGCAAGTATTTGACAGGGCGGGCACATGTCTGGGGCAGTATCGAAATTCTTGGCAGCAGTGATTTTTGGCGTTTTGCTGTCGATAGGGGCAGAACCGTCCAGCGCGCAGACCACGATCAACGCGATCCAGGTCGAAGGCAACGAACGCATTCCCGACGCCTCGATCATCAGCTTTGCAGGATTCACCCCCGGACAGGTCGTCTCGGATGGCGAATTGAACGACGCGGTGCAGAACATAATGGGATCGGGCCTGTTCGAAACAGCCGAGATTGTGCCGATTGGCGGCGGCGTGCGGATAAGTGTGGTCGAACGCCCCACAATCAGCCGGATCAACATCGAGGGCAACGAACGCCTGGATGACGAGGCGCTTCTGAGTATCATTTCATCCACCCCGCGCCGGGTCTATTCACCAGCCGTCGCCGCCTCCGATGCCGCTGCCATCGCGGACGCCTATACGCAAGCTTCGCGTCTTGCGGCCCAGGTTACCCCAAAGATCATCCGCCGGTCAGATAACCGCGTCGATCTGATCTTCGAGGTCAGCGAAGGCCGGGTTGTCGAAAACGAGCGTATCAGCTTTGTCGGGAACCGGGCCTATTCGGATCGTCGTTTGCGTCGGGTCATCGACACCAAGCAGGCGGGGTTCCTGCGCCGGATCATCCAGCGTGACACGTTCATTCCCGAACGCATTGCTTTCGACCGTCAGTTACTGGTCGATTTCTATCGTTCGCGGGGCTACGTGGATTTCCAGGTCTTGAACGTCTCGACGGAATTGTCGCGTGAACGCGACGCAACCTTTGTCACCTTCAATGTCCGCGAAGGACAACGCTATTCGGTTGGTGAAGTCTCGGTTACCAGCGAATTTCAGAATCTCGACATCCAGGATTACCGCGACGCCCTTAGAATCCGATCCGGCGCGACTTGGTCTCCAACGCTGATCGAAGAACAAATCGCCCGCCTGGAACGGCTGGCCCTGAAGCAGGGATTTGATTTTCTTCGGGTCGACCCTCGGGTGTCGCGTAACAATCGCAACCTGACATTGGATGTGGAGTTTGCCCTTGTCCGCGGTCCCCGCATTTTTGTCGAGCGCATCGACATCGAAGGCAATCAGACCACACTTGACCGGGTCATCCGGCGCCAGTTCACAACGGTCGAGGGTGATCCCTTCAATCCACGCGAAATCCGTAACGGCGCAGAACGCATTCGCGCGCTTGGTTTCTTTGCCACCGCCGATGTGGGTACCCGCCAAGGTTCGTCGTCGGATCAGGTCATTGTCGATGTCGACGTGGAAGAACAACCGACAGGGTCGCTGACCTTTGGCGGGGCGTTCAGTGATGACACAGGCCTTGCCCTTACGATTGGATTTTCCGAGCGGAATTTCCTTGGGCGCGGCCAGGCATTGTCGGTCAACATCGAATCTGGTGCGGAGAATTCTCGGTCAGTTCTGTCGTTCAGCGAACCGGCATTTTTGGGGCGCGACCTGACATTTGGCATCAATCTGGCCCACATAACGACCGATTTCGATAACACCAGTTACGATACGCGTATCACCAGCATCTCGCCAAGGCTTGCGTTTCCTACCGGCGAAAATTCCCGTCTTGAGGTCCACTATCGGGCGTCGCAAGACGATTTGTTCAATGTGTCGCCCGATGCGTCTCCGATCATTCTTGCCGAAGCAGGCGACCAATTCAAAAGTGCAATCGGCTATACCTATACATTCGATCTGTTGCGAGGCGGGTTGAACCCGAACCGGGGCGTCCGCCTGCGTTTCGGGCAGGAATTTGCCGGATTGGGCGGCGACACAGAGTATCTGAAAACGACAGCAAGCGCTGTGGCGCAACGCGACGTCCTGAACGAAGAAGTCACCTTAAGGGCAATCCTGGAAGGCGGCTTTATCAGTTCGTCGAGCGGTGGCAGCACCCGTATCACCGACCGCTTCTTTCTAAGCTCTAATCAGCTCCGTGGTTTTGGCTCTCGCGGTGTCGGACCGCGCGACACGGGTGCTGTTGAATCGGACGTTTTGGGAGGCAACAAATACGTTTCCTTGCGTCTTGAAGCAGACTTCCCTCTTGGATTGCCCGAAGAATATGGCCTGAGCGGTGGCGTGTTTGTTGATATGGGCTCGCTCTGGGGGCTCGACAACACCGCGGGGGTTGCAGTGGTCGATGACAGCTTCGAACTGCGTTCTTCGGTCGGGTTTTCACTTTTTTGGGACACGCCAATCGGCCCGCTGCGCATGAACTTTGCAAAACCGATCGAGAAGAACCCTCTGGACGAAGAAAACTCCTTTGATGTCACGATCTCAACTCAGTTCTAGACCTGCTTGGCTGGTTCTGGCGATTGTCGGTTTCCTGGTCACGACCGAGGTCCATGCGCAGGGCAGATCACCAATTCTGACCATTGATCAGGACCGGTTGTTCTCGGAAACCAATCTTGGGGCGGCAGCGCTGGAAAAACTGGAAGGCGAGGCCCAGGCTTTGGCAGCGGAAAACAAGCGGATCGAAAATGAACTGATCGCCCAAGAGCGCGAACTGACCGAGAAACGCCCCGACCTGAACCCCGAGGAGTTTCGCGAACTGGCCAATGCCTTCGATACTCGGGTTCAGGCGATCCGTGCCCAGCAGGACGAAAAGGCGCGAGTGCTGAACCGGGCGCGCGACGAAGCCCGCACCGAGTTCTTCCGCCAGGCGACCGGCATCATCTCGGAAATCGTCCGGGCCAGGGGCGGCCTTGTCGTCATTGACCGCCGCGACATCTTTTTATCTGCTGACAGTATCGACATCACCGACGAGGCGATCCTCCAGGTGAACGAGGCCGAAAAACGCGAAGCCGAATAGGCGCATTGCAACGCCGCCTTGCCTTGCCCCGGGCCGCAACCCTTGTTACCCCATTAGAAAAAGAGGTGAGACATGGGCGAGGCCCTCAAGACCGCTGACATCGAGCTGATCCAAAGGATAATCCCGCACCGCTATCCGTTTCTTTTGGTGGATCGCGTGATAGACATCGACGGAACCAAAAGCGGCATCGGGATCAAGAACGTCACGATGAACGAGCCACAATTTACCGGGCACTTTCCGAAGCAACCGGTATTTCCAGGTGTCTACATGGTCGAAGCCATGGCCCAGACCGCGGCGGTGATTGCCGGTGTCGGGCTTGACCTCGCCGACAAGGATTTTGGCGTCTACTTCATGGCCATGGACGGCGTGAAATTCCGCCGCAAGGTCGGCCCCGGTGACACATTGCGGATGGCCGTGGAAACCCTGCGTGGCGGCGGAAAGGTCTGGAAATTTCGCGGTGTCGCCAGCGTCGAAGGCGAAACCGCCTGCGAGTGCGAATTCACCGCCATGATGGATTTACCAAAGTGAGCGTCGATCCCGCCGCCCTGATCCATCCGATGGCCGTTGTCGAAGACGGCGCGGGCATTGGGCCCGGCACACGCGTGGGTCCTTTCTCGGTCATTGGCGCCGAGGTCCGGCTTGGAGCAAATGTCGAAGTTAAGTCGAATGCGGTTGTCACGGGCAAGACATCAATCGGCGATGAAACCGTGATCTTTTCTGGCGCTGTGATCGGAGAGATCCCGCAGGATCTGAAATTCAAGGGCGAGGAAACCCGGCTGGTCGTCGGCAAGCGCAATCGCATCCGCGAAGGCGTGACCATGAACACCGGCACCGACGGGGGCGGCGGTGAAACCCGGGTCGGCGATGATTGCCTGTTCATGACAGGAGCTCACGTGGCCCATGATGCCCGGGTCGGTGACCGCGTGATCGTGGCCAATCAGGGCGCCATTGCAGGCCATTGCGTGATCGAGGACGACGTGATCATCGGCGGGCTATCGGGCATCCACCAATGGGTTCGCGTTGGACGTGGCGCCATCATCGGCGCGGTGACCATGGTGACCAACGATGTGATCCCCTACGGACTTGTGCAAAGCCCGCGCGGGCAACTTGATGGACTGAACCTTGTCGGGCTGAAGCGCAAGGGCGTGGCCCGCTCTGACATCACGGCCTTGCGAGCGGCTTTTCAGATGCTGGCACAGGGTGACGGCGCCTTTCAGGATCGCGCGCGTCGGCTTGGCGAGGAAACCGACAGTGCCTACGTCCGCGAAATTGTCGATTTCGTGCTTGACGCATCCGATCGCAGCTATCTGACACCGGAGCGCTAGGCCGTGCTGGCGCTGATCGCAGGCGAAGGAAAACTTCCCGCAGTGCTGGTCGAAAACCTGCCCGATCTGCCTCATATCGCCTCCCTTCAAGGGCACGATCCCGACCATCTGGTCCCTGACAGACGCTTTCGTATCGAGGAACTCGGAACGCTCCTGGCAGAGTTCCAGGCGCTCGGGATCACCGAAGTCTGCTTTGCCGGTTCCATTGCGCGACCCAGGATCGACACATCCCGCATAGATGCCGCCACCGAACCTCTGGTTCCACGCATCAAGGTCGCACTGGAAAAAGGCGACGATGGCGCCCTGCGCGAGGTTCTGAGCATCTTCGAAGAGGCCGGCATGACCATACGCGCGGCCCATGAATTCGCCGCGGCGCTTCTGCCGGTTCACGGGGTTTTCACCACTCGGAAACCCAGCTCTCAGAACGAAAAGGACGCGGCTCGCGCGGCGGATGTGCTTGCCAGGACCGGTATTCTCGACATTGGCCAGTCCTGTGTTGTCCATCATGGCCAGGTTCTTGCCATCGAGGGTCAGTTTGGCACCGACTGGATGCTGGCCAGCCTTGAAAACCGTCCCGATGGTCGAGGCGGTGTGTTTTACAAGGCGGCAAAACCCGGCCAGGACCGCCGGATCGACCTTCCCACAATCGGCGTCGATACTGTTGCCAGAGCGGCCAAGGCGGGCCTTGACGGATTGGTGCTGGAAGAGGACGGCGTCATGGTCCTGGATCTCGCCGCCGTCGAACGCGCGGCAGACGAATGCGGATTGTTCCTCTGGGTGCGCACGCCATGACCCTTCATCTTGCCAAAAATATGCAAGGTGCAGCGTGAGCCCGAAGCTCTATCTGCTGGCAGGCGAACCATCGGGCGACAAACTTGGCGCAGCACTGATGGCCGGTTTGAAAAGCTGTGCGCCCGATGTCCAATTTAGGGGCGTCGCGGGCCCCTTGATGCAGGCCGAAGGCATGGAAAGCCTGTTCCCGATGGACGACTTGTCCGTCATGGGGCTGGCAGAAGTGCTGCCCAAATACCCCGAGTTGCGCCGCCGGTTGTCGGAATCCGCCCAGGATTGCATGGATTGGCAACCTGATGCGCTGATCACCTTCGATTCACCCGATTTCTCGCTGCGCCTTGCCCGTCTGGTCAAAACGGCCCGTCCGGCCATCAAGACCATCCACTACGTTGCGCCGTCGGTTTGGGCCTGGCGGTCTGGCCGTGCCGAAAAGATGGCGCGCCATATCGACCATGTTCTGGCGCTCTTGCCTTTCGAACCACCTCTGATGGAGGCCGCCGGGATGAGTTGCGACTTCACCGGGCACCCGGTTGTGGCCGAAGAAATCGCAAGCCTGGAAGAGGCCCGGCAGTTTCGCAGATCCCATGGCATCGACAAAGCCCCCCTGATCCTTGCCCTGCCGGGATCAAGAAGGAACGAAGTCGCACGACTGGCGCCTATCTTCGGCGAAGCGCTGCGCCCGGTTCTGGCGAAAATGCCCGACGCCCGCGTGGTGGTTCCCGCCGCAGCACCCGTGGCCTCTGCTGTTCTGGAGGCGATCAAGGGCTGGCCCGGCACGCCTCTCGTACTCGATCCACGGAACGACCCACAGGCGGCGATGACAAAACGCGCAGCCTTTCGCGCGGCTGGCATTGCCCTTGCCGCTTCGGGTACGGTGTCGCTGGAACTTGCCGCCGCCGAAACCCCGATGGTCATCGCCTATGACATGAACTGGCTGACCTGGCAGATCATGAGCCGAATGGTCAAGGTCGACACGGTGACATTGGTCAACCTGATTGTCGGGAAGAATGTCGTGCCCGAGTTTCTTGGCCCGAAGTGCAAGCCGGACAGGATTGCGGATGCCGTGATTGACCTGTTGAAGGATGACACCGCGCGCCAAACCCAAATCGCCGCCATGGCCGAGACGATGGATAAACTGGGCCGGGGCGGCGACCCTCCGGGCTTGCGCGCCGCACGGTCGGTCTTGAAGCAACTCTAGGTTCCCAGGTTGGGCGTCCTATTCCCCGCGCCAGATCCAGCCGCCGCCAAAGACCCTGGTTCCACCGCTTTCATAGAAAACACAGGCCTGGCCCGGTGACACGCCTTCTTCGGGTGCGACGAGTTCCACCATGGCCTCGGTCGGCGAAAGCGGGCGGACACGGGCCTCGACAGGGGGTTTGGTCGAGCGGATCTTGACTGAAAGCTCCCAGGCATCGCGGCTGTCAAAGGGAGTGTCCCCAAGCCAGTTGATTTCGCGGACCGGAACCTGATGCGTGGCCAGAAGATCTTTGGGTCCGACAATCACGTGGCGCGCATCAACGTCAAGTTTAACGACATAAAGCGGTTCTTTCAGCCCACCGACCCCAAGTCCGCGCCGCTGCCCGATCGTGTAATGAATAACGCCCCGGTGCGAGCCAAGCACACGGCCATCCACATGTACGATATCCCCGGGTTCAGCCGCGCCGGGGCGCAGTTTTTCGATCACTTCGGCATAGTTTCCACCCGGCACGAAACAGATGTCCTGGCTATCGGGTTTGTCCGCAACGCCAAGACCGTGCGCCTCTGCCAATTTCCTGGTTTCTTCCTTTGAAACCAGGTGACCAAGGGGAAACCTGAGATAGGCCAATTGCTCGGGCGTGGTTGAAAACAGGAAATAGGATTGGTCGCGCGCTGGATCGGCCGCCATATGCAGTTCGGGTCCCACTGCTCCGGCCTTGCGCTGAATGTAATGGCCCGTCGCCATGCAGTCCGCGTCAAGTTCGCGCGCTGTTTCCAGCAGATCCTTGAATTTCACCCTTTCATTGCAGCGGATGCAGGGCACAGGAGTAGCGCCCGCCAGATAGCTGTCGGCAAACTCGTCGATGACGGCGTCGCGGAAAATATTCTCATAGTCCAGGACATAGTGTGGAAAGTTCATTTCTTCGGCCACGCGGCGCGCGTCGTGAATATCGATGCCGGCGCAGCAGGCGCCCTTCTTGGCCAAGGCTGCACCATGGTCATAAAGCTGCAGGGTCACTCCGACGACATCATAGCCTTCGCGCGCCAGTTCTGCGGCCACCACAGAACTGTCCACGCCGCCGGACATGGCAACGACGACGCGCGTTTCGGACGGCGCCTTCGGAAATCCAAGCGAGTTGAGGTCTTTTGCCCCGTCGAGCGCCATGAGTGTCACCACTTTTCAGAAAGATTGCTGGAATATAGGAAAAATGCGCCGCGTCGCAAGTCACCACCTTCACCCAAGATTAAACTCCTTGGTGGCAGTATCCCCAGGAACGAGACCTGATCTGCGGCAAATGCCATGTACCTGAAGAAAGTCAACGGACCGCGTGCGGTCACTCTGCCGGACGGCACTATTATGACCCGTGCCGACTTGCCCGATGCAGACACCCGTCGCTGGATGGCCAGCCGGAAGGCAGCCGTCGTGCGCGCCATCGCCGCGGGGCTGATAACCCATGAGGAAGCGCTGGAAATCTACTCATTGTCCGACGAGGAATTGAACGCTTGGCACGCTGCGGTTGAGCAGCATGGCGAAGTGGCCCTGAAAGCGACAACAATTCAGCGCTATAGACAACCATAGCGTGTGGTGCTATTTGTTTGGCATGGTAACCGGCAGTTAACCAATAACCTGCATTAAGTGATGAGTAGGAAAGACTGCGGAGAAGTAATATGCGCGTGCTCTTGGTTGAAGATGACCCGACAACGTCTCGTAGCATCGAGTTGATGCTGACCCATGCCAATTTGAATGTTTACGCAACTGATATGGGTGAAGAGGGGGTCGATCTTGCCAAATTATACGACTACGACCTGATTCTTCTCGATCTGGACCTCCCCGACATGGATGGTCACGAGGTCTTGCGTCAATTGCGATTGGCGCGGGTCGAAACCCCGATTTTGATCCTCACGGGTTCTGATGACACAGAAAACAAGATCAAGGGTTTCGGATTCGGTGCAGACGATTATCTGACCAAACCCTTTCATCGCGAAGAACTGGTGGCGCGCATTCACGCGATTATCCGGCGCTCGAAGGGACACGCGCAATCGGTAATTCAAACAGGCAAGGTGTCGGTCAACCTGGATGCAAAAACGGTCGAAGTTGACGGCAAGGCCGTGCATCTGACGGGCAAGGAATACCAGATGCTTGAGCTTCTTTCGCTTCGAAAGGGCACCACGCTGACAAAAGAGATGTTTCTGAACCATCTTTATGGCGGCATGGACGAGCCGGAGTTGAAGATCATAGACGTCTTCATCTGCAAGTTGAGGAAAAAGCTCTCGGTCGCCACGAGCGGTGACAACTATATCGAAACCGTATGGGGAAGGGGGTACGTCTTGCGTGATCCTGAACCCCTGGAAATGCCCCCCGAACCTGTGCGCGCTTCGGCGTAATACAGGCACTCCAACCTTCTCCTCACTGGAAAGCCGCCGCTCGCGCAATCGAGGGCGGCTTTCACATTTTGACCGATTTGAGCACCAAGATACGATCAGTCCACCCCCCTGCGGGGCTGGACTGTGGTTGGGACCGGTCCTATCCATGGATCACCTGATGTTCGAGGATCGACGCCATGCAAGATGTTCAATCGCTAAGCCCGAAAGTGGCTGCGGAGGAACTGAAACGTCTGGGTGAAATCCTGCGTCGGGCAAACGCAGCCTATTACCAAAGCGATGCGCCGGATCTGTCGGATGCCGAGTATGATGCACTCAAGCGTCTGAACGCAGAGATCGAAGCGCGGTTTCCTGACCTGAAGCGCACGGATTCACCATCGGATCAGGTTGGCGCGGCGCCATCCGAGGGGTTTCAGAAAATCCGCCATTCGGTGCCCATGCTGTCCTTGGGCAACGCCTTTGACGACGAAGACGTGGGCGAATTCGACAAGTCGATCCGCAAATACCTTGGCCTTAAAGCAGATGCCAAGCTGACTTATACCGCCGAACCCAAGATCGACGGGCTGTCCTTGGCGTTAAGGTATGAAAACGGCCATCTCGTTCATGCCGCGACCCGAGGCGATGGCACAACCGGTGAAAACGTCACTGCCAACGCGCGCACGATTACCGATATCCCCGACACACTCAGCGATGCGCCGGACCTTCTGGAAGTGCGCGGCGAGGTTTATATGAGCCATGCCGATTTCGAGGCGCTGAACATTCGGCAGGCCGAAAACGATGGCAAGACCTTTGCCAATCCCAGAAACGCCGCCGCCGGGTCCTTGCGCCAGTTGGATGCCAAAATCACCGCCGCACGTCCATTGCGCTTTTTTGCCTATGCCTGGGGCAGTATCAGCGCCCCGCTGGCCGATACACAGAAGGGCGCGATTGACCGGCTTGACGCCCTTGGGTTTCCGACCAACCCTCTGACCGCACTCTGCGACGGCCCAAATGCCATGATTGCCCATTATCGCGCGATCGAGGCTCAAAGAGCGACCCTTGGCTATGACATCGACGGCGTGGTTTACAAGGTGAATGACCTTGGGCTTCAGGGGCGGCTTGGATTCCGCTCGACCACGCCTCGTTGGGCCATCGCTCACAAGTTTCCCGCCGAACTTGTCTGGACCCGGATTGAGAAGATCGACATCCAGGTGGGGCGCACCGGAGCCCTGTCTCCTGTGGCGCGCCTGCAGCCGGTGACCGTGGGTGGCGTCGTTGTCTCGAACGCGACGCTTCATAACGAGGATTACATCGCCGGGCGTGATGCCAATGGCCAACCGATCCGCGATGGCAAGGACATCCGCGAAGGCGACTGGGTTCAGGTCTATCGCGCCGGGGACGTCATTCCGAAGGTGGCGGATGTCGACCTGTCGAAGCGCCCCGAAGACGCCGTGCCGTATGAGTTTCCGACCGTTTGCCCCGAATGCCAGTCGGATGCGATCCGCGAAGAGGGCGACGCGGTGCGACGTTGTACCGGAGGCCTGATTTGCCCGGCGCAGGCCGTTGAAAAGATGAAACATTTCGTCTCGCGCGCTGCATTTGACATTGAAGGCCTTGGGGCGAAGCAAGTCGAACAGTTCTTTGCGGATGGCTGGATAAAGGAACCGGCCGATATCTTCACGCTGCGTGACCGCTTTGGCGCGGGACTACAGCAGTTGCAAAATCGCGAAGGCTGGGGGGAAAAGTCGGCCGAGAACCTGTTTGACGCGATTGACGAAAAGCGCACGATTGATTTCCATCGCCTGTTGTTCGGTCTTGGGATACGGCACCTTGGCGAAGCCGCGGCAAAGGACCTGGCGCGGCATTTCACCGATTGGGACACACTTGCCGGCACCGCCGACCGCGCGGCTTCGGAACCCGCGACCGGTGGGGCGACGCGCGACGCATTGGCGCAAAGCCCCGCCTGGGGCGAATTCCTTTCCATTGACGGGGTCGGCCAGACACTGACGCAATCCCTGGTGACGGCGCTGGCGCAGGATCACGAACGCGCCTCGATCGATCGCCTCGTTCAGCATCTGACCATTGTGCCACCCGAGGATCGGGCGTCGGACAGCCCCGTTGCGGGAAAAACGGTGGTCTTCACCGGAACGCTTGAGAAAATGACCCGCGCCGAAGCAAAAGCCCGGGCCGAAGCGCTTGGGGCCAAGGTCTCGGGCTCGGTCTCGGCCAAGACCGATCTGGTGGTTGCGGGTCCCGGGGCCGGCTCGAAGGCGAAAAAGGCTGCCGATCTTGGGATCGAAATCCTGGACGAAGACGGTTGGCTGGCGTTTATTGGTGACGCATGAGCGGACGGCCCGAGGTACTTTTCCCGCTTTTTGCCTCGCTTGAGACGTTGCCCGGAGTCGGGGAAAAGACCGCCAAAGCCCTTGGTCACCTTCACATCGAAGCTCCGCGCGATCTGTTGTTCACTCTGCCGACCAGCGGGATCGACCGGCGCTTTCGGCCCACGATCAAGGGTGTGACACTTCCCGCGACCGTAACCACCGAGGTGACTGTCGAACGTCATCATCCCCCGCGCGCCAAGGGGCGTCCGACCCGGATCGACGTTTCGGATGCTGAAACCTCGTTTTCGCTCGTGTTTTTTCACGCCCGCGCCGATTGGTTGCAACGTCAGTTGCCCGAAGGTGCAAAGCGGGTCGTATCCGGCAAGGCCGAGGTCTTCGATGGCGTCGCCCAGATGCCGCATCCCGACCACATCCTTGCACCAGACGAGGCGGGTGATCTGCCAAGTTTCGAACCGGTTTATCCTCTGACCCAGGGCGTGACCCTGAAAACCATGACCAAGGCGGCGGCTGCGTCGGTTGCCCGGGCACCTGACTTGGAAGAATGGACCGACCCAAGCCTTGTAGAACGCGAAGGTTGGCCCGATTGGAAAACAGCCATCAGCGCGGCCCATACCCCGGAAGGATCCGCCGATCTGGTAATGACGGCGCCTGCACGCAAACGGCTGGCATATGACGAATTGTTCGCCCACCAGGTGACACTTGCCCTGGCACGGTCGCGGACACGCCATCGAAAGGGGCGCGCGTCGCAAGCCACCGGCCAGTTGCAACGCAAGGTTCTGGAAGCCCTGCCATATCAACCCACTGACGCCCAGGAGCGGACCATCCGCGAAATTGCGGAGGATATGGGCACACAACAGCGCATGACCCGGCTTTTGCAGGGCGATGTGGGTTCAGGAAAAACACTGGTGGCCCTGATGTCGCTGTTGGTGGCTGTCGAAGCGGGCGGGCAGGGGGTGATGATGGCGCCGACCGAAATCCTGGCGCGCCAGCATCTGGCCGGGCTTCGCCCTTTGGCCGAATCCGCCGGGGTCGTCCTTGAAATTCTGACCGGGCGCGACAAGGGGTCTGAACGGCGTGCCAAATTGGAGGCGTTGCGGAACGGCGACATCCAGATCCTGGTGGGCACCCATGCGGTGTTTCAGAAAGACGTTGAATTTCAGGATCTTCGCCTTGCCGTTGTCGACGAGCAGCACAGATTTGGCGTGACCCAAAGGATGGAGCTTGGTCAAAAGGGCCAGGCCGTGGACGTGCTGGTGATGACTGCCACGCCGATCCCGCGCTCATTGAGCCTGGCGCACTACGGCGACATGGACCTTTCGGTATTGGACGAAAAACCGCCCGGGCGCACGCCTGTGACCACGGCCCTTGTTTCGTCGGGGCGGATGGACGAAGTGGTCGCGCACCTGAAAACAGCCATCAAAGAGGGGCGCCAGGCCTATTGGGTGTGCCCCTTGGTCGATGAAAGCGAGGTTCTTGAGCAAACCGCCGCCGAAGAAAGGTTCAAGCGTCTGCGTGCCATTCTTGGCGAGGGGGTGGTCGGATTGGTCCATGGCCAGATGCCGCCCCGCGAAAAGGACGCCGCCATGGCGGATTTCGTTACTGGAAAAACCAAGGTGCTGGTGGCCACGACAGTGATCGAGGTCGGCGTCGATGTTCCCAATGCCTCGATCATGGTGATCGAGGGCGCCGAAAGCTTTGGCCTGGCGCAGCTTCATCAACTGCGGGGCCGGGTCGGGCGTGGGGCCACAAGTTCGACCTGTCTTCTGCTGTATCAGACACCCCTTTCGGAATCCGCCCGCCGGCGCCTGGAAATCCTGCGCGAAACCGAAGACGGGTTCCGGATCGCCGAAGAGGATCTTGCCATGCGCGGCGCAGGCGATGTTTTGGGAACAGCGCAATCTGGGCTGCCAAGGTTTCGGATCGCCGACCTTGAACGACAGGGGGCACTTCTGGCCACGGCCAATGCCGATGCGCGCAAACTGATCGCTGACGACCCGGATTTGACATCGGACCGAGGCCGTGCCGTGCGGGTACTTTTATGGCTGATGGAGCAGGACAAGGCTATCTCAATGATTTCCGTGGGTTAGCCGAGGTGCTGCCATTTTGTTCACGAATGTTCCTAAAAAGTTCTTTACAGATCGCCTCAAATTTGAGAACAATCTGGCAACACCGCAGCCCGCCCGCTGCCTGATCCCGCCAGAAGGAACCTTTTTGAGATGAACGAGCTGAAAGACACATTTACCCGCAACGCCGCCACGCTTCCGCGTGATTTCGCCGGTGTCGCCGCCCTTGTCGTGATTGCTTTTGGCGGTCTCTCGTTGCCGGGATTTTTCTAGGATTCATACTGCCTGCGGTCTGGACGGCCGGTTTCGCATCCTGTCCCAAATTCGATGCGTTGACTGTCCCTCAAGGCTGGGTTCCGTCCCGAACCCATGACCGGCCCCCTGCCAGATACGCCACTTCCCGCCGCCATCCTTTTGGATGCGCGGCGGTTTTTTTGTCAGAATGTCAGGCGCAGGCTGAACGCTCCTCAGCTTCGGCCACGGCTTCAACTGTGGCCTCGATTGCCAACTGGATCGAAGCATGGCGGTTCCTGAAATCCCGCGCCGGTTCAAGAACCTTGTAGCCTTCAAAGGGCGCATCGGGGATTGCGCCGTTATCAATCAACATGTCACGCAACTGATCCCGAGCGGTTTCAAGTTCTTGACGGCTTCGCCCAATGACGACACCACCCAGAACCGAGGCCGCCGCCTGACCAAGGGCGCAGGCCTTTACGTCCTGACCAAAGGCCGACACGCGGCCGTCTGTCACACTGACATCCACCGTCACGGTCGACCCGCACAGCGGTGACCGCTTCCGCACCGTGGCGTCGGGGGCGTCAAGACGGTCGGTCAGGGGAATATCCCCGGCCAGTTCCAGAATACGCCCCGAATAGAGCTTGATCAGATCGGTTTCTGCCATTGCGTTTTCCTGTCGCTGGCCCCTACATCTAGGCGCACTGCCATCGAATTGAAAGGATTGGCCCATGGCCTTTGATCCTGCAAGCTTGAAGTACAACGAACAGGGCCTGATCCCGGCCATTGCCCAGGATGAAACCAGTGGTGACGTTCTGATGATGGCCTGGATGAATGCCCAGGCCGTGATGCGCACCCTGGCCACCAAACGCGTGACTTATTGGTCGCGCTCCCGGTCCGCGTTCTGGGTCAAGGGCGAGACGTCGGGCCATACCCAGACCCTGGTCGATTTCCGCGTGGATTGTGATCGCGACTGCCTGCTGTTGGTGGTACGCCAAGAAGGACCGGCCTGTCACACGGACCGGAGGAGTTGCTTTTACACGGCGGTCAGACAAGGCGCCGAGGTCGAGTTGATGAAGCCCGAACAGGCTTTCACCACGCGTTGATCAGGGCAGGGGGCTATGCCCCCAACACCCTCAAACTATTCAAGAAAGAAACAGGTCAAAGACCGACCATGCGCCGGATGTCGTCCGGGCTTGCGCCGTCTTCGCGATGAGTGCGGATGGCGCGGGCGTCGTCGCGTTTGGCAAGGCGCTTGCCCTGGTCGTCGCGGATCAGCCGGTGATGATGATAGACCGGCGTCTTGAGGCCGAGAAGGTGTTGAAGAAGCACGTGGATCCTGGTGGCTTCGAACAGGTCTTCACCCCGGATCACGTGGGTGATGCCCTGGTGTGCGTCGTCAAGGACAACCGAAAGATGGTACGAGGTGCCCATGTCGCGGCGGGCAAGGACCACGTCTCCGATTTCGCGGGACACTTCATCGGTTGTGAACCGGATGCGGGTCGGCAAATTGCCTAGGGTATCGAGTTCTTCGAAGTCAAGAATACCGTGATCGCGCAGCGCGACACCCGTCTGGGACATCGAGAGGCGAAGGGCCGCGTCCTCGGGCATGGGGATCTTGCCCCCATCCGACGTTCGCGCCCGGCAGGTTCCGGGATATATCACGCCGTCGGGACCCTGGGGCGGTGTGCCTTCGTTCGGCGCCGTGGCCGCTTCGATCACGTCGCGGCGGCTGCAGGTGCAGGCGAACACCAGATTGCGGTCCCAGAGCCATTGCAGCGTATCGCGATAGGCTTGTTGGCGCTCGGACTGCCGCAGCACCGGGCCATCCCAGGACAGCCCCAGCCAGTTCAGGTCTTCATAGATCAGGTTTTCCCACTCCGGGCGCGACCGGGTGGTGTCGATATCTTCGATCCGGACAAGAAATTCGCCCCGGTGGGCGCGGGCCATGTCGTGGGCCAGGATGGCGGAATAGGCGTGGCCCAGATGCAAGGGCCCGGTGGGCGAGGGCGCGAAGCGGGTTCTCACGTCTTTTTCAGGACATAGACCGTGGATTCGATGCCCTTTGCAGGCAGGTGCGGGCCATGTTCCTCGAAGACAAGGTCCATGTCGGGCGCAAGACAGATCACGTCAAGCTTGTCGGTATAGCGGCGGTCGGCGAGCGTCGCATCGTTGTAGGAAAATGCCAGAAGATTGCCGGGCGCCATGGCTGTGACCAGCATGTCGAGCGTTTTGGGGGGTGCTGCGCCCAGGCTGACAACGCCGGTGGCCACGATCAGGGGATAATCGCCGGGCTTGATGTGGCCAAGGGTGCCGGGTTGGCCGAGCCAGACCTGCCGATAGGTGCCCCGCGCCTCGGCCCGGGTCAGCATTTCGGGTGAAATATCCGTGCCATCGACGACATCGAAACCAACGGCGGACAGGGCCATGCCCGATAACCCTGTACCGCAGCCATAGTCCAGCACGGGCTTGTCGGCATTGGCCCCCGCAATCCGAAGCGCCATGGCAACGCGGGCCGGGGTGGCATAACCCCATTTCGCAACATCGGCGTCATAGTCTCCGGCCCAGTCGGCATAGAGCTTTTGGGTGTCTTCAAGGCTGCGTGCGGTCCAGAGGCCGTCTTTTGGATCATCTGACATGGGGCCGGACGCTAACCCAAGGTTGCAGGCTTGGCCAGCGGTGCATGAGTGCATATTTTGGCAAGATGAAGGGTCAGGCGGTGTTGCCGATCCCCGCTTCCGACACCCAATTGGTCCAGTCGGTCTTGGCGCGGTCGGTATAGGCCTTGTAGCGGTCGCGACGGCCTCGGCGCCCGCCCTTGGCATCAACTGGCGGGAACAACCCGAAGTTCACGTTCATGGGCTGAAAGGTCTTTGCTTCGGCACCACCGGTGATGTGATGGATCAGCGCGCCCATGGCGGTTGTTTGCGGCACGGGCGGCAGGGTGGTCCCGGTCAGTTCCGCCACCGCCAGACGGCCTGCCAATAGCCCCATGGCAGCACTTTCCACATAGCCCTCGACCCCAGTGATCTGGCCGGCAAATCGGATGTGGGGCGCGCTTTTCAGCCGCAGGTCGGCATCCAGAAGCCGGGGAGCGTTCAGGAAGGTGTTGCGGTGAATGCCCCCGAGCCGGGCGAACTTGGCGTTCTGCAACCCGGGGATCATGCGAAAGACATCCGTTTGCGCGCCGTACTTCATCTTTGTCTGAAAGCCGACGATGTTCAAAAGCGTGCCCAGCTTGTTGTCCCGGCGCAGTTGCACGATGGCGTGTGCCTTTTCGGTCGGCGCATGGGGATTTGTCAGGCCGACGGGCTTCATCGGGCCATGGCGCAGGGTTTCACGGCCACGTTCGGCCATGACCTCGATCGGCAGGCAACCATCGAAGTATTTGGCCGTTTCGCCGTCGTGAAATTCGGTCTTGTCGGCCTCCAGCAAGGCGTCGATGAATGCCTCGTATTGAAGCTTGGTCATCGGGCAGTTGATATAGGCCTTTTGTTCCTCTTCGGTGTCGCCCTTGTCATAGCGCGACTGGGCCCAGGCAAGCGACATGTCCACGGTATCGGCATAGACAATGGGGGCGATGGCATCGAAAAAGGCAAGGCTGTCTTCGCCGGTCTCGCGCCGAATGGCCTCGGCCAGGGCGCCGGACGTCAAAGGCCCCGTGGCGATGATCCAATGCCCGGTGTCGGGCAACTCGGTGATTTCACCGGTTGTCACTGTCACATTGGGGTGGGCGGTCAGCCGGTCTGTCACGCCAGCGGCGAAGGCCTCGCGGTCGACAGCCAGAGCGCCACCGGCGGGCAGCCTGTGCCGATCCCCCATTTCCATCACAAGTCCGCCGGCCGCGCGCATTTCCCAATGCAGAAGACCGACGGCGTTCTGTTCGTCGTCATCCGAGCGAAACGAGTTCGAGCACACCATTTCCGCCAGTTGCCCCGATTTATGGGCAAAGGTTTCGACATTGGGGCGCATTTCGTGCAGCACCACCTTGAGACCGCGTTCTGCCGCCTGCCAGGCTGCTTCCGATCCGGCAAGGCCGCCGCCGATGATGTTCAGGGTGTTGCTCATGGGGGCGATGTAGCCCCCGGAGCAGCGTTTGAAAAGAGTTCAGCCTTCGCGGGCCATATCAAGGTCTTCGCGAAGGCGGGTAATGGTCACCCGACGTAGCGGAACCTGTACAGTGTCAGGTCCGGGTTCGGGCCCCCGTTCTGACGCGATATTCAACTCATAGTCCGGTTCAGGCGCGCTGGTCGCTCTGTCCCTGACCGACCAACCCTGACCGACCCCGGCTGAAATCAGCAGACCGCCGATCAACGCCAGGTCGCGCCAGAACCCCGCAATATCGCCGGTGGCATACATGGTCATGTAACTGGCCCAGAACAGGGTCAGCGCCAGAATAAGGGCGGCGGGGCGTCGCAGGATGCCGACAAGCACCAAGGCGGTCAGCGTCAGAACGATCCCGCTTATGGCGTAGGTCGCCCATGGGGCGCTCAGGAATGGGCTCGTCAGGCGCTGAAGCTCGGCCCCCCGGATCAATCCAAGGGCAAGGGCCACGAAATACGACAGAATGAGAATTCGGGTAATTTGCGAAGCAGCAAAGGAGTGATGTGGGTTGTCCCGCATCTTGTGTTCCTTGTTTCAATTCGGGCAACCCACCCGGTCAACTGACACCACATGGCCCGAGCCAATCCGTCGGGCGTTTCCCCCTTAAGACAGGGTAAGGTGGGCGTTTCTCTGACGGAAACAGTGCTTCTTTTTCACAGGTATTTGTCAAAACTATGGCGACGCCCCGCAGGGGGGGGCGTCGCATTGGCAGAGGCCTTAGAGCGCCTTACCAAAGCCCACGGCGCAGAATGGGGGCGACCGGATCAATGGACCGGAAATGTCGCGTGTGCGGGTCAGTTCCACCGGCGGTACCAAGGCTTAGCGTCACGCCCAGTCCAATCCGGGTTTCACTCGACGCACCGTCGCGCCCGGTCAGTCCGGTTTGGGTGACGCTGGCATAGACACCCCAGGGCGCGCCCTCAGGGCTGTAGCTGGCGCGCAGACCGGCTTCATAGGACGTGGCACGCAAGGCCGGTTCGTCGAAGTCGGCCAGATCAAGCGCAGCGGAAATCTCAAGTCCCGGAGACAGGTCATGGGCAAGGGCAATCGAGCCGAAGATGAAATCCAGCCCACTTTCGTCCGCCGCCCCTACACCGCCCTGGATTTCAAGCACTGTCGCGGGTGACAAAGACACCAGCCCCTCGGCCCCGAACGCCCCCCAGGTCATGGCGCGACCGTCGATATCGCTGAGATGCGCGAAAAGTCCGTACTTCTGCCCCGGGCGCGGGGCCATGTAAACATGCGCGCCCACGGATCCGATACCGCCACTCACCGTATCGGCAAACCTCAGATCACCCTGAAACCCATGCACGTCTGTGATTGCCACATCGACGGTCGCCGTCCCGTCCACCCTGGATTGGGCCGCCTCGTCCTCGGTCATGCCGATGGACAAGGCGGCGCCGGTGATGCCTAAAGAGCTTTGTGCAAGCGCCGGACCCGTAAAACTCAGTAATACTGCAACAATAAGCGCTCTCATCAGTGCTCTCCCACATCTCGCCCCATCCGCACAACTCTTGTGCCAAACTACGACCGTTAAAAAAAGGTTAATATTATTAATTGGTTAACGTGGCTTTGGTGGCGTTTACCGTTAACCATGCAAGTCCTGGAATCCATTGAGATCCCAAGTCTTGGCGACGGCCGATCATGTGAAATGCGCAGGCGCAGTGGCCCGGTCTTTAACCGGATTCACTGCGTCACTGCCGAAATTGGATCAGGATTCGGCAGGTGGTTCTGGGGAGTCTGATCCAGGATCAATCACGTCTTCTTCGTCCTGTTCCGCGATCCAGGCAACCGACACGACCTCTTCACCTTTCGAGGTGTTGAACACCTTGACCCCGCCTGCAGACCTCGAGCGGAACGAGATCCCGTCGACCGGCACCCGGATGGATTGTCCGGTCGAAGTCGCAAGCATGATCTGATCTGCAGGATCGACAGGGAAAGACGCCACCAGGGGACCGCCACGCATCGCCTTGTCCATCGCCATCACGCCCTGGCCGCCGCGTCCGCGCACCGGATAGTCATGGCTGGATGAAAGCTTTCCGGCCCCGCCGGTCGTAATTGTCAGGATCAGGTCTTCGCACGCCGACATTTCGGCATAGCGCTCGGGGGACAACTGTCCCTCGGCCACCACTTCTTCGTCGTCATCCGCTTCCTGCTCGTCATCGACGGCCCCCGCCATCAGGCGGCGCTGTTTCAGATAGGCGGCCCGTTCGGACGGGGCGGCCTCGAAATGGCGGATCACGGCCATCGACACCACGACATCGCCCTTGGCCAGCTTGATCCCGCGAACGCCCGTTGAATCACGACCCTTGAAAACCCGAACGGCGGTGGTCGGGAACCGGATCGCACGCCCAAGGGCCGTCACAAGCATTATGTCATCATCTTCCGTGCAAATACGGGCGTTTACAAGATGAACTTCATCCGGCAACTTCATCGCGATTTTGCCGTTTGATTTCACGTTTGTAAAATCCGACAGGGCGTTGCGACGAACATCGCCCTGGGTGGTGGCAAAGAATATTTGCAACTGATCCCATTCGTCTTCGTCCCGGTCCACCGGCATGATCGCCGCAATCGAAACTCCGGTAGGAATGGGCAGGATATTGACGATGGCCTTGCCACGCGACGTGCGCCCACCCAATGGCAAGCGCCAGGTCTTCAGCTTGTAGGCCATGCCATCGGTGGTGAAGAACAGAAGTTGAGTGTGGGTGTTGGCCACGAACAGCGTGGTCACAACGTCGTCTTCCTTCAATGCACCGCCCGAGAGGCCCTTGCCGCCGCGTTTCTGGGAACGGAAATCGGCGAGGGCGGTGCGCTTGATATAGCCACCCTCGGTCACGGTGACGACCATGTCTTCGCGTTCGATCAGGTCTTCGTCTTCCATGTCGCCGGACCAATCGACAATTTCCGAGCGGCGGGGGACGGCGAACTGATCTTTTACCTCCTTCAACTCGGCCGCGATGATTTCCATGATCCTCTCGCGCGATGAGAGAATTTCCAAGTAATCCTTGATCTTTGCGGCAAGTTCTTCAAGTTCGTCGGTAACCTCTTTCACCCCGATCTGGGTGAGGCGTTGCAGGCGCAGATCAAGGATCGCACGAGCTTGGGTTTCACTTAGGTTATAGGTGCCATCGGCGTTCATCGTGTGCGTCGGATCGTCGATCAGACGGATGTAATCGGCGATATCCGCAGCCGGCCAGGCGCGCGTCATCAGCTTTTCACGCGCTTCGGCTGCATCGGCCGAGGAACGGATGGTTGCGACCACTTCGTCAACGTTTGACACAGCCACGGCAAGACCACACAACACGTGGCTTCGCTCACGGGCCTTGCGAAGTTCAAAGGCCGTGCGTCGCGCCACAACTTCTTCGCGGAAGTCTATGAAATAAGTTAGAAAATCCCGCAACATCAATTGTTCAGGCCGACCGCCGTTCAAGGCCAGCATGTTGCAGCCGAATGACGTCTGCATTGGCGTGAACCGATAAAGCTGGTTAAGTACCACATCGGGGGTGGCGTCCCTTTTCAATTCGATCACCACGCGCACGCCAACACGGTCGGATTCGTCCTGAACGCTTGATATGCCTTCCAGTTTCTTTTCCCGCACCAGATCGGCGATCTTTTCGATCATCGTGGCCTTGTTCACCTGATAGGGGATCTCGTCGAGGATGATCGCATACCGGTCCTTGCGGATTTCCTCGATCCGGGTCTTGGCGCGGATTATGACGCTGCCTCGGCCCTCCAGATAGGCTTTCCGCGCGCCCGAGCGGCCCAGGATGACACCGCCAGTAGGAAAGTCGGGCGCAGGCACGATTTCGATCAATCGCTCGGTGGAAAGGTCCGGATCCTCGATCAGTGCCAATGTGGCATCCACGACCTCGCCCAGGTTGTGGGGTGGAATGTTCGTCGCCATGCCAACGGCAATACCGCCAGCCCCGTTGACCAGCATGTTCGGAAAGCGTGCCGGCAGGACCGTCGGTTCCTGGTCCTTGCCGTCGTAATTGTCGGTGAAGTCGACCGTATCCTTGTCGATGTCGGCCAGAAGGAAAGCCGCAGGCTTGTCCATACGCACTTCGGTATAGCGCATGGCCGCCGGATTATCGCCGTCCATGGAACCGAAGTTGCCCTGACCATCCAGTAAGGGCAGCGACATCGAAAACGGCTGCGCCATGCGCACAAGCGCGTCATAGATCGCGCCATCGCCATGCGGGTGGTATTTCCCCATGGTATCGCCAACGGCCCGGGCCGATTTGCGATAGGATTTGTCGTGGGTATTGCCGCTTTCGTGCATCGCATAAAGGATGCGCCGGTGAACCGGCTTCAATCCGTCCCTAAGATCGGGGATCGCGCGGCTGACGATGACCGACATCGCATAGTCCAGATAGGACGTGCGCATCTCGTCGGCGATCGAAACGCTTGGCCCTTCGTACTTTGGGGGTTCAGGCGGCATATCGTCTATGTTTTCAGGTGGTTCTGGCGTGTCGCTCACGTGACTGCTCGCTCTTGTTTTGACCCGCTATATTTCGTTGGTCGCAGTCTATCAGACCCCAAGGTTTGGGTGCAATGGCTGACTTGCGCAACGATTGGCAGCCGGGGCGCAGGAGTGCCAATATACTGTTTTCATTGAAAAGTAACGAAACCTGTGGCTCACTTGGCTGGCGGGGCAGAAAGAGTTGCGCGATGAGTACCAAGGAAACCGAGCTTCTGCTGAAGGGATACGGGCTGACCACGGCCGAGTTTTTCTATCACATGCCCGACTATGCCCATGTGCTGAACAGTTTTGTCTGGCAGGATTACGATGTGGCGCCGGACCACCCGAGATTGTTCAAGTTCATCGAATACTGGCAGGACGAGATCGAGGGGCCGTTGCACTCGGTTCGGTTTGTCCATCGCAAGGAACTGGCCCCGGGTGAATGGCGCAATGTGACGGGTGAGTTCACACTTCACTAGGGTTGATCGGGCGCAGTGTATGGATTTCAGGCCGGTGTTCGAACGGCCTTGATCCAGATCGCGGCCAGGACCAGTGAAATCAACATGTTCCATGTCGCCATCGAAAGTCCGGCGAAGGCCCAGGCGACTTCATCGCACATGACGATGTCGTTCGGCGCGTCCAGGGACAGAAGATCTGCGCCCGACATGCCGGCAAGTCCGTCGCCAGCGCCGGTACAGGTCGAAGGCCCTTCCCACCAGCCCCGTTCGACCCCTGTGTGGTATCCGCCGATGCCGGCTGTGATCAGGGTCGAAAGCGCTCCGGCAAGGCCGAGAAGGGCAATCGG
This sequence comes from Silicimonas sp., assembly GCA_013002465.1. Classification (GTDB taxonomy): domain Bacteria; phylum Pseudomonadota; class Alphaproteobacteria; order Rhodobacterales; family Rhodobacteraceae; genus JABDJO01. Next base: position 3,243 of record JABDJO010000037.1, on the reverse strand, counting down.
CGCAGTCACGAACACCAGGGCACCGACGGCAATCGCCGCGCCATGGGGCCAGCGTTGCCACAGGCAGAGTTTGCAGGGGGCATAGCCAAGAAGTTGGAACGCAAAGGCGCCGAGGAGCAGAGCAAGCGAGCCTCCGGCGGCCAGGAGCATCAGATTTCGACGTGTCACATATACCTCACCAGATAGAATCCACCGAACAAGAGCACAATGAAGACCGTGAATAAAAGCCCAAGGTATTTTTCGATAAAGCCCCGGATTGGTGCTCCGAATTTCCACAAAAGCGCGGCCAGGATGAAAAATCTCAGGCTACGCGCAATAATGGAAGACAGGATAAAGATCGGCAAGGACAGGCCCGTCCAGCCTGACATGATCGTGATGACTTTATAGGGAAACGGCGTGACACCTGCGACAAGTACGGCCCAGGCACCATAATCGTTGAACCTTTGGTTGAAGCTGTCGACGGCATCGCTCTTGCCGTAAAAATCAAAAATGGCTTGTCCGAGAGTGTCGAAAAGAACGGCGCCGATAAAATACCCGAAAAGCCCGCCAAGGACCGAGGCAATCATGGCCACCAAGGCGATCAGCCAGGCGCGCGAAGGCCGTGCGATGATCATCGGAATCATCAGAACGTCAGGGGGAATGGGAAAAAACGAGCTTTCGACAAAGGACACCACAGCCAGGGCCCAAAGGGCGCGGGGATGGTCTGCCAGCGACAGGGTCCAGTCATAAAGCCGTCTCAACATTCGCGACGTAAGGCCAGACTGAGCCATTGCCGTCAAGACCTTCGCGGGGCAAACTTGAGGTCTGTTGATTTACGGAGATTGGCATGAAGTGGCGTGGGCGCAGAGGAAGCCGGAACATCGAAGATCGCAGACGGTCTTCGGTTCGTAGCGGCGGTGGCATCGGGCTTGTCGGCGTGCTGGTCATATTGGGCCTTGGCTATTTCCTGGGAATTGACGTCACACCTTTGTTGCAGGACGGTGGTGGTGGCTCGGTCCAGCAGGGCAGCGTGGAACTGACTGAGGCGGACACCAAGGCGGGCGAGTTTGTTTCGGTGACCCTGGCCGACACCGAAGAGGTCTGGGCAGAGGTGTTCCCGCGTCAGGTTGGGGCCCGGTATCGCCCAGCGACCCTTGTGCTTTACAAAGGTGTGACGCAATCGCCCTGTGGTGGCGCATCGGGGGCAACGGGCCCGTTTTATTGCCCGGCCGACCGGAAGGTTTACCTCGACACCGGCTTTTTTACCACCATGCAACAGCGCATGGGGGCAGGGGGCGATTTCGCTGCCGCCTATGTTGTGGCGCATGAGGTCGCCCATCACGTGCAGAACGAAGTTGGGATCCTGGGCGAAGCCAACAAGATCAGAAGTCAGGTAAGCCAGGCGGAATCAAATGCCATTTCGGTACGCATCGAGCTTCAGGCCGACTGTTATTCCGGTATCTGGGCGCGGGCGGCCGATGAGAAATTCGGCACTCTTGAACGGGGCGACATTGCCGAGGCGATGAACGCGGCCAAGCAGATCGGCGATGACACCTTGCAAAGGAACGCCGGTCGGGTGCCGCAGCCTCACACCTTTACCCATGGCACGTCCGAGCAACGTCAGCGGTGGTTTGTGCGTGGGTATGAAACTGGGGACATGCAGGCCTGCGACACGTTCGGGGCACGCAATCTGTAGGCCTCAGGCGGGGACACGCCGGGCAGCAGCCGGACCCATGCGCACTAGCAACATCAGCACAATACCCACATTCATCGCGTTCCAGGCAACGCCGTTCCAGATGGCCAGGTCATAGCTGCCGCTAAGGTCATAAAGCCAGCCTGACAACCAGCCACCGATGGCCATGCCGACAATGGTCGAACCGATGACGAACCCGACGCGATTGCCCGCTTCGCGCGGGGGCATGAATTCGCGCACGATGATGGCATAGCTGGGCACGATTCCACCTTGGCTCAGGCCGAAGATCAGCGAAATCGCGTAAAGCGAGGCTGGGCCGCCGTCGATCAGGAACAGGCACAGCGTGATCATTTGCAACGTGCCGCCTATGAAGAGTGTGCGAAGCCCTCCGAACCGGTCCGCAAAGGCACCGAAAAACAGGCGCGAGACGACGCCGCCCGCCAACATCAGACTTAGCATCTCGGCCCCGGCCTGGGTGCCAAAGCCCCGGTCAATGCAAAGGGCCACGATATGGACCTGTGGCATCGACATGGCGACACAGCACCCGATTCCGGCAATCGCCAGAAGGATCTGCAAGGACCTGGGAGACAGGCTGACGGCCTGCGCCTTTGCCGAGGCCTCGGACGTAGCGCGCGCTGTGGAGACCGCGTCGATCCGGCGTTGCAGCAGAAGGGATCCGGGCAGAACGACGACAATGACCAGCACGGCAAGTGCCAGGTACGCGCCGCGCCACCCATGATCGACCATGATCACAGCGATCAAGGGCGGCCAGACAGTGCCCGCCAGGTAATTGCCACTGGCCACGACCGCAACGGCGATGCCACGACGTTTCAGAAACCATTGGGATACATCCGCCATCAAGGGCGCAAAGCTTGCCGACGCCCCGATACCGGTCAAAAGATGCAACGCCGTGACGACCGGAACCGAAGGGCTGAGCGCCGCACCAGCAAAGCCAAGGGCAAGCGAGATGGCCGAAAGCGCCAGCACAGGCGCAATGCCCCACCGGTCGACGGCGCGGCCCAGCAGGAAATTCCCGACCGCGAAACCCACCATGGTGACAGTGTAGGGCAGCGAAGCCGCCGCACGTGTGACACCGAAGTCATCCTGCATGGCCGGCAGAACCACGATGGCGGCCCACATCCCGATACTGCCCACGATCGACAGGCCCAGGCTGATAGCCAGGCGTATCCAGGAATAGCGGCTGTCGTGCAGGGTTTGCTCCATGGTGGCGACGCTAAGGACCGTTGAGTGCAGCGTCCATCCGAAAAGGTGAGAGCGACGTAGGTGGCGCAGAGCCCAAGTAAGACATGGGTTGCGTTGCACCGGAAAGCGGAACAAGCGGCACCAGCCCCGCCGCGACAGTGCCTGCCCGTCCCTGAGGGCTGACCTCAGAGGCCGTTACACGGCCGAAAATGTCCGACAAAAAGTGTCGGATGACCGGGACGAGCCCACTTTGACCAATGCTGCAGTTTGCGTGAATGTCGGCTTCAAAGAGATTCGGTGACGTCGGCACGACCTAAATGCAGCGACGCACTAAACCTCAATATGATTTCAATGAAGAGTCCGCCAGC
>JABDJO010000054.1 GCA_013002465.1 Silicimonas sp. | reverse complement strand
ATGCCAAAGCGTATCCTGCAAGGCGTCGTGACCTCCGACGCGAATGAGCAAACCGTCACCGTTTCGGTCGAGCGCCGTTTCAAGCACCCGGTTCTGCAAAAAACCATCCGTAAGTCCAAGAAGTACCGGGCTCACGATGAGAAGAACGCCTACAAGGTGGGTGACACGGTCCGCATCATCGAATGTGCACCGCGATCCAAAACGAAACGCTGGGAGGTTCTGGAGGCGTAAGCCAAACGAACCTTTCGGTTTGAGCGAAACCCTGGGGATAAGGCAATGACGCCCCCCACAGGTCGGGAGAAACCAAATGATCCAGATGCAGACCAATCTGGATGTGGCTGACAACAGCGGCGCTCGCCGTGTTCAGTGCATCAAGGTTCTGGGTGGTTCCAAGCGCAAATATGCGTCCGTTGGCGACATCATCGTCGTCTCGGTCAAGGAAGCCATCCCGCGCGGTCGCGTGAAGAAGGGCGACGTGCGTCGCGCTGTCGTCGTGCGCACCGCCAAGGAAGTGCGCCGCGAGGACGGGACCGCGATCCGTTTTGACCGGAACGCCGCCGTCATTCTCAACAACAACAACGAGCCGATCGGCACCCGTATCTTCGGCCCGGTCGTGCGCGAGCTTCGTGCCAAGAACTTCATGAAGATCATCTCGCTTGCTCCGGAGGTGCTGTAAGATGGCTGCGAAACTCAAGAAGGGCGACAAGGTCGTCGTCTTGACCGGCAAGGACAAGGGTCGCGAGGGTGAGATTTCATCCGTGAACCCCAAGACCGGCAAGGCCATCGTCGACGGCATCAACATCGCCATTCGCCACCAACGTCAGACCCAGACCGACCAGGGCGGCCGCCAGCCAAAGGCGATGCCGGTTGATCTGTCGAACCTGGCATTGATTGACAGCAACGGCAAACCCACTCGCGTCGGCTTTCGCATGGACGGCGACATCAAGGTGCGGTTCGCCAAGACCACGGGGGACGCGATCTGATGCTTGATGCTGCGACCTATACCCCGCGTCTGAAGACGCATTACTCCGACACCGTGCGCGCCGCCTTGAAGGAAGAATTTTCCTACAAGAACGACATGCAGATCCCGCGCCTGGACAAGATCGTCCTGAACATCGGCGCCGGTGCTGAATCGGTGAAAGATTCCAAGAAGGCCAAATCGGCCCAGGAAGACCTGACCCGGATCGCCGGTCAGCACGCCGTCATCACCAAGGCCAAGAAGTCGATCGCCGGCTTCCGGGTTCGTGAAGACATGCCACTGGGCACCAAGGTGACGCTGCGCGGAAACCGGATGTATGATTTCCTGGATCGCCTGGTCACCATCGCTTTGCCCCGCGTCCGCGACTTTCGCGGCGTCAAGGGCTCGTCGTTCGATGGCCGTGGCAACTATGCCATGGGCCTGAAAGAGCACATCGTGTTCCCCGAAATTGACTTTGACAAGGTCGACGAGGTCTGGGGCATGGACATTATCATCTGCACCACCGCCGATACGGATGCAGAAGCCAAGGCGCTGTTGAAGCATTTCAACATGCCATTCAACAGCTGAGCCTCGGGGGAATTTAAGACATGGCTAAAAAAGCAATGATCGAACGCGAAAAGAAGCGCCAGAAGCTGGTCGAGCAATATGCCGCCAAGCGGGCCGCGCTGAAGGAAATCGCCAACGATGAAAAGCAACCGATGGAAGAGCGTTTCAAGGCCCGCCTGAAACTGGCGAAACTGCCGCGCAATTCCTCGGCAACCCGACTTCACAACCGTTGCCAGCTTACGGGGCGTCCGCACGCCTATTATCGCAAGCTGAAAATGTCGCGGATCGCGCTTCGTGATCTTGGCTCGCAGGGCCAGATCCCGGGCCTGGTCAAGTCAAGCTGGTAAGGAGGTATTGAAATGAATGATCCTCTTGGTGATATGCTGACCCGCATCCGCAATGCGCAGATGCGTGGCAAGTCCACAACCCACACTCCGGCTTCGAAGCTGAGGAAGTGGGTGCTCGATGTGCTGGCCGACGAAGGTTACATCCGCGGTTACGAAGAAACCAAGGACGAGCGCGGCCATCCCGCCATCGAAATCAGCCTGAAGTACTATGAAGGCACGCCGGTTATCCGCGAATTGAAGCGGGTCTCGAAGCCGGGCCGCCGGGTGTACCTTGGCTCCAGCGACATTCCGCAGGTCCGTCAGGGCCTGGGTGTCTCGATCGTCTCGACGTCGAAGGGCGTCATGTCGGATGCAAATGCACGCAATGCCAATGTTGGCGGCGAAGTGCTTTGCACCGTCTTCTAAGGAGGGCCTGATGTCTCGTATTGGGAAAAGAGCGATCGACCTGCCATCCGGGGTGGAGGCCACGGTTTCGGGTCAGACCGTGACCGTCAAGGGCCCCAAGGGCAGCCGTGAGTTCAAGGCGACCGACGATGTGTCGATCAGCGTTGCCGATGGCGCCGTGTCGGTCGAACCGCGCGGATCATCGAAGCGGGCACGCCAGCAATGGGGCATGTCGCGCACCATGGTTGCGAACCTGGTGACCGGCGTGACCGACGGTTTCAAGAAAGAGCTTGAGATCAACGGTGTCGGCTATCGGGCACAGGCGCAGGGCAACAAGCTTACGCTGAACCTTGGCCTTAGCCACGACGTGATCTTCGAGGTGCCGGAAGGTGTTTCGGTTTCGACGCCGAAGAACACGCAGATTGTCGTCGAGGGCATTGATCAGCAGCTTGTCGGCCAGGTTGCCGCGAACATTCGCGAATGGCGCAAGCCCGAGCCCTACAAGGGCAAGGGCATCAAATACGCCGACGAGTATATCTTCCGCAAGGAAGGCAAGAAGAAGTAAGGACCGGACAAATGGCACTTTCCAAAAGAGAATTGTTCCAGAAACGCCGCATGCGCGTCCGGAACAAGCTTCGCAAGGTCAACGCGGGCCGCGTGCGCCTTTCGGTACACCGTTCGTCAAAGAACATCAGCGTGCAGTTGATCGACGATACTCAGGGCAAGACGCTGGCCTCGGCCTCGTCGCTTGAAAAAGACCTGGGTGTTGTCGGCAAGAACAACGTCGAAGCCGCCACCAAGGTGGGTGCAGCAATTGCCGAGCGCGCCAAGAAGGCGGGTATCGACGAGGCCTACTTCGACCGTGGCGGTTTCCTGTTCCACGGCCGTGTGAAGGCCCTGGCGGAAGCCGCGCGCGAGGGCGGGCTGAAGATTTAAACCGGTGCGGTGCGTGAGATCACGCACCCTACCACCCTGTAGGGTGTGTGCTTGCACGCACCTTCGATGACCGGGGCCATAGGCACTGCGGTCGGACAACCGGGCTTCGGCCCACGGAATAGATAGGAGGCCTTGATGGCCAGAGAACCACATCAAAGGGGCGGAGGTCGCGGACGTCGTGATCGTGACGAGACGCCTGAATTCGCTGACCGCCTGGTCGCCATCAACCGCGTGTCCAAAACCGTCAAGGGCGGTAAGCGCTTCGGTTTTGCCGCTTTGGTCGTCGTTGGCGATCAGAAGGGCCGCGTCGGCTTCGGCAAGGGCAAGGCGAAAGAGGTGCCCGAGGCGATCCGCAAGGCCACCGAGCAGGCCAAACGCCAGATGGTCCGCGTGCCATTGCGCGAAGGCCGCACGCTGCACCACGACGTCGAAGGGCGTCACGGGGCGGGCAAGGTCGTGATGCGCACCGCACCCACGGGTACCGGTATCATTGCCGGTGGTCCGATGCGTGCCGTGTTCGAAATGCTGGGCGTTCAGGACGTCGTCGCCAAGTCGATCGGCACCCAGAACCCTTACAACATGATCCGCGCCACCATCGACGGTCTCACGAAAGAGGCCTCGCCCCGGTCGGTCGCACAGCGTCGCGGCAAGAAGGTTGCCGACATCCTTCCCAAGCGGGACGAGGCGCCCAAGGCTGAAGAAGCCGAAGCCGCGACCGAGGAGGCCTGAGACCCATGGCAAAAACCATCGTCGTCAAACAGATCGGATCACCGATCCGCCGCCCGGCCAAGCAGCGCGCCACGCTTGTGGGCCTTGGCCTGAACAAGATGCACAAGACCCGCGAACTTGAGGACACCCCCTCGGTCCGCGGCATGGTCAATTCGATCCCGCATCTGGTTGAGATTGTCGAAGAGCGCGGCTGAAGCCGAGTTTTTCCGAAGGAAATGAAAGCGCCCGGGTGGAAACGCCGGGGCGCTTTTTTTTGGCGGTGCGTGGGTGATGCTGATGGGTCCAGAGCGGGCAGGCGATTGAGACGCATCAATCCGACCTTGTTCGGAAGCGGTAAAATAGCGGCGTTCATCAACTTCAAATGGAGAAAAGCCATGATCCAGGGGTTTAGAGCGTCGTTGGCTACCGTTGCTTTGGTCGTCGCCAGTACCATCCCGACAGCGGTGGCTGCTGACGCAAAAGCCGACGAACTGGCCATTCTTGAGATTTGGTCGACGTACAGCGCGGCGCGAGTTGCGGGGGATGCAGAGACATGGCTTGGCCTCTGGGATGAAGAGGGTATCCGCCTGGTGCCAGGTGCGCCGGCTTTGGATTATGCCACCTTTGCGCCGGGAACGCCCGAGCGATTTGCCAAGCCGCCCGCCTCTATGGAGATCAAATCCGAGGAAGTCGTCGTCACCGGTGACTGGGCGTATTCACGCGGGACATTCGTTGTGAACGATGCGGTTGAAGGAAAATTCCTGACGATCTTTCGTCGCCAGGATGATGGCGGGTGGCGCATCTATCGCGATGCTTTCAACATGAATGCAAAGTGATCCCCATTCTGCACAGGCGCGGCTGAGCGCCTCGTTGTGGACCGGTATGTACCGAAGAACAGGGGGCATCGGGCCTTCGGGCAAACCGCCCGGTTCATTCTGGGCGCGGGCAGGTGATCTTGGTCACGTCGGCCTTGAAAAACGGGAAATAGTCGGGTGTGCCAAAGTAATTTCCGCCTTCGACATGGGCGGGAAGCCGGTAGCCTTCGTATGAGCGGAAATCGGACAATTCGCCGCCGAAGGGTTGCAAGCGGAAGGTCTTTTGCGGGTTTTCGTTGCTCCAGCGCTGGATCGAGACTTTTTGGGGTTCGCCCTTTGCGTCGAGGCTGATTTCCACGGTTTGCGTGAAGTCTCCATAGCTGACAATCGCACGCGCAATGTCGCCTTCGGTGTTGTCCCAGTGGACATGGTCGCCGGGCAGCAGGCTTGCCGGTGCCCACATTGCGGCCTCGGCAACAACCCGGCCAAAGGCAGAGCGGCGGTGGTCGGGGCCGCTTGCCCTTACAACCGGGATCACCCCGAAAAGCCAGAAGCGCGTCCACGACCGGTTCGGCAAGGCACCGTCGGACCCCGAGATCGCACCGGATTTCAGTTTCCAGACAAGGCCATGGGGCGGAGACAGGATCTGGTGCGCCCGCATGGGTTGATATTTCGGCGCGTCCTTCGAACCAAGACCAAGCTGGCCGGTCATTTCGATTTCCATCACCGTGCACAGAGGTGTGCCGGGTTCGATCGTGTAGCGGAAATAGCGTTGCGCAAGCTCTGGCAGGCCGTCCAGCATGGAAAGGTCGAAGACCGCCGTTTGACGGTCCTGCAGCGCAATAAGTGAGCGCCAGGCGGAGTTATCGGCGGCATGGTCGAACTGGCGCCACGCCGCCAAAACGACGATGGGCAGAGCGACCGCCGCGATCGGGTAAAGCAACCAGGTAATGTGCATCAGCGAACTTTTCGCCCTTGGGTCAAGCGCCTAGGGCCGGTCACATTGCCGTATCGCCATCTATCGCCTTCCTGTTCCTGACGGATGCGCACCAGGCCAAGGCCCTTGGCGCGCATTTCGTTGGCGCGCGCCAGAAGGGCGGGAAACTGGTTGCCGGGGCGATGCCCCCAGTCTTTCAGGCGTTCGCCGGTGACCGGGCCGTATGTGTTTTCTTCACTCATCTTTTCATCTCACTTCAACAATGGGTACGGCGACAAGGGGTTCGTGAGACGTATCCGGAACCTGAACGCCGTCTTGCAAGTGCCAAGCCGATCCCCTGCTGGACCGAGTATCTGCGGAACACGCGCACCTGAGACGGATCGGAAAGCGGCGGTTTGCCCGTCTCTTTCAAGGCCGCTTCTGTGATCAATGCAGCACAGGGCGGCAGAACCGCGAATTTCCTGCGCGTTCTTGTCGTCAAACGGCCACATTCGGGAAAGACTCTGGGTGTCCGAGGTCGCAGGAAATTCAGGCGCAACATGCCACCGATAAACGACATTCTGATCGTGACGACAGTCATTCTGGTCGCATTTGCGCCCATGACGGCCAGCTTTTTGCAGTGCTGGGCGGATCGGGCGCGCGACAATGGTGGCGGCATTCCGCATGGGCGGTCCTATTGCGATTCCTGTGGCAAGACCCTTGGGGCCATTGATCTGGTGCCGGTTCTGTCCTGGATTTGGAACAGGGGACGCGCGCGGTGTTGTGGCGAAAAACTGCATCCGACGTTGCTTTATTCTGAACTCTTGGTGCTTTTGGTGGCGCTGTGGGGCGCTTTGGTCATGCCGCTTGCCCTTGCTATCCCGACGGTCCTTCTGGCGTCTGGTTTGCAGGGCGTGGTTTTGCTGACCGGTCCGCAGCCCAATGTGGCCCGCGGTTTTGCCGCCGCCCTGACGATCCTTGGTTTGCTGGTGACGGCGTTTCTTCTGGATGACCGCCTGTTGATCCATGCCGGTGCGACACTTCTTGGCCTGGCGCTTTGGGTCGCGGCGCGGATGCAGAAGACCATTACGCCCGATGCCCTGTTTCTTCTGGCCCCTGCTGGCGCGTTCACCGGGTTTGCGGGCCTTGCCCTGACCGGGTTCATATCCATTCCCGCCGCCATTGCCTTTCAGGTATTGAAGCCGCGCTTATACCCCAAGGACCGCCGCCGTCCCGTCATGCCCGCCGAAGCCGTTGTCTTCGGCCTGGCCGCCGCGTTCTGGCTGGTCTGGCTGTATTTCACCGTCTGATTTCCTTGCCGATAGGGGTTGATCGGCCCCGGGCAGAGGTCTATACGCCTCCGGTGGTCGATTGCGGCCCCAACAACCAAGAAATGCCGTGTCCGTCCCACTATCGCTTCGGGGGCGCGTCCGGCCAGGAGAAGCGACATGAAACTGAATGAACTCCGGGACAATCTCGGTGCGAACAAGAAATCCAAACGCGTGGGCCGTGGACCGGGTTCCGGCAAGGGCAAGACCGCCGGACGGGGTATCAAGGGTCAGAAAAGCCGCTCGGGCGTTGCCCTGAACGGGTACGAGGGTGGCCAGATGCCGCTCTATCAGCGTCTGCCCAAGCGCGGCTTCAACAAACCGAACCGCAAGGCGTTTGCCGTGGTGAACCTCGGCCTGATCCAGAAATTCATCGACGACAAGAAGATCGACGCCAAGAAGGACATCACCGAAGACGTGCTGGTCGAAAGCGGCTTGGTGCGTCGCAAGAAGGACGGGATTCGCGTTCTGGCAAAGGGTGATTTTTCAACCAAGGCCAATATCAGCGTCACCGGTGCATCGAAATCCGCCATCGAGGCGGTCGAGAAAGCTGGCGGCTCGCTTGCGGTCACAACTGCGTCGGCGGCCGGTTAACGGCTTGTGGGTGGCCCATCCGCCGCCTACATATTGCGAAGTTTCCAGCGCCGCCAACCGGGAACGGTCGGGCGGCGCTTGCACATAAGGAAGGCCACCCATGGCATCTGCAGCAGAGCAAATGGCATCCAACGTCAGCTGGGGTATGCTTGGTAAAGCGACCGAGCTGCGCCAACGGCTGCTTTTCACAATCGGTCTTCTGATCGTTTACCGCATCGGCACCTATATCCCTGTCCCTGGTATCGACGGATTGGCCTTGCGCGAATTCATGGACCAGGCCGCAGGCGGGATCGCCGGGGTTCTGGGCATGTTCACCGGTGGCGCGCTTAGCCGGATGGGCATCTTCGCCCTTGGGATCATGCCTTATATTTCGGCTTCGATCATCATCCAGCTTCTGGGTGCCACGTGGGAGCCGTTGAAGAACCTCAAGAAAGAGGGCGAGCAGGGGCGCCGCAAGATCACCCAGTACACGCGCTATGGCACCGTGTTCCTGGCGACCTTCCAGGCCTATGGTCTGGCGGTGTCGATGGAGGCGGGCGATCTGGTCACTGATCCCGGCTGGTTCTTCCGCATTTCGACCGTGATCACACTTGTCGGTGGCACCATGTTCCTGATGTGGCTGGGCGAGCAGATCACCGCGCGCGGTGTCGGCAACGGCATTTCGCTGATCATCTATGTGGGCATCGTGGCCGAATTGCCGGGCGTTTTTGCCCAGTTCTTTGAACAGGGCCGGGTTGGCGCGCTGTCGACCGGCGTGATCCTTGGCATTCTGGCGATGATTTTCATCACCCTGATCTTTGTCGTCTTCATGGAGCGATCCCTGCGCAAAGTGCATATCCAGTACCCGCGCCGACAGGTCGGGATGAAGGTCTATGACGGTGGGTCGTCGCACTTGCCGATCAAGGTTAACCCGGCTGGCGTTATCCCCGCGATCTTTGCGTCGTCGCTTCTGTTGCTGCCGACGACACTGTCGACGTTCTCGGGGTCTTCCGCAGGCCCGGTCATGAGCTGGATCCTGGCCTATTTCGGCCCCGGCCAGCCGCTGTACCTGGTGTTCTTTGCCGGCATGATCATCTTTTTCACGTATTTCTACACACTCAACGTGTCGTTCAAACCCGATGACGTGGCCGACAACCTGAAAAACCAGAACGGCTTTGTCCCCGGTATCCGCCCCGGCAAAAAGACCGAGGAATACCTGGATTACGTGGTGCGCCGTCTTTTGGTGCTTGGCGCATCCTATCTGGCGCTGGTCTGCCTGATCCCCGAGGTTGTCCGCGGCAATTTGGCCATCACTGCCTACTTTGGCGGAACGTCGATCCTGATTATAGTCTCGGTCGGAATGGACTTTATCCAACAGGTGCAGTCGCATCTTCTGGCGCACCAGTATGAAGGCCTGATCGAGAAATCCCAGTTGCGCGGCAAAAAGCGCGGCGGGAAAGGAAAAGGGACATCTAGACGATGAACATTATTCTCCTCGGACCACCTGGGGCCGGAAAAGGCACCCAGGCGCGAATTCTTGTGGACGGGCGTGGGATGAACCAGCTTTCCACCGGCGACATGCTTAGGGCCGCGCGGACCAGCGGAACCGAAATGGGCAACAAGGTCGCCGCGATCATGGATGCCGGTGAGCTGGTGACGGATGAGATCGTCATCGGTCTGATCGAGGAGCAACTTGAGGGCGACCACGGTGGCGGTTTCATCTTCGACGGGTTCCCACGGACCCTGGCCCAGGCCGACGCCCTTGGCGCGTTGCTGGACAAGCACGGCGCCACACTGGACGCGGTTGTGGAAATGCGCGTTGACGATGATGCCCTGGTCGAACGGATCACGGCGCGGTCAACCTGTGGCAACTGCGGCGAGGTCTATAACGACATCACCAAGCCCCAGCCTGCGGATGGCAAGTGTTCGAATTGCGGGGCGAGCGATTTCAAGCGCCGCGCGGATGACAACGAGGAATCGCTCAGGACCCGGTTGATGGAATATTACAAGAAGACCTCGCCGTTGATCGGGTATTACTACCATGCGGGCGCCTTGAAGCCGGTGAACGGGCTTGGCGAGATCGACGAGGTTGCGGGCGAGATTGCCGAAGCTTTGGATGGCTGAACTTAGCTGAACGTTTCGGACATCGCGCGCAAGGTCATGATGGTTTCGGTCGGCGGATCGTCCTTGTCCCGATATAACGCGAAAGCGAACATTTCGTCTTCGGCAGTGGCGAAGTAGCCCATGTCCCAATCGGCGAAAACGCGATTTCCGACCCATTCCGGTGTCCATTCCCGCATGTCGAAGTGGCGTTCGTCACGTCGAATGCGTTCCATGGTTTCCATCACGGGACGGTCCCTTCCTTCCAGGACCTGGATGAAGTGGCGACCGGTTCGGAACAGAAAGCCGGTGACCTCGGCGCCTGCGTTCAATTCGCGGGAGACCAGCAAAATATCGCGGTCGGATTCGTCACCAAGCGGGTGTCGCGCCAAACTGACATACCCAACCCGACGCAGAACTCCGTTTGTGGACATTTCAGTACCCTCGCCCGGGCTTGTCGATAGGTTGCCAGGACCCAATAATCATTTCAAAATACTCGCAAAAAAATGCTAGCAGGGCCAGTCGTGGCACGCAACATTGCGCCGTGGTCTGGAAAAACCTCTTGACAGCTTGACACCCCCTTGACCCGCACCCGTTAACGACATACTTACCGCCATCTCGAACGAGAATCATATGTAAAGCCCGATGGCCGAAACGCCTCGGGCTTACGTTGTGAAAAAAGGGCCCGGAGCTACGGACCCGCAACGAAAGGAAAAGATACGTGGCACGTATTGCTGGCGTGAACATACCCACTGGAAAGCGGGTTCCGATCGCCCTCACTTACATCACCGGCATCGGCCAAGCCTCGGCCAACGCCATTTGCGAAGCCGTCAACATCGACGCGTCCCGCCGGGTTAATGAACTCAGCGATGCCGAAGTGCTTGCCATCCGCGAACACATCGACGCGAACCTGACCGTCGAAGGCGACCTGCGTCGTGAAACGCAGATGAACATCAAGCGTCTGATGGACCTTGGATGCTATCGTGGTCTGCGTCATCGCCGCAACCTTCCCGTGCGCGGACAGCGCACCCACACCAACGCTCGCACGCGCAAAGGCCCCGCGAAGGCCATTGCCGGCAAGAAGAAGTAAGGGAGGGTATTCGACATGGCACGTGAACGTCGCGTCAAGAAAAAGCCGTCGAAAAACATCGCCACCGGGGTGGCGCATGTGAATTCGACCTTCAACAACACCAAGATCCTGATTTCGGACGTACAAGGCAATGCAATTGCCTGGTCGTCGGCAGGCACCATGGGTTTCAAGGGCTCGCGGAAGTCGACTCCCTATGCCGCGCAGATGGCTGCAGAAGATGCAGGCAAGAAGGCGCAGGAACACGGCGTGCGCACCCTGGAAGTCGAAGTTCAGGGTCCGGGTTCGGGTCGTGAAAGCGCGCTGCGTGCGCTGGCGGCCGTCGGGTTCAACATCACGTCAATTCGCGACGTGACGCCGATAGCCCACAACGGTTGCCGCCCGCCAAAGCGTCGCCGCGTCTAATTATCCGGGCGGTCATGACCGCCGCCCATACCTCGGGAGCGTCCGGGCCTTGGTCATGGGTTCTGACGCAGGAATTGAGGAGAAAAGCATGATCCATAAGAACTGGCAGGAATTGATCAAGCCGACACAGCTTGAGGTAAAGCCGGGCAACGAGCCCGCGCGTCAGGCGACTGTTATCGCCGAACCGTTGGAGCGTGGCTTTGGCCTGACGCTTGGCAACGCGTTGCGCCGCGTGCTGATGAGCTCGCTTCAGGGTGCTGCGATCACCAGCGTTCAGATCGACAATGTCCTGCACGAGTTTTCGTCCGTGGCCGGTGTGCGCGAAGACGTCACCGACATCGTGCTGAACCTCAAGGGCGTCGCAATCCGCATGGATGCCGAAGGCCCCAAGCGTCTGTCGGTCAGCGTCAAAGGTCCGCAGGTTGTCACCGCTGGTGATATCTCGGAAACCGCTGGCATCGAGATTCTGAACAAGGAACACGTGATCTGTCACCTGGACGAAGGCGCGGATCTGTTCATGGAACTGACGGTCGACACCGGCAAGGGCTATGTGGCCGCCGACAAGAACCGGCCCGAAGATGCGCCGATCGGCCTTGTGCCCGTCGATGCGATCTATTCGCCGGTCAAACGTGTGAGCTATGACGTGCAGCCGACCCGTGAGGGCCAGGTGCTGGATTACGACAAGCTGACGTTGAAGCTGGAAACCGATGGTTCGGTCACGCCGGACGATGCCGTGGCCCTGGCCGCGCGTATTCTGCAGGACCAGCTTTCGATCTTTGTCAACTTCGACGAACCGGAATCGGCACAGCGTCAGGACGACGACGATGGACTGGAGTTCAACCCGCTTCTGTTGAAGAAGGTGGACGAACTGGAACTGTCGGTGCGTTCGGCGAACTGCCTGAAGAACGACAATATCGTTTACATCGGCGATCTGATCCAAAAGACCGAAGCCGAGATGCTGCGCACGCCGAACTTTGGCCGCAAGTCGCTGAACGAGATCAAGGAAGTTCTTTCGGGCATGGGTCTGCACCTTGGCATGGATGTCGAGGAATGGCCGCCGGAGAACATCGAGGATCTGGCCAAGAAGTTCGAAGATCAGTTTTAGGTGCGTGTGAACACGCACCCTACCGCGATGTGGGGTGCGTGATTTTACGCACCAACCGGGCATACGCGCCCCAAGGAGAGTCGGTGACACGCATCGCCGGCCGGACAAAGCAAAAACGCCCGTAGAGGGCACCTATTAGGAGAAGACACATGCGTCACGCACGGGGCTATCGCCGCCTGAACCGCACCCACGAGCACCGCAAGGCGCTTTTTGCCAACATGGCCGGGTCGCTGATTGAACACGAACAGATCAAGACCACGCTGCCCAAGGCCAAAGAGCTGAAGCGCGTCATGGACAAGCTGATTTCGCTTGGCAAACGCGGCGATCTGCACGCCCGCCGTCAGGCTGCCGCGCGGCTGAAGCAGGACATGCACGTTGCCAAATTGTTCGACGTCCTTGGTCCGCGCTATCAGGAACGCAATGGGGGTTACACCCGCGTTCTGAAGGCCGGTTTTCGCTATGGCGACATGGCGCCGATGGCGATCGTCGAACTGGTTGACCGCGATCCCGAAGCCAAAGGCGCCGCCGACCGCGCGCGTCTGGCCGAGGAAGAGGCCGCCGAAGAATAAGGCTCGCCTGACCGCGATGTTGAAAAGGCCGCCCATTCCAGGCGGCCTTTTTCATGTTCCGGGCACTTTGAAAATAAAGGGTTTCCGACCAGCGTCTTAGCTTTGCAGGCCCCGTGATCTGAGCGCCAGGGTCAGCGACATCATCAACTGGCGTTCGATGGCGCGCGCACCGGTTTGCGGTCGTGCGCTGACTTGCAGGAATTCAAACAAAACCCGGCATTCCTTCAGTGGCAACTGGGTCTTGACGACCTGTGCATCGTATCTGTTTTCAAGCATGGATTTCCCTGATTTGGAGAACGTGCGGGATGTTATACAATTTAAGGTTGACTGATGGCGTGACAACTTGTCTAAAAGTACAAGTGAGCTTATCAAAGGTTAGGATCTTCCCGACATTTGACAGTTCACCAAGAAATCGGAAGTGAAACATGTGGCGTGACAACGAACTTTATGAATTCCTGACAAAGAATCAGGTGTCACAAGACGGCAGTCATGACACGAGATCCCTGCAGGCAAATTTCGATGCCTTGTCGCAGCTAGCCCCGGTCGGGTTTTCGGCCGGGCTTCACATCCGGTTCGCCTCGCCTCTGATTTATGTACGCACATATGACGAGGCTTGGACGAAAATCTATGACGAGAATGCTTATGCCCTGAGGGACCCGCTGGTCTTCTGGGGTTTGGGCGTAAAAGGACACACACGCTGGAGTGCGATCAAGCTTCCAGATCCGTTCAATATTCTCGGGCAGGCCCGGTCGCACGGGCTTGCATATGGGGCTGTCATTTCATGCGGACCGATCACATCGCGCACCATTGTGGGAATGGCGCACAACGAACGCGAGTTTGTTGATCGCGAGATCGAAATAGCCGTGAAGATCGTGCAGAGACTTCACATTGCCGCCGAGCCCCCGACCGAGTTGACGCCCGCCCAGATCGAGGCGCTGCGTCTGCTAGCTGATGGGGACCGGCATGCCGCCGCAGCTGCAAAACTAGGAATCTCTGAAAGCGCCTTCAAGGCGCGCCTGCAGTCGGCTCGGGTCCGACTGGGTGCGCGCACGACGGCTCAGGCGCTGAAGAAAGCCAGGGAATATCAGCTCATTTAGGCACGACCGCCTCCCCTCGACAGGTTTTTCAACCCAGACTGGAGGCTGTATCAATGCAAGTAACAACTCTTTCCTTCGAAAATCTACATAACCATGGCGAGTTATTTGCCAACATGCTTCGCGCGCGTCACAAGACGTTCATCGAGCAAAATCACTGGGAACTTCCCGAAGCAAACGGCATGGAGTTCGACCAATACGACACCCCTGCAAGCCGGTGGGTCGCGGTTCACGAGTTCGGTCAGGTTCTGGCCGGTGTGCGTCTGACGCCGACAACGGCGCGGTGCGGCATCTATTCCTATATGATCCGCGATGCCCAGCTTGGGCTTTTGGAATCGATCCCGCAGGATCTGTTGTTCGAGGAAGCCCCGGTGGGTGCGCACATATGGGAATCGAGCCGGGTGTTCGTGTCGGATTCGGTGCCTTCAAAACTGCGTTTGCGGGTTCAGTGTTCTTTGATCGACGAAATGGTGCGCTCGGCCCGGGCACTTGGGGCGACGTCCCTGATCGGCATTGTGCCCGAGCACAGCCCGCGGTTGGCGCGCCGAACCGGGATTGATTGCATGCCTGCGGGTCCGGTGATTGAAACGGACGACGGCGATCGCAGCGTTTGCATCAATATTTCGCTGGCATCCAAGCTGCACTAGGAAAGGGCACTTTCAGTCGGCGCGGCAGGGGCGTAGCCTCTGCCGTGTATGGCTGATCTGTTCGATTCCCCGTCCTCTGCCAAGGACGTCACCGAAGGCGCAATGCGCCCCCTGGCCGACCGTCTGCGTCCGGCCACACTGGATGACGTGATCGGGCAGGACGCGGTGCTTGGCGCTGAAGGTCCGCTTGGGGCGATGCTGGCGGCGAAAAGCCTTGGCTCGCTGATCCTTTGGGGACCGCCCGGTGTGGGCAAAACCACCATTGCCCGGCTTCTGGCGGATGCGACCGATCTGAGCTTTGTGCAGATCAGCGCGATTTTCACCGGTGTTGCGGATTTGAAGAAGGTCTTCGAAGCAGCCCGTCTGCGGCGGCAGAACGGGCAGGGCACGCTTTTGTTCGTCGACGAAATCCATCGGTTCAACAAGGCGCAGCAGGACGGATTTCTGCCGCACATGGAAGACGGCACCATCCTTTTGGTCGGAGCCACCACCGAAAACCCGTCGTTTGAACTGAATGCCGCGCTTTTGTCGCGGGCGCAGGTGATGGTGCTGACCCGCCTGACGCTGGCGCATCTTGAGCAACTGGCGCAGCGGGCCGAGGGCGAACTGGGGCGCGCGCTTCCCCTTGATGGTCCGGCGCGCGAGGCGTTGCTGGAGATGGCCGATGGCGATGGCCGCGCATTGCTGAACCTGATCGAGCAGATCGCCGGATGGAAGAAAGACGAGAAGCTTGACACCGAGGCTTTGACCAAGCGTCTGATGCGACGCGCGGCGACTTACGACAAATCCGGTGATGCGCATTACAACCTGATCTCGGCCCTGCACAAATCTGTGCGCGGTTCCGATCCTGACGCCGCACTTTACTGGTTTGCCCGGATGCTGGAGGGTGGCGAGGATCCGCGCTTTCTGGCCCGCCGCCTGACCCGCATGGCGGTCGAGGACATCGGGCTTGCCGACCCTCAGGCGCAGGCACAGTGTCTGGATGCCTGGAACACCTATGAACGGCTTGGCAGCCCCGAGGGCGAGCTGGCGCTGGCGCAGGCCGTGACCTATCTGGCGCTCGCCCCGAAGTCGAACGCAGGGTATGTGGCTTACAAGGCGGCGCGCAAGGCGGCCAAATCGTCCGGGTCCGAACCGCCGCCCAAACATATCCTGAACGCGCCGACGTCATTGATGAAGGATCAGGGCTATGGCGATGGCTATGCCTATGATCACGATGCCGAAGAAGGGTTTTCCGGCCAGAACTATTTCCCTGATGGCATGAAGCGCGGGGTCTATTACCAACCGGTCGAGCGCGGGTTCGAGCGAGAGTTGAAGCGGCGGCTGGATTATTTCGTCAAGCTGCGCGCCAAGCGTCAGAGTTGACAACGTCGACCAGAGGCGCGACAGACCCGGCCATGGTGAATACGCTGGTTTCAGTCGCTCTTGGAGGCGCTATCGGAGCCTCGGCCCGGTATCTGACCGGGCTCGGGATGCTGCGGCTATTTGGCCAGACGGGATTTCCTGTGACCATTATCATGGTGAATGTCCTGGGGTCGTTCCTAATGGGCGTCTTTGTCGTTCTGGCCGATCAACGCGGGCTGACCCACTTGTCGCCGTTTGTCATGGTTGGCGTGCTGGGTGGGTTCACGACGTTTTCGGCCTTTTCGCTGGAAGCGGTCGCGTTGTTCGAGCGGGGCGAGATTGCTCAGGCGGTGTTCTATGTCGGGGCGTCGGTCGTTTGTTCGATCTCGGCCCTTGTGGCGGGGGTCTGGATTGCCCGGGCCGTATTCGCGTGAAGGGCATGAGATGAGCGGTGTTCAACTGATCGAAGTTCCGTCGGGCGAAGGTGAGCAGCGGCTTGACCGCTGGTTCCGGCGCCGGTTTCCCCAAGTTGGGCAGGGGCGCATCGAAAAGATGTGCCGCAAGGGCGAGATCCGGCTGGATGGCGGCCGCGTGAAACCGGCGACCCGCATCGCCGAGGGCCAGATGGTGCGGGTTCCGCCGTTGCCGGATACGGCCAAGCCAGCCCCGTCGCAGAAACCCCAGGTTTCCGATGCGGATGCCAAGATGATGCAGGATTGCGTGATTTATCGCGACGACCACATCATCGCCCTGAACAAGCCTGCGGGACTGCCGACCCAAGGTGGATCGAAACAGACCCGTCATGTGGATGGATTGGCCGCGGCGCTGACCTTTGGCTATGACGAAAAGCCCCGCCTTGTGCATCGTTTGGACAAAGATACCTCGGGCGTTCTTCTTCTGGCCCGAACGCGTGCCATGGCGTCGTCCCTGACCCAGGCGTTTCGGGCGCGCGATACCCGGAAAATTTATTGGGCCGCCCTGGCCGGGGTGCCACATCCGCGCATGGGAACGATCCGCTTTGGTCTGGTCAAGGCGCCCGGGCACGGACCGAAGGGCGAAGGCGAGAAGATGCGCGCGGTTCACCCCCGTGACGTCGATGCAACGCCGGACGCCAAGCACGCGACGACTGACTATGCGGTGCTGTCGTCGCTGGGGACACGGACCAGTTGGGTCGCGCTTGTGCCGGTCACCGGTCGTACGCATCAGCTTCGTGCCCATATGGCCGAGATCGGTCACCCGATTATCGGGGATGGCAAATATGGCGGTTCGGGGCAGGAAAACCTTGGCGATGGCTGGGGTGCTCAACTGGGCGGCGAGATCAGCCGCAAGCTTCATCTGCATGCCCGCAGCCTGTCGTTGACCCACCCGGTGACGGGCGCACGCCTGATGCTGACCGCCCCGCTGCCCGATCACATGGCCCGGACCTGGGAGACCCTGGGCTGGCATACGTCGGACGCCCCGGTTGATCCTTTTGATCCCGAGGCTGACCAATGAACGAGTGGGCAACGAAACGGTTCTGGGAGAAGGTCGCAATCGCCGAAGAGACCGGTGGCTATGCCATCCGCCTGGACGACCGGCCTATCCGAACCCCGGCCAAGCAGCTTCTGGTCGTGCCAACGGAGCGGATCGCCAAGCACATTGCCGCCGAGTGGGAGGCGCAGGAGGAAAAGCTTCGGCCACTAACCATGCCCTGGACCCGCTCGGCCAATGCGGCACTTGACAAGATTGCGCCGCAACGGCGCGAGGTCATGGATCATCTTATTGGCTATGCCGGGTCGGATTTGTTGTGCTATCGCGCCGAGGGACCCGAGGCGCTGACTGGCCGGCAGCGTCAAGTCTGGGATCCGATACTGGACTGGGTGGCCGACACATACGATGCCAGGTTGGATGTGACCGCCGGTATCATGCCTATCCAGCAGCCCAGGGACGCCCTTCAGCGGCTTGCCGAACCGATGGCGGATATGTCGGATTTCCAACTGGCGGGGTTCCACGACATGGTGGCACTGTCAGGGTCTTATGCCATTGCCCTTGCCGCAGCCTTTGGCGACCACCTTGCAAGCACGTTGTGGGACGCCTCGCGTCTGGACGAAAACTGGCAAATCGAACAATGGGGCGAAGATTTCGAGGCCAAACGCGATGCCGAAGCGAAAAAGGGCAGTTTTGTTCACGCAACGGAACTTTTTTCAGCAGCACGGATTTCTGACCTAACCGATTGATAAAAAATGGTTAAAATTGGCTTTTGAGCAATGTTCGATTTGGTCGAAAGTCTTGACCTTGTGATGAAAATCCGACCAAATTCCGCGCGTTAGGTGGAAAAACTACCGACAGCGAAAAAAAACCGGACCTGTGCCACGGCGCAGCGTCTGGCACAGACCGCCAGCGATGGCGGAAACTCAGGAAGAGGTAAACATGAAAAAATCCCTATTTATTGGCGCACTTACTGCCGCCGTCGTGACTGGCGGCGTTGCGGGTGCGGCCACGCTTGACGACGTGAAAGCGCGCGGCAAACTGAACTGTGGTGTGACCACGGGTGTCCCGGGCTTTGCGGCTCCGGATGCGAACGGCAAGTGGGAAGGTTTCGACGTGGCGGTTTGCCGTGCCGTCGCCGCTGCCGTGCTGGGCGACAGCGAAGCCGTCGAGTTTGTTCCGACGACCGGTAAAACCCGGTTCACGGCACTTGCTTCGGGCGAAATCGACATGCTGGCCCGGAACACAACCTGGACATTCAGCCGTGACACGGACCTCAAGTTCGAATTCACTGGCGTGAACTACTACGATGGTCAGGGCTTCATCGCGCCGAAAGCGCTTGGCGTGACGTCAGCAAAGGACCTGGATGGCGCGACCGTCTGCATTCAGACCGGCACCACGACCGAGCTGAACCTGGCGGACTTCTTCCGCTCGAACAACATCAGCTATGAACCGGTTCCGATCGAAACCAACTCGGAAGCGCAGCAGCAGTATCTGGCTGAAGCTTGCGATACCTACACCACTGACGCTTCGGCACTGGCTGCAACCCGCGCAACCTTCGAGAACCCGGGCGATCACGTGATCCTGCCCGAAATCATCTCGAAAGAGCCGCTGGGTCCGCTTGTGCGTCACGGCGACAACGAGTGGGGCGACATCGTGCGCTGGACGTTGAACGCGCTGATCTCGGCTGAAGAGCTGGGCATCACCTCGGCGAACATCGGCGAGCTTTCGGGCGGCACCAACAATCCCGAGATCAACCGTATTCTCGGCACCGAGGGTAACCTGGGCGAAATGATCGGGTTGGACGCCGAATGGGCCAAGCGCGCCATCATGGCGGGCGGCAACTATGGCGAGGTGTTCGAAAAGAACATCGGTGAGAACACGCCGGTTGGTCTGGCGCGCGGGTTGAACGCGCAGTGGACCGACGGTGGCCTCATCTACTCGCCACCGTTCCGGTAAGAACGAAAGTGAAGGGGCGCGGAAATCCCGCGCCCCTTTACCATTTGCGCGGCAAGGCTGACGCGCAAGACTAACCGGGCCGAGCGCAAAACGATAAAGCGCCGCCAAGTGAGCCCGGAAACAAAGGGGATACGTTCGCCATGGCGACACTAACGGACCCGCCGAGTTCCGGCTTTCGGCTGTCGAAGCTGATCTACGACACCAGATACCGATCCTACACATTCCAATTTATCGCGTTGATGGCCCTGGTGGCCCTCATCGGCTATCTTGGATCCAATCTGATGCAGAACCTGCGCGCTGCGGGTCTGAACATCAGCTATGAATTTCTGGGCGAACCGTCGGGCTATGACATCAACCAGCGTCCGATTGAATACGACAGTCAATCCAGCCACATGCGGGCGTCCATTGTCGGTATCCTGAACACGTTGATCGTGGCGTTCCTTGCGTGTGTGACCGCGACGGTCTTCGGTGTGCTGGCCGGTGTTCTGCGCCTGTCGCACAACTGGATCGTGTCAAAGCTGATGGCGGTTTACGTCGAAGCGTTCCGCAATGTCCCCGTGCTGATCTGGATCCTGATCATCTTTTCGATCATGACCGTCAGTCTTCCGGGCCCGCGGTCCTTCCGAGGCGAGGAAGCAACCTCGTCGATGCTGTTTGACGCTTTCGCGTTCACGAACCGCGGCGTCTATACGCCGAAACCCGAGTTTACGAACCCGATTTTCACTTCCGGCGCCTTGAATTGGTTGTTGGTGTTGGCGGTTCTTGTTGCATCCTGGTACGGCGCAAGGGCCATCGGGCGATGGGCGACACGGGTTCAAGAGGCCACGGGCGTTCGTCCGACAACCTGGTACCTGACCTTGGGTGTCTGGTTTGTTCCCCTCATTGCCCTGATGATGATCATGGGCCTGACCTGGGTCTATCCGGAACTGAAGGGTTTCAACTTCAGAGGCGGCATACAAATCCGCGGATCGCTGATAGCGCTCTGGTTCGCGCTGGCGATCTATACCGGTGCCTTCATCGCGGAAAACGTGCGCGCGGGCATCCAGGCTGTCAGCAAGGGCCAGACCGAGGCAGCGGCCTCGCTTGGCTTGCGACCTGGGCGGATCATGAACCTCGTGATCCTGCCACAGGCGCTGCGCGTCATCATTCCGCCGCTGATTTCGCAATACCTGAACATCACCAAGAACTCGTCGCTGGCCATTGCTGTTGGTTATATGGACGTGACCGGGACGCTTGGTGGTATCACGCTTAATCAGACCGGGCGTGCCATCGAAACGGTTCTGCTCTTGATGTTGTTCTACCTGGTCATATCGCTGTCGATTTCAGCGGTCATGAACGTCTACAACAACTCGATCAAGTTGAGGGAGCGTTGAGATGAGCGATACAGAACTGGCCTTCGTTCGACACGATCAAATTCCCGAAGCGCCACCGCCCCCTTCGGAAAGAGGCGCGATCAAATGGGTGCGCGAAAACCTGTTTTCGAACGTGACGAATTCCGTCCTGACAATCCTTTCGATCATTTCAATCTATTATCTTGCCACCTTCGTGGTCCCATGGATCATGAACGGGGTCTGGAACACTTCTAGCCTGGCAGAGTGCCGCGACATTCTGCAGGGCGCCAAGGGCGGCTGTTTCTCGGTCCTGTCCGAGCGGTGGAATCAGCTGCTTTACGGGTTCAAGTACCCGAACGATCAGTATTGGCGACCGACGCTTGCGTTCCTTCTGCTGTTTGCAGCCGCAGCACCGGTGATGTTCTTCGATCTGCCAAGAAAGCTTTTGATCTTTACCGGGCTTTATCCCTTCATTGCCTATTGGCTGATCTGGGGCGGTACCATCCTGTCGCCGATCTTTGCGCTTTTGGGCTTTGTTGCGGGTTACCTGGTTTACGCCCGGTACGTTAAGAACAGCTTTTTCATCGGACTGTTCGGCGGGATTTTCGCGGCTTTTGTCGCCTGGTACATCGGCGGCAAGATCGTCGAACTGTTGAATATCCAGAATCCGACGCTTGAGGCGGTTCCGTCGCGCGACATGGGGGGCTTCATGCTCAACATGATCCTTGGCACGGTCTGTGTGTCGCTTTCGGTGCCGCTGGGCATTCTTTTGGCACTTGGACGGCAGTCCGACATGCCGGTGATCCGCTGGATCTGCGTGATCTTCATCGAGTTCATCCGCGGTGTGCCGCTGATTACGCTTCTGTTCGTCGCCAACGTGGTCCTGGCATTCTTCTTGCCGCCGGGGACGACGTTCGACCTGATCCTGCGTGTCATCATCATGATCACGATGTTCTCGGCGGCCTATATCGCAGAGGTGATCCGGGGCGGTCTGGCCGCCTTGCCGAAGGGTCAATACGAAGCGGGCGACAGCCTTGGGCTTGACTATGCGCAATCCATGCGCCTGATCATCCTGCCGCAGGCGCTGAAGATCTCGATTCCGGGCATCGTCAATGTTGCTGTCGGGTTGTTCAAGGATACGACGCTTGTTTCGGTCATTTCCATGTTCGATCTGGTGGGCATGATCCGGGGCCCGATCCTGGGTGCGGCCAAGTGGAACGGTGTCTACTGGGAGCTTCTGGGCTTCGCCGCGATTTTGTTCTTCGTCGTATGCTTCGGCATTTCGCAATACTCACAATGGTTGGAACGTCGCCTTGCGACGGACCATCGCTAACAGGGAGGTTTCACAATGGCTGAGACCGCAAAAATGCAGGTCAGTGACGAAGTCGCGATCCAGATCACCGAGATGAACAAGTGGTATGGCACGTTTCATGTTCTGCGCGACATCAATCTGACGGTGTACGAGGGCGAGCGGATCGTGATCTGCGGCCCGTCCGGGTCCGGTAAATCGACTTTGATCCGGTGCATCAATGCGTTGGAGGAACACCAGGCGGGCGAGATCATCGTCGACGGAACGGTTTTATCGTCGGACTTGAAAAACATCGACAAGATCCGGTCCGAGGTGGGCATGTGCTTTCAGCATTTCAACCTGTTCCCACACCTGACGATCCTTGAGAATTGCACCCTGGCCCCGATCTGGGTCCGCAAGGTGCCCAAGGCCGAGGCCGAAAAGACCGCGATGCATTTCCTTGAGAAGGTGAAGATCCCCGAGCAGGCCGAAAAGTTTCCGGGTCAGTTGTCGGGTGGACAGCAGCAGCGGGTCGTCATCGCGCGCAGCTTGTGCATGCGGCCCCGGATCATGCTGTTCGACGAGCCGACCTCGGCCCTTGACCCCGAGATGATCAAGGAAGTGTTGGATACGATGATCGAACTGGCGGAAGAGGGCATGACGATGCTGTGCGTGACCCACGAGATGGGTTTTGCCCGTCAGGTCGCCAACCGCGTGATCTTCATGGATGCGGGTCAGATCGTGGAGCAGAACGAGCCGGAAGAGTTCTTCAACAATCCAAAGTCCGAGCGGACCCAATTGTTCCTGAGCCAGATTCTCGGGCACTGAACCCTTGTTTCGCCGCGCCCTTCGGCGCGGCGATCCGGGG
>JABDJO010000069.1 GCA_013002465.1 Silicimonas sp. | reverse complement strand
AGAAAGACCTGCGGCCACCATGTGAACCGCTTGGCAAAAGGATAGATCGCAACAATCACCAGCGAAGCAAGGCCCAGCCAGATCGCCGCGCCATTGAAGGTCAGCAGGATCAGAAACGCCAGCAAGGCCTGCGCGCCCATCCAAAGCACGGCCTGCAGCACGGTCACCTGCCCCGAGGGGATTGGGCGCGACCGCGTGCGCTCGACCATCCCGTCATAGTTGCGGTCGGTGATGTCGTTCCAGGTGCAGCCTGCGCCGCGCATCAACCAGGCCCCCATGGCACAACCGATGGCGATCCAAAGGTGCAGAAAAGAAAACGCGCCCTGGAAAAGCACCGCCGCTCCCAGGCCCCACCAGCAGGGAATAAGCAACAACCAAGTTCCAATGGGTCGATCCGCCCGGCTCAGGCGCAGATAGGGGCGCGCCGCTTCTGGGGCGAGGACGTCAACCCAATTGCCCGAGACTGCATCTGCCACTTGTCCCGCTGGCGTCTCGTCGGTCATATGGTCCTCGAAATGAAAAATGCGAAAGTCAGGCTTTATGTAGACCAACCTCTGGGCGAGGGGCAATCTGTCGCTCTGACGCGGGACCAGGCGCATTACCTGTTCAGCGTCATGCGGCTGGGGTCCGGGGGTCTGGTGGCGCTGTTCAATGGTAGCGACGGCGAATGGCAGGCCGAAGTGACCCAAACGGGGAAACGCGGTGGCACCCTCAACTGCCTGACCCAAAGTGCCGCACAACGGATGCCGCCGGATCTTTGGCTGCTCTTTGCCCCGATCAAGAAGGCCCGCACCGACTTCATCGTCGAAAAGGCCGCCGAAATGGGGGCCGCACGTATCCTTCCTGTTCAGACCGACTTCACCAACGCCGAGCGTATCCGCCAGGACCGCCTGCAGTCCCACGCCATTGAGGCCGCCGAGCAATGCGGCGGGACCTTTGTGCCGCCGGTGGATGACCTGCAAAAACTTGGCCCTGTTCTGGATAGATGGCCCGCCGGGCGATCGCTGGTGTTCTGCGACGAAACCCTCGCGGATCAAGGGCTTTCTTCCTGGCAAAAATACTCCGGGGGAGCCGACCAACGGTCTGCGGGGGCAGCGCCCCTTAAATCCGCCATCCTCATCGGCCCCGAGGGCGGGTTTTCCGATGCCGAACGTGTGCGCCTCCGTGACATGGCGCATGCGGTCAGCCTCGGGCCCCGCATCTTGCGCGCGGACACCGCTGCAGTCGCGGCAATGACGCTCTGGCAATGCAAACTTGGGGATTGGCGATGACAACCGCCCCCGTTATCCGTCTCCATCTGTTCTTCGCAACCGAGAACGACCGCGCCCTGATCCTGCGCCAAGGCCCATCAAAGCAATTCCGCATGATCCTCTGGCACCGCGATACGAATACCTTCGAAGACGGCCAGTGGATCAAAAGCAAGGTCTACGTCGACCGCTGCTCGCTCTCGCCCGATGGTCGGCACTTTCTCTATTTCCTTTTGGACGGCCGCTGGAGATCTGCCGCCGAGGGCAGTTTCACAGCGCTCTCACGCCCGCCCTATTGGACCGCGCTTTCGCTTTTTCCCGAAGGAAGTACCTGGGCCGGCGGCGGTGTATTCATTGATAACACACACTATTTTGCCTATGGCGGCGCCGACATCATCGGGCGCGACGAAGGACTATCGCGTGTCTCGTTCGGCGAACCCGAAAAAGGCTGCACCACCGGCATTCGTCTGATGACCGGCGGACGCGCGCCCCTTGATCGTGCCGCGACCAAAAGGCTTTTGGCTGAGCCACGCCCAAAGGACGCCTGGGAACAATTTGCCCGCCTCGCGGTACCCGAAGGCGATGCGCGCGACCGCTACGACACTCTGGGCGGCAAGCTTTACCATCGCCGGGGCCAAGACCTTGAATTGATCCGCGACTTTACCGACATGGAGTTTGAACCCATGCGTGCACCCTACGACTGGCGCGACGAAGCAAATCTCGACGACCCGCACCCATGGCACCCGCTGGACAACGACCCATGAGCCTGATCCGTCCCGAAGCCGCCGCTGCCCTGAAAAAATGGCGCGAAGCCATAATCGGGGGCATTATCCTGATGTTCAACATTCAGCTTGCCGCTTCGTCATCCGGGCTTTTGCGCGGCATTGCGCTGGCCGGTGTCCTGATTGGGGCCGCGCTTTTCATCGAAGGTGTGCGACGCGCCCGCTTTCCCGACGAATCAGGCGGTGTTGGCGTTGTCGACGTCGATGAACGCCAGGTGTCCTATTTCGGCCCGCACGGGGGCGGTGCCATATCGCTGAATGAAATGGCGCGCGTGAAGGTCCGCACCACCGCCGACGGCCCCAATTCGTCGGATTTCTTCTGGGAATTCACCGACCGCGAAGGGCAACGCCTGACCATTCCCGGCGATGCCGAAAATGCTTCGGCCCTGTTCGATGCACTGACGGCCCTTCCCGGCGCGGACTATGAGGCGGTTATCCGCGCCTCAGGCTCTACCGATGCCGCCGAATACCTGGTGTGGGAGGCCGCACAGAAGGGCTCGCATTGACTTGGCGATCAATTCGCGCAAGCAACGACCCTGACCCCAATACGCGAGACACTCCATGTCCATTCCTCAATCCGGCGGCGGCCCCATCGAACGGCACGAACAACTGGCCGAGTACCTGGCAGACGGCTGCAAACCCAAGGAAGACTGGCGGATCGGAACCGAGCACGAAAAGTTCGGGTATTGCAAAGACACCCTGAAGCCCCTGCCCTACGACGGCCCACGCTCGATCAAGGCGATGCTTGAGGGCCTGCGCGACCGTTTCGGTTGGGCCCCGCTCGAAGAAGGCGGCAACATCATCGGCCTTGTGAAAGACGGCGCCAATGTCTCGCTTGAACCCGGCGGGCAGTTGGAACTCTCTGGGGCGCCGCTGGAAAACATCCATCAGACCTGTGACGAAGTGAACGAGCATTTGCGCGAAGTGCAATCGGTCGCCGATGACATCGGCGCGCGGTTCATCGGCCTAGGGTCGGCCCCGCACTGGACCCACGACGACATGCCCCTGATGCCCAAGGGCCGTTACAAGTTGATGGACGCCTATATGCAAAAGGTGGGCGACCTTGGCACGTCGATGATGCGCCGCACCTGCACCGTGCAGGTGAACCTCGATTTCGCCTCCGAGGCCGACATGGTCCAGAAACTGCGCGTCTCACTGGCGCTGCAACCTGTCGCCACGGCGCTTTTCTCCAATTCGCCCTTCACCGAAGGGAAATTGAACGGCCACAAATCCTGGCGCAGCCGCATCTGGCGCGACCTTGATGAGGACCGCACTGGCATGCTGCCTTTCGTCTTTGAAGACGGCTTCGGCTTCGAAGCCTGGGTACAATACGCGCTGGATGTGCCGATGTACTTTGTCTACCGCGATGGCCAGTATATCGACGCGCTTGGCATGTCGTTTCGAGACTTCCTGAAAGGCGAATTGCCGGCCTTGCCAGGCGAAAAGCCCTTGATTAGCGACTGGGCCGACCACCTGACGACGCTCTTTCCCGAAGCCCGTATCAAGAAGTTCATCGAAATGCGCGGCGCTGACGGCGGCCCTTGGCGGCGGCTTTGCGCGTTGCCCGCGTTCTGGGTCGGGCTGATCTATGACCAGTCTGCCCTCGATGCAGCCACCGACCTGATCAAGGGATGGGATGCCGAAACCCGCGATGCCCTGCGCGTTGCCGCCTCGGTCGATGGGTTGGCCGCCAAGGTGAACGGTATCTCGATGCACGAACTTGCCACCCGCGTGGTCAAGATCGCTGAAGATGGCCTGAAAGCCCGCGCCCGTGAAGGAGCAGGCGGTATGCTGCCGGACGAAACCCACTTCCTGAACGCCCTGATAGAAACGCTTGAAACCGGCGAAACCCCGGCCGACGAACTGATCCGGCGCTATCACGACGATTGGAATGGCGACGTGGCGCGAGTTTTCGCCGAATACAGCTACTAGTTGCGGCATCTCTGCAACACCCTAAATGTTGCGGCACCCCATATCCTTGCGGATAATTCGCAACCGCAGCATTCTGACCGTGCTGCAATCAGGGGTGTCTGCGAACGAGAATTCGTTTTGATGAGTGTGAGGGTTTAACAGTGGGTGGCCGACACCCTTGATTGTGGTCTTCAGCCTGTTCATCCCGAAATATCGACCCGCAGTACGGCCGCGCGGTGTTTCAGGCGATCCCCGACGCCCGTGAATCGCCAGTAAAACCAGCCAAAAATCACGCCCCAGATCGGTGCTGCGATAAGGCCATAGCCAACTACGAAAGCCGTTCCCTCAAGCGCCCCGCTTGCGTCAAGGGCAAGCAGAACAGCGAATACTATCGGAGTGGACAGAATATTGGCCGCCAGTCCCAGCAACCAGAACGGTGCTTTTGGGCCGAACCGGCGCAGGCCGAACCAGAATGCACCCGCTCCGAATGTCAGATAGGTTGGCGCGCCGAACCCCACAGCAGCGACAAAAGCCGCCAGGATCATGATGATCAACGGGCTTGGCGTCAGCGCGAGAAGGCTCATCAGGAACAAGAGCAACAATGCCAGCAAAGCTGGCACCAGGGGCGCCAGGATCAGGGCGGGCACGAACGCACCCCACCGAACTTTACTCATGACGTCCTCCGTGCTCGAAAAGCGCCACGACGGGCAGACGCCGACCGGCAATGCCCGCCAAGTCTTGCCGATACGGGCCAATCCGCGCGATTTGATCCCGATGGTCACTGAAGCAGCGGACTGGCAACGACAGGATCGGGCATGGTGCATAGGTCGGCGGTGCCAAAGAACCGGATGCGGTTGCGCACCACAAAGGAATAGACCCCTGCGCGCAGGGGTTTTGGAAGGACCATGAGCAAACCAAGAACTCGTGCCGATCCGCCAAGAACCCGCCCCACTCTAGCCCAGGCCTCAAGCCCGGTCAGAGGCTTGCCATCCTCTAGGCAAAGCCAAGACGCAGGGTCATCGGGGTCAAGGCCATACTTACGAAAAAGATCTTGGCCCAGTCGGGATTGCATCGGCACAATTCGAAACTTCTGATCGCGGTCGCGTTTTGCAATCCAGCGCGCGCCACTGGCACAGGCCATGCAATGGGCATCCAAAACGACCAGAATTGCGTCATTAAATTCAGGTATTTCCGCCATTCCTGATGCTCCTTGGTAACTTTCCAAGCCGGTTTGTTCTGCGCGGCAATGGATTCCAGCCTAAGCGCCCAAATGCCGCGATTGTGGCGGGCGGTTTTGACCGGGAAGCGTGCAGCGCCCAGTTCTGCGGAACAGGCGATACCGGTTTCGGGCGACGATGCTGTATAGGGCATCCCGGGCCGGTTTTGGCAGAACGCGCAAGACAGCAAGCATACGCCAAATGCCACCCAGCCTCTGACCGACCCGGATATAGCCATCAAGCGCGGTGAAACCCCGACTATCCTCGATGAAAAGCCACGACTCAGGGTTGCTGGGGTTAAGACCATGACGCGCAAGCAGATACCGCCCCATATCCGATTGGATTGGCACCAGGCGGATATCGTGCCGGTGGTCATGGCGCGCAATCCATCCGGCCCCGCGCGCGCAAAGCGAGCAATCGGCGTCCATGACGGCGATGCAATTCGCAGATTGCATAACCTCATTATTTTTCGTTGTTCCAGTTATTTCTGTCATGACAGAAACTCCTCTGCAAATTTTTTTACGTCTTCTTCCCACCCGGCAAGACTCGTGTGATGCTGGCGCCCAGTTTGAGCGCGCCAAGATGCACCGATTTTGGAAGACGCGCCACATCGCGATACCAGCGGTCAAACAGGCGCATGGTCTTCAAGGTCTCGTCTATACGGTCAACATTTGCCTTTGGCGTGCCATCTTCCTGCGCCTCTTCCATCACCCGCTCCAAGGCCTCAAGCGTCGGTGCAAATTCGCGTTGGCGACGCCCTTCAATCACCACCAGGGCCAGATCAAACATGTCCCGGATCGAGGTGAAGTGATCCCGACGGTCCCCCAACTTCCGCTCGACCGACACGAGTTTCCAGCTTTGAAGCTCTTTCAAACCGGTTGACACGTTGGACCGCGCAATCCCAAGGGTCTCGGCGATCTCCTCCGCTGGCAGTGGCTTGTCCGACAGATGCAATAGCGCGTGGATCTGGGCGACCGAGCGGTTGGTCCCCCACTTCGCGCCCATCTCTCCCCAGTGGAGGATGAAGTCTTGCATGGCAGGCGTTAATTTCATTCGTGTCACCAATTTCTGTCACAACTGAAATAGCTGAAATCGATGAATGAGTCAACCCTGCTGGTTAATGTCCCGTTCATTCGACCGTTCGGCGATGCGTACAAAACGGAAAAGTGGGGTCATTGGAGGCGTACAAAACGTACGTTCGCTCCTCTTTTGTCCGGTTGATCCACCGGTCGAACGACAGGTCTTTTCGACATCGAAACTCCGGCCTATACAGGCGCCATGAGTTTCCGCGCCCGCCATCTTCTTGGGATAGAACACCTCGCCCCGGACGAGATCGTAACTCTTCTGGACCAGGCCGAAACCTATGTCGATCTGAACCGCAGTGACGAAAAGCACGACACGGCCCTCAAGGGTCTCACTCAAATCAATATGTTCTTCGAAGCCTCGACCCGAACCCAGACCAGTTTCGAGGTTGCGGGCAAGCGTCTTGGGGCCGACGTGATGAACATGCATATGCAGTCGTCCTCGGTCAAAAAGGGCGAAACGCTGATCGACACGGCGCTGACATTGAACGCCATGCACCCTGATCTTCTGGTCGTGCGCCATCCCAGTTCGGGTGCAGCTAACCTGTTGGCGCAAAAGGTGAATTGTGCTGTTCTGAACGCAGGGGACGGTCGCCACGAGCACCCCACCCAGGCCCTTCTTGATGCCTTGACAATCCGTCGTGCCAAGGACCGTTTGCACCGTCTGACCATCGCGATCTGTGGCGACATCGCGCATTCCCGTGTGGCCCGGTCCAACATCCTTTTGCTTGGCAAGATGGAAAACCGCATCCGCCTCGTCGGCCCCCCGACCCTTATGCCCTCTGGTGCCGCCGACTGGGGTGTCGAGGTTTGCCAGAATATGGAAGACGGGTTGAAAGACGCCGACGTGGTGATGATGCTGCGGTTGCAGAAAGAGCGTATGGACGGCGCGTTCATTCCCTCGGAGCGCGAGTATTTTCACAGGTTTGGGTTGGATGGCGCCAAGCTGGCCCATGCCAAGGATGACGCCATCGTCATGCACCCTGGTCCGATGAACCGAGGCGTCGAAATCGACGGAACCATCGCCGACGACATCAATCGTTCGGTCATTCAGGACCAGGTGGAAATGGGTGTTGCTGTCAGAATGGCGGCAATGAAGCTTCTGGCCCAGAACTTGCGCGCCACACGCCCCGCGCCTGACGTGATGGCTTAGGATGGCGGACCGTTGGGAAGACTGGTTCGACGACAGCGAACGTCTTCTCTGGAAGGGGTCTCCGGCCCCAGGGGTGATGCATTGGGGACAGAACATTCTGTTTACGGCGTTTGGCACTCCTTTCCTTGGGGCAGGCCTTGTCTGTGCCTACACCGGGCTGGGATATGTCTTTGGAATGAAAGGGTTTGGGGAAATCGCCATGGGCATTTTCCTGACCGCGTTTTCAGTCCCGTTCATCAGCGTCGGCGGGGCGATGGTGTTCGGTGTCTGGATTCTGGACCGGCTGAAGGCCAGTCGCACTCGGTACGCCCTGACCAACAAGGCCGGCTATGTCGCGACCAGTTTCTGGAACCGAAACATGGATGTTTTCCCGGTGCTTGACGACACGCGCATCGAGTTGATCGAAAACAGGAATGGCACTTCCACGGTGTACTTCCACTTTGAAGAAAAACGTGACAGCGATGGCGATCAACTAACATCAAAGAAGGGCTTCAGTGACATTGGCGAGGGCCATTTGGTCTATCGGTTGATCCGCGATCTGCAAGCCGGAGAAATGCCGGAGCCGATTGATGGGTGACCCGTTCTCCGTACAGGCAAACGAACGCGGCATGGTGCGTGTATTTACCACCGAACTGGAACCCGAAGGCGACGCCGCGATCACTGCACAGAACGTCCACAAAATTCTCGGCAAGGATCTCGACATTGATCCAGCAAAAGTCGAAGTCTTCCCCGCGAAGGTGATCGCGGGTATGGGCCTGGCGACCTATTTGCGCGAAGGCTATGGTATCCCCGAAGCCGATCTTGCTGGCAAAGCGGCTGCCTTGGATGCACTTAAGGGGTTAATTATATTGATTCCTTCGTCCGCATTTGAGGACAAGGCGCAGGTTCTGGATCCAAACCAAGCCGTACGGTTCCTTGGCGCCTTTCAGGAACCGGCGCCGAAACCTCCGGTCCAGATGGCGCCTACAGAGTCCGCGGAGGGCCGCACTGAACCCGGTAAAAGCCGGTCGTCGCAGATCAACCAGAAGCAGCGCAAGGGGTCATGGATCGTTGCCTTGGGGGCCTTGATCATCGCCGCAACACTTGTGCTTTTCGCCGTCTTCTGACACCTGAGGCCCATGACAGCGATTGTGTTTCGAAACGCCCGCCTGATCGACCCTGAAAAAGGGACCGATCAGATTGGATCCCTTGGCGTGAAGGACGGTTTGATCGTCGAACCGCAAGGTCTGGACGGAGCCGAAGAGATCGACTGTCAGGGCAATTGCCTGGCCCCTGGCATCGTAGACATTGGCGTAAAGGTCAGCGAACCCGGCGAGCGGCACAAGGAAAGCTTTCGCACCGCCGGTCTGGCAGCTGCAGCGGGCGGCGTCACGACCATGGTCACCCGGCCCGATACCCTGCCTGCGATAGATACCCCCGAAGTCCTTGAGTTTGTGCGCCGCCGTGCAAACGAAGCCGCACCGGTCAATGTACTCCCCATGGCGGCGCTAACGCGCGGTCGCGAGGGGCGCGAGATGGCCGAAATCGGGTTCTTGCTGGATGCGGGTGCCGTTGCCTTTACTGATTGCGACAGCGTGGTGACCAACACCAAGGTTTTTTCGCGTTGTCTGACCTATGCGGCCTCGCTTGGGGCCCTTGTCGTTGGCCACCCGCAAGAACCGGTTCTGTCGGCAGGTGCGGCGGCCACAAGCGGCAAGTTTGCGGCGCTAAAGGGCATTCCTGCCGTTTCTCCGCTGGCCGAACGCATGGGGCTGGACCGCGACATTGCGATCGTTGAAATGACTGGCGCGCGCTACCACGCCGATCAGGTCACAACAGAACGGGCCTTGCGCCGCCTTGCCCGCGCCAAGGATTCCGGTCTGGATATCACGGCTGGGGTCTCTATCCACCACCTGACTCTGAACGAGCTGGACGTGGGCGATTATCGAACCTTCTTCAAGGTGAAACCGCCCCTGAGGTCCGAAGATGATCGTCTGGCGGCGGTCGATGCCGTCGCGAGCGGTCTGATCGACGTGATTTCCTCGATGCACACGCCGCAGGACGAAGAATCCAAACGTCTGACGTTCGAAGAGGCGGCATCGGGCGCCATCGGGCTGGAAACCATGCTACCAGCTGCGCTGCGGCTGGTTCATTCGGGGCAGATGACACTGCCGGTTCTTTGGCGCGCCCTGTCTTTGTCACCGGCGAAACGCCTGGGGTTGAGTGCCGGACGGCTGGCACCAGGGACACCAGCCGACCTTGTGCTTTTCGATCCCAACGCCCCCTTTGTCATGGACCGGTTCAAGCTTTTGTCAAAATCCAAGAACACGCCTTTTGACGAAGCGCGCATGCAGGGTCGCGTCAAAGGCACTTGGGTTGCGGGACGTCGGATTACCACGAATGGCGCATGACCGCACGGGCCGCCTTGCCTTGTGACCTGCGTCGCCTATTCTGCGATTTGCAGGAGACCCGTTAGATGCCCGAGCTCAGTTCATCTCCGATCATGCTGATTGTCGTCGCTATTTTGGCCTATCTGGCGGGTTCTGTTCCATTTGGTCTGATTGTCGCACGTCTGACCGGGTTGCCGGATCCGCGTACCATCGGATCGGGTAACATCGGCGCCACAAACGTTCTGCGGACGGGATCGAAACCCGCCGCGTTGGCAACGGTACTGCTGGACGGTACAAAGGGTTTGATCGCCGTGGTGGTCGGACGCGTCATTGCCGGAGAAGACGCGGCACAAGTTGCGGCTCTGGCGGCGTTCTTGGGGCACATCTTTCCGATCTGGCTGAATTTCAAAGGCGGCAAGGGCGTTGCAACCCTGCTTGGCGCCCTTGTCGGATTGGCGCCCTTGTTGGGATTGATCGCGATGGGCGCCTGGCTGTTCACCTTCTTCGTCTTTCGGTACTCGTCTCTGTCGGCTTTGCTTGCCGCCTTGGTAACACCGCCGGTGGCCTTTTTGATCGGAATGCGGGAAATGATTGTGCTCTTGCTCGTCATGGCGCTGATCCTGGCCTGGAAACACAAGGCCAACATCGAACGGCTGCGCGAAGGAACCGAACCATTGGTCGACTGGAGCAAGAAGTGACCCTTGATCCAGCCTTTCTGCAGGCCTTCGATGTGCTACCTGTCGGCGGTTATGGCGGGACATTTGCCGGAAAACGATATCGCGTCACCAAGACCGTGATGTCGACCGGACGCTCGCAAAAACTGGAGGCCGAGGAGTTGGGTGGGGCAGACTACATCAGCTTCAACATCTACAGATTGTCCGATGGTACCGCTCTTTTGAAGCCCTGCGAGATGCCAGCCGAAAAAGTCACGAATTTCGTTCTGGGACTTGTCCCAGACTGATAACCCCCATTGTCCTTGGTCTGCGTCGGACTTAGCTTCTAACAATGGGATTCTGGGATCTGAAAGCTGCCCTTGAATGGCAAATCGCCTGCGGTGTGGACGAGGCGATTCAAGATACTCCGATTGACCGAACGGCGCTTGAGCCAGCGGCCAAGCCAACCGGGAAACCCGCCGCCGCCCCAGAAGCCGTTGCCGAGGTGGACGCTGTTGCCATAGCACGCCATGCGGCCAGCGAGGCGGATACGCTTGACGCCCTGAAGGCGACAATGGAGGCCTATGACCTTTGCGATTTGAAACGCGGCGCACGACAGTTGGTCTTTGCCGATGGCCAGCCCGGCGCGCGGGTCATGATCATTGGCGAAGCGCCGGGGCGTGACGAGGATCTGCAGGGGAAACCGTTTGTCGGGCGTGCAGGTCAGTTGTTGGATTTGATGTTCAGCCATATCGGGCTGTCACGTGAAACACCCGACAAACAGCGGGCGCTTTACATCACCAATGTCCTTCCATGGCGCCCGCCCCAGAACCGGGATCCTTTGCCCGACGAAATGGCAATGATGCTGCCGTTTCTGGCCCGCCACGTCGAGTTGATTGATCCCGATGTGATCGTCGCCATGGGAAACCACGCGTGCCAGGCTCTTTTGGGAAAACGAGGCATAACACGGCTTCGCGGCACCTGGAACGAGGCTTTCGGAAAGCCTGTGTTGCCCATGTTTCATCCCGCCTATCTTCTGCGAACCTCCGCCGCAAAGCGTGAAGCCTGGGCCGATCTACTGGCTCTCAAATCCAGGCTGACTGACAAATGACCAGCGCGGGGCTCACACGTCGAAAAGGACACCGCCATGACCCGAATTGACGACTCCAAGGTGTTCGTACCTGTACGGATTGCCATTCTGACCGTCAGCGACACCCGCAGTCTTGATGATGACCGGTCCGGGGACACGCTTGTAGCACGGTTGGAAAAGGCGGGTCATGTTTTGGCCGCCCGCGACATCGTGACCGATGACCGGGACAACATTGCAAGCATTTTGCGGACATGGTGCGAAGATGACTCCGTGGATGTCATTATTTCGACGGGTGGAACCGGATTGACCGGGCGCGACGTCACGGTCGAAGCCCACCGCGATGTGTATGGAAAGGAAATCGAGGCCTTCGGGACGGTTTTCACCCATGTTTCTCTTGCCAAGATTGGCACAAGTGCCGTGCAAAGCCGCGCTTGCGGTGGCGTGTCGAATGGCACCTATCTTTTCGCGCTTCCAGGCAGCCCCGGAGCCTGCAAGGATGCCTGGGACGAGATCTTGGAGCCGCAACTGGATTATCGCCACCGCCCCTGCAATTTTGTCGAGATCATGCCCAGACTGGATGAACACATGCGGCGGAAGTGACACTCGCAGAGTTTTTACTGCTCTGATTTTGCCAAATGCCCACATGCACTACATAATGTGGTGCTTTTAGTGGACGGATAGACGCCCGTGCGATTTCTGAGACGCTCTCTCGTTGGATTGTTCCTTTTGGCCGTCACCATCGGTCTGTTGACCTATGCCGGAAACTCTGTGCGGGGGGCTCTTGAAACCCGATGGTCCGAAGAACCGCGCAGCAGACCGGCAAGGGAACGGGTGTTTGCGGCCAATGTGGTGACGGTTCAGGCCGAAACGATCCACCCGGTCCTGTCCACCTTCGGAGAGTTGCGCGCCCGGCGCACTCTTGAACTTCGCGCATCGACATCGGGCGAAGTGGTCTGGATGTCGGATGCGGTCGAGGAGGGCGGTCAGGTGTCGGCGGGTGACGAGCTGTTACGCATCGACCCGGTCGAGGCCCAATCCGCACTGGACACCGCACGCGCCGATTTATCCGAGGCCGAGGCGGATCTGCGGGATGCCGAGCGATCCCTTACCCTTGCCGCCGACGAGATCTTTGCCGCAAAAGATCAATCGCGGTTGCGCGCAAACGCCTTGAACCGGCAGCTTGACCTGCTTGAACGCGGTGTCGGTTCGACCGCCGCGGTGGAAACCGCAGAACTTGCTTTGTCGACCGCCAACCAGGCGATTCTGTCCCGGCGGCAGGCACAGGCAAGTGCGGAAACACGGGTTGATCAGGCAAAAACTGCGCTCCAGCGTCGAAAAATTTCAGTCGCGGACGCCGAGCGGAAGTTGGCTGACACCAGGATCACAGCCGAGTTTGATGGGGTCCTGAGCGACGTGACCGTCATTGAAGGCGGGCTCGTGTCGGCGGGTGAAACTCTGGCCCGCCTGGTGGACCCGTCCGCGCTAGAGGTCGCGTTCAGAGTTTCGACACCACAGTATACACGGCTTTTGAATGAAAGCGGGCAACTCATCGGTTCCGAAGTCACGGCGTCGATTGACATCCTTGGTGTCGATCTGAGGGCCAAGGGTCGTGTCAGCCGCGAAAGTGCTGCGGTCGGCTCGGGTCAAACGGGGCGGCTGTTGTTTGCGCGCATGGACGAAACACCTGGTTTTCGCCCAGGGGATTTCGTGTCGGTCGAAATCAGTGAACCGGCATTGGATCGGGTGGTGCGGCTCCCTGCTTCGGCTGTCGATGCGGCGGGCACCGTGCTGGTTCTTGGGCCCGAGGACCGGCTTCAGGTGGCAGAGGTCGAACTTCTCAGGCGGCAAGGCGATGACGTGATCGTTCGGGCGCGCGGTCTGGATGGGCGCGACGTCGTGGCCGAGCGCACACCGCTTCTTGGGGCAGGGATCAAAATCCGTCCTGTGCGCCCCGGGAATGCAGAGGAAACGCCGGATCCGCAGTTGCTGGCGCTTGATCCGGATCGTCGGGCCAAGCTTGTCGCTTTTGTCGAGGCGAACCAGTTCATGCCGGCCGAAGCCAAGGCCCGGGTCCTTGGGCAGTTGAAACAGGACAAGGTCCCGGCCCGCATCGTCGAACGCATTGAAAGCCGGATGGGTGGATAAGATGCCCGATCCAGCCCGGATATCCGCTTCCTCGGTCAGTTCCCATGGCGCGTGATCTGGGCAAGGCCGCTGGGGGCATTCTCAGCTATTTCACCCGGCATCGAACGGCGGCGAACCTGCTTTTGGTGCTTCTGGTGGTGGCCGGGCTTTATTCTGCGCCAAACATGCGCGCCCAGTTTTTTCCCGATGTCATCGTCGATGACATAGACATTGATGTCGTCTGGGATGGCGCGGGTGCCGAGGATGTCGACCTTGCAATCGTCGATGTTCTGCAACCGGTGCTCAGGGCCGTCGATGGCGTCACCGAGACAACGTCGCGGTCCCGCGAGGGTCGGGCTTCGATCGAATTGGAATTCGAACCCGGCTGGGACATGGCGCAGGCGCAAGACGATGTGGCTGCCGCGCTGGATGCCGTCACCAACCTGCCCGCCGATGCAGATGATCCTGAAATACGGCGGGGTCGGTGGTCGGACCGGGTGACGGATGTCGTGATCAAAGGCCCTGTGGGTGTCGACCAATTGGCTAATTTTGCAGACGAGTTCGTGACCCGACTTTTTGCGGCTGGTGTCACGCGTACAACGATCCGGGGACTTGCCGCGCCCGAGACAATTGTCGAGATTACGTCGCTTGATCTGATCCGCCACGACGTGACCTTGGCCCAGATCGCCACCGCCATCGCGGGCGAGGTCGAAACCGATCCCGCCGGAGATGTTTCTGGCGCCGCGCGTGTCCGAACCGGCGTTGCAAAGCGATCCGCCGAACAGATCCAGCGAATTGTCCTAAGGACTGGCGAGAATGGGACGCAACTAACCGTCGGTGACGTGGCGCGGGTCAAGGTCGAAGGCGTTGACCGGGATCGTGCTTATTTCGTTGGCCCCGACCCGGCCATATCCGTAAGGGTGGACCGGTCGGCCAGCAGCGACGCGATCAGGATGCAACGGATTGTCGAAGACGTCGCTGCCGAGATGCAGGTTTCTCTACCAACCGGGGTAGAGATCACTTTGATCCGAACGCTTGCGGAATCAATCACAGGCCGGCTCAACATACTGTTGGACAATGGATTGGTTGGGCTGGGCCTTGTGGTTCTGCTGTTGTTCCTGTTCCTGAATGCCCGTACCGCTTTCTGGGTGGCGGCAGGCATTCCCGTGGCCATGACCGCGGCCATCGGCTTCATGTTTGCGGTCGGTCTGACTATCAACATGATCTCGCTTTTTGCACTGATCATCACGCTTGGCATTGTTGTCGACGATGCCATCGTCGTGGGGGAACACGCCGACTTTCGGGCCCGTCGCCTGGGCGAAGACCCGACGACCGCAGCCGAAAACGCCGCGCGCAGGATGTTCACGCCGGTGTTTTCGGCGACCGTCACGACAGTGATCGCGTTCTTCGCGCTTGTGGCAATCGGCGGGCGGTTCGGGGCATTGATCAAAGATATCCCCTACACTGTCATCGCGGTTCTCATCGCATCGCTGGTCGAGTGCTTTCTTATCCTCCCCCATCACATGAAACACGCTCTAACACATACGGCGAAAGAGCATTGGTACGATTGGCCATCGCGACAGGTCAACAAGGGGTTTCGATTTGTACGGGAAAGCCTGTTCAGGCCGTTCATGGCCGGGGTCATCTGGGCGCGTTATCCGGTCATTGCCCTCGCTTTCGTCATTCTGGCCAGTCAGTTAGCACTATTCATTTCGGGCGACGTTCAGTGG
Organism: Silicimonas sp.; assembly: GCA_013002465.1. GTDB lineage: Bacteria > Pseudomonadota > Alphaproteobacteria > Rhodobacterales > Rhodobacteraceae > JABDJO01. The sequence goes on along the minus strand of JABDJO010000069.1, from coordinate 6,833 downwards.
CGCTTTTTCAATGCCCCTGAACGAAACTCGGTCACCGGCAATTTTGCCATGGCGCCCGGCTCTGCCCGCGAAGACACGATTGCGGTTATGCGGACGCTGCAAAGGACGGTCGAGGAAACCGGGGCAAAATACGAGGCCGAGTATGGGCGAAATCCGATCAAATTCGCCCTGGCCGAGATCGGCGGCACTTCCGGGCGCGGCTTGTCCGGTCAGGAAACCAAGGAATCCTTCCAGTTGGGCTCGATTGCGATTGAACTGATCGACTCTGATTCCCGGCCCTATTCCAGCTTTGCCTTTGTGTCTGATCTGCAAGACGCCGTCCCGCGCCATCCCCTTTTGGAAACCGTCAGTTTTCGCGGGTGGCGCAGCGGGCCAGGTGGCGATGCCCTGGACATTGAATTGTCCGGAGCCTCGACCGAACAACTGAAGGCGGCGGCGGAAGCGCTGAAGGCGCAACTTGCCCGCTATGGCGAGGTGTCTGCACTGGAAGACAGCCTGTCTTACGACAAAGAAGAGATGGTCCTTGAACTGACGCCGCAGGGGCAGGCGCTTGGTCTGACAATTGACGCGCTTGGCGCCACGCTTCGCGCGCGGCTGAACGGGGTCGAGGCCGCCACCTTTCCAGACGGTCCACGCACAGCCGCCATTCGGGTTGAGCTTCCCCACGGCGAACTGACAGCGGATTTCCTTGACCGGATGCTGATCCGTACCGGGCCGACAACCGCCGGCGAAGGTGTTTATGTGCCTTTGGCCGACATCGTTTCGGTCGAGCGGCGTACCGGATTTTCGACGATCCGGCGTGAAAACGGCATTCGCATCGTCTCCGTCACGGGTGATCTGTCAGAGGACGACCCGGCACGCGCAACCGAGATCTCTGACGAGGTGCGCCAGATCATTCTTCCCAAGCTGGAAGAGGATTTTGGCATATCGACCTATATGTCCGGACTGGCCGAAGACGAACGGAACTTTCTATCGGATGCAACGACCGGCTTGGTCCTCTGTCTTTTGGGAATCTACCTGACGCTAAGTTGGGTGTTTGCCTCGTGGTCGCGGCCCTTGGTGGTGATGGCGATTATTCCATTCGGTCTGGTCGGCGCGATCTGGGGGCATCACTATTGGGAAGTGCCCTTGTCCATGTTTTCGGTTGTTGGGCTGATCGGAATGGTTGGTATCATCATCAACGATTCCATTGTTCTGGTAACGACCGTCGACGACTATGCAGAAGACCGTGGGTTGTTTCCGGCTATCATAGACGCCGCTGCGGATCGTCTTCGGCCGGTGTTCCTGACAACCGCGACGACGGTACTTGGTTTGGCACCGTTGCTGTACGAAACGTCTCGGGACGCCCAGTTCCTGAGACCCACGGTGATCACATTGACTTATGGATTGGCATTTGGGTTGGTTCTGGTGCTTCTGGTCGTCCCTGCCCTTCTGGCCATCGGCCACGACATCAAGCGCAACATGCGGGCTTTGCGTTCGGCCTGGGCCGCCGGAGACCGTGCGCCCGGTATGCGTGCGGCGATCGGGTTGGGCGGGCTTGGAATAGTTGCATGGTATGCAGTCACCATGGGCGCCGTTTTCGTAACCGGGAGTTTGCCGCAGTTCCTTGGGGGTGGTTCATCACTCGTTCAGGCCCTTGGTCTGTTTGTTGCAGGTGCCGGGCTGTGGTGCTTTGTGGTCTGGCTGGTCGCGGCCCTGAGGTTTGCGCGCGCCTGAACAGGATCTGCCTCAATCGCGCAGATCAGTTGCAACCGATCATTTCGACCGCACGACCGCCGGCAATAACCGTCATGCGGATGTCGCTGCGTGCCAATGCGAAGGGTCTGGCCGACGGCGCGACCATTTCGACCTCGGCCCGCACCATATCCCCTTGGCGGCGAATCGACGGCTGGGACACCCAGACCTCGGGGTTGCTGGTTTCGATAACCGCAACCATGCCCTGTCCCATACGCGGCACCGCGACCTCGGCCGACAGGCGAAGACCGTCCGAAATCGGGGCAATCTCGCAACTCAGGCGTCCCCCGGTTTCAGGCCGGTCATTCAACAGTGCGGCAAGCGCAGCGCCCTGGTTTCCGTCAACCGGCAGACTGGCCAGAACCTTCAACCGCAACGGCACGCAGATCTCTTCGCAGACACCAATATCAATCTCGCCCTGCAATCGAACCGGCGCATTCGAATCACGAACGGCAATCCGCAATGGAAACGTAACGGTTTCATCATACCCGAGGCTTTGCATTCCGTTCTGGTCAAACACCTGTGGAACAGGAAACTGCACCGACACATCGGCCACATTTCTGGAACCCGACCAGTTGAAAGTAGGTGGAATGCCCGCATCGCCGGGCGCACGCCAATAGGTTTTCCACCCAGGGGCCAAACGGATGGTCAACCCTGCCACATGGGTCTTGCCGTCACGCCAACCGGCGTCAATTTCTGCACGCGCGAGTTCGCCCGGCATCTGGGCCAGAGCGGGGGACGTCAGGGCAAGAATGGCAGCAATCGCGAAACGTAACATGGCATTCAGTTAATCGGCGGCAGGGACACTTGGAAATCACATTCAAGTAATGCTTTGTGACAGTTGCCTAGGCGCCCCTTGATGGATCGGGGTCCATTTGCCATGTTTTGCTGCATGATCGACGCCTCTGACCCACAGATCGAGGGAAAACTGCTGATCGCCATGCCTGGCATGGGGGATCCGCGATTCGAAAAGGCCGTGATCTTCGTGTGTGCGCATTCCGAAGACGGCGCCCTGGGGCTGATTATCAACAAACCCACACCAGAATTGCAGTTTTCATCGCTTCTGGAGCAGCTTGGGATCGACGTTGGGTCGCCGAAACGCGATATACGCGTGCATTTCGGCGGGCCTGTCGAACACGGGCGCGGCTTCGTGCTGCATTCCGGGGACTACATGTCGGACAGTTCGACTTTACAGGTGTCGGACGCCTTCGGCATGACAGCGACCCTCGATATTCTTGAGGATATCGCTCGCGGATCCGGCCCTGATTCGGCCTTGTTGGCCCTTGGATACTCCGGTTGGGGGCCTGGACAGTTGGAATCGGAGATATTGGCAAATGGCTGGCTGACGTGCGACGCCAAACAGGACTTGGTTTTTGGCAATGACGACGGAACAAAGTGGACCGCTGCGCTGAAATCAATGGGTGTTGATGCCCTTTTGCTGTCTAGCGAGGCCGGGCGCGCCTGACTGCGGGCTATGTGTCGCCGATGTGCCGGGTGCCACGCGCGCGTGCCAGTTTCACTTGGCGCTGACGCTCGCGAAATCTTTCCCTGTCACTTTCTGAGAACTCGGCCTTGCATCTGGCGCAGGACACGCCGGGCTCGTAGTCGGCATGGATCTTGTCAGCCTCGGATATGGGGCGACGGCAGGCATGGCACAGATCATAGTCCCCTTCCTCTAACCCGTGGCGCACCGACACGCGATTGTCGAAGACGAAACAGTCACCTTGCCAGAGGCTATTTTCGACCGGGACTTCTTCAAGATATTTCAGAATGCCGCCTTTCAGGTGAAACACCTCGTCGGCCCCTTGTTCCAGCAGGAAACTGGATGCCTTTTCGCAGCGGATCCCGCCGGTGCAATACATGGCGATCTTCTTGTTGCCAAAGCGGGCCTTGTTCCGGTCCCACCATCCGGGAAACTCCCGGAAACTGGCGGTCTTTGGATCGACCGCGTCTTTGAAAGATCCGATGTCGACCTCGTAGTCGTTTCGGGTGTCGATGACCACGACATCTTCGCGCGAAATCAGATCGTTCCAGTCGTTTGGTGCGACGTAGGTGCCCACCTTATGAATTGGATCGACGTCAGGCTGCCCCATGGTCACAATCTCGCGCTTCAGGCGAACCTTCATGCGAATGAAGGGCATTTCCGAAGCGGTGCTTTCCTTCCATTCCAGATCGGCACATCCGGGAAGGTCTTTGATTTGCGACAGCACCGCATCAATACCGCTACGGGTTCCGGCAATGGTGCCGTTAATCCCTTCACTGGCCAAAAGTAGTGTGCCCTTCACTCCATTTTTGTTGGCAATACGCGCCAACGTCCCTTGAACTGTTTCGAGAGAGGCAAGGGGCGTGAATTTGTAAAGGGCTGCGACGACAAACATGGCGTCCTTTAGCGCGAGTGGCGTTGAAGGAAAAGGTATTGCACGGGTCTTGTCGGTCGCATCGGTCCTAATCAAAGGCAAAAACAATGTCGCAGTTGGCCACGTTGACCCAGAACACGATTGGCCCGAAAGTATCGAAAAGGAGACCCAATGCGACCCGCAGATGAAGCTATCTTAGTGATCGACGTTCAGAATGATTTCTGCCCCGGCGGTGCCCTGGCCGTTACAGGCGGTAACGAAATCGTTGCGCCGATCAATGCGCTGGTGTCCGAGTATCCGGTGCGCGTTTTCACTCAGGACTGGCATCCGACAGGACATCTGAGTTTCGCATCCGAACACCCGGGGCTTGAGCCGTATTCGGTCACCGAGATGCCTTATGGCCCACAAGTGCTTTGGCCAGACCATTGCGTGATCGGGTCCGACGGGGCGGCCTTTCACAAGGCGCTGAGCACACAACCCGCAGATCTGATCATCCGCAAGGGATTTCGACGTGAAATCGACAGCTATTCCGCATTTTTCGAGAATGACCATCAGACGCCGACCGGGTTGGAGGGGTATTTGAGAAACCGCGGTGTAAAGAAGATCGTCATGGTCGGGTTAGCGACGGATTTTTGTGTTAATTTTTCGGCCGTTGACGCAGCCAACCTGGGGTTTGAAGTTACTGTGATCGAAAGTCTGTGCCGAGCGATTGATCTTGACGGATCACTTGATACCGCACGGTCCGGAATGATCGAAGCTGGAGTCACCCTCGCTTGACCATGGATTCATGATTTGTTTGGTATACTGATGTATACCGTCTTCCCCTACAGGTTGCTTTCCGCTATGTGGCGATCAACTGGATTCCCCGCACGAGGCTGCCTTTCATGACCAAGATCAAAGTCGAAAATCCCATTGTCGAAATGGATGGCGATGAAATGACCCGAATCATGTGGGAATTCATCAAGGAAAAGCTGGTCCTGCCCTATTTGGATATCGACCTTCTTTACTATGACCTCGGCATTGAAGCACGGGATGAGACAGACGACCAAATCACCATCGACGCCGCGGAAAAGACCAAAGAGGTGGGTGTTGCCGTCAAGTGCGCGACCATCACCCCCGACGAAGCGCGGGTCGAGGAGTTCAATCTCAAACGCATGTACCGCAGCCCGAACGGCACGATCCGGAACATCCTTGGCGGGGTCATATTTCGGGCGCCGATCATCTGCAGGAATGTGCCGCGTCTGGTGCCTGGCTGGACCAAGCCGATCGTGGTTGGCCGCCATGCTTTCGGCGATCAGTATCGCGCCACCGACTTTACATTCCCGGGCGCCGGCAAGCTGACGCTCAGGTTCGAAGGCGCCGATGGCGAGGTGATCGAACGCGAGGTTTTCGAAGCACCGGACGCCGGTGTTGCCGTTGCAATGTACAACCTCGACAAGTCGATCTATGACTTTGCCCGCGCGTCGTTGAACTATGGATTGAGCCTTGGCTGGCCGGTTTACTTGTCAACCAAGAACACGATCATGAAAGCCTATGACGGACGCTTCAAGGACATCTTTCAAGAGGTCTTTGAAGCCGAGTTCAAGGACCGGTTCGACGAAAAGAAGATCTGGTACGAACATCGGTTGATCGACGACATGGTGGCTTCGTCGCTGAAATGGTCGGGCGGTTATGTCTGGGCCTGCAAGAACTATGACGGCGATGTGCAATCCGACACCGTGGCACAGGGGTTCGGGTCGTTGGGTTTGATGACCTCTATCCTGATGACGCCCGACGGAAAGATCGTCGAAAGCGAGGCCGCCCACGGCACTGTCACCCGCCATTTCCGCCAGCACCAGGCTGGCGAGCAGACCTCGACCAACTCGATTGCCTCGATCTATGCCTGGACCGGCGGGTTGAAACATCGCGCCAAGCTTGACGGCAACGACGCCTTGAAAGGGTTTGCCGAAACGCTGGAAAAGGTCGTCGTCGATACAGTGGAATCGGGCAGCATGACCAAGGATCTGGCGCTGTTGGTCGGGCCTGATCAACGCTGGCTGACCACGACCGGCTTTCTGGACAAAATCGACGAGAATTTGCAGAAGGCGCTTGGATAGTCTGAAATCTCTTGGCTGATATTGGCAATTCTGCGCCCGCGTTCATTCAGATTTAAGAGCGACCGGTCACAACGACCGTGTAATGCAGACTGAATCCGTACCCGACACTGACACTTCGGCCCCTGTCGTGCGACCCATCCTGGTCGTCGATGACAGTAAAGCTCAGCGGCGTTTGTTGACCCGGTCGTTAACAAAATGGGGGTATGATTCCATCGAAGCCGAGTCGGGCGAGCAAGCGCTTGAAATTGCCGCCACCCATAACATCGACATCGTGATCAGCGACTGGATCATGCCGGGTATGTCGGGGGTCGATTTTTGCCGTGCCTTTCGTGACCAGATTGCGGGCCGCCCGGCATACTTCGTTCTGCTGACAGCGCAAACCGAACGCGAAATCCTTGCAGAGGGGTTGGAAAGCGGTGCGGACGATTTTCTGTCCAAGCCGTTCAACTCGGTGGAATTGCGTGCGCGGCTTCGCGCTGGTGCTCGGGTTGTGAATGCTCAACAGGCCCTTGCCACGAAGAACGATGCTTTGTCCTCGGCCCTGGAGGAACTTTCAGACGCCTATTCCGCCATTGAACGGGATCTGAAAGGGGCACGAAAGTTTCAAGAGGGTCTTGTCCCCGAGCGACACTTGCAGGCAGGTAAT
>JABDJO010000062.1 GCA_013002465.1 Silicimonas sp. | reverse complement strand
TTGTCGCCCGAGGTTTTGCGCCGCCTTTGGCGTCGCTCGGGGGGCCAGCCCCCTCTTGCCCCTATCGGGGCAATTCATCCCCGGGATATTTTGGCCAAGAAGAAAGCACGAAGGCGCCCCGGATTGTGGCGCCCTCGGCGCGAAGGTTGCCCTTCTCCTCGGGCGGTCATCGGCGTCCCCGCCTGTACCGCGTCCCCAGTTTGACTGAAAATGTGTTTCTTCTTGGTAAAAATATCCCGGGGGAGGCGCGCGGTGCGCGACGGGGGCAGAGCCCCAAACAGGTTTGGCCAATTGCACCCTTTGCGCCCGCAGGATAAGTCCGGCACGAACAAGCGGATCGGAGTACCCCATGGCAGCCTATCAGTACGTCTATCACATGGACGGCGTGTCCAAGACCTATCCCGGCGGCAAGAAGCTTTTTGAAAACATCCGCCTCAGCTTCCTCCCTGGCGTCAAGATCGGCGTCGTCGGCGTCAACGGCGCGGGCAAATCCACACTCATGCGCATCATGGCCGGGATCGACAAGGATTTCACCGGCGAAGCCTGGGCGGCCGAAGGCGCGCGTGTCGGTTACCTGCCCCAGGAACCCGAACTGGATGAAACCCTGAACGTCCGCGACAATGTCATGCTGGGGGTTGCCGAGAAAAAGGCCAAGCTCGACCGCTTCAACGACCTTGCCATGAACTACTCCGACGAAACCGCCGACGAAATGGCCGCCCTCCAGGACGAAATCGACACCGGCAACCTCTGGGATCTCGACAGCCAGATCGACGTCGCGATGGAGGCGCTCCGCTGCCCCCCCGACGAGGCCGATGTCACGACGCTTTCGGGCGGGGAACGCCGCCGCGTCGCACTTTGCAAGCTTCTCCTTGAAGCGCCCGACATGCTTTTGCTGGACGAGCCGACCAACCACCTTGATGCGGAAACCATCGCCTGGCTGCAGCAACACCTGATCGACTACAAAGGCACCATCCTGATCGTCACCCACGACCGCTATTTCCTTGACGACATAACGGGCTGGATCCTGGAACTCGACCGCGGCCGCGGCATTCCTTACGAAGGCAACTACTCGGCCTGGCTGGAACAAAAGGCCAAACGCCTGGAACAGGAAGCGCGCGAGGACAAATCCCGCCAGAAGACACTGGAACGCGAGCTGGAGTGGATCCGCCAGGGCGCAAAGGCCCGCCAGGCCAAGCAAAAGGCGCGGATCAACGCCTATGAAGACCTGGCCAACCAATCCGAACGCGAAAAACTTTCGCGCGCCCAGATCATCATCCCGAACGGCCCCCGGCTTGGCGCGAAGGTGGTCGAGGTTACGGGGCTGGCCAAACACATGGGCGACAAGCAGTTGATCGAAAACCTCGACTTTTCGCTTCCCCCCGGCGGCATCGTCGGCGTCATCGGCCCGAACGGCGCGGGCAAAACCACGCTCTTTCGCATGCTGACCGGGCAGGAAGAACCCGATGCGGGCGCGGTCGACTATGGCGACACGGTGCAGCTTTCCTATGTCGACCAAAGCCGCGACGCACTTGATGGCACCGCGACGGTCTGGGAAGAGATTTCCTCGGGCGGCGAGATCATCCAGCTTGGCGATGCAAGCATGAACTCCCGCGCCTATTGCTCGGCCTTCAATTTCAAGGGCGGCGATCAACAGAAAAAGGTCGGCAGCCTGTCGGGCGGCGAAAGAAACCGCGTGCATCTGGCAAAACTGTTGAAGTCAGGCGGCAATGTGTTGTTGCTGGACGAACCGACCAACGATCTTGATGTCGAGACCTTGCGCGCCCTGGAAGACGCCCTTGTTGATTTTGCAGGCTGCGCCGTTGTGATCTCCCACGACCGGTTCTTTCTGGACCGGATTTGCACGCATATCCTGGCGTTCGAAGGCGAGGCGAACGTGGAATGGTTCGAGGGGAACTTCGAGGATTATGAGGAAGATAAGAAGCGACGGTTGGGGGACGTCGAACCCAAACGTATGAAGCATAAGAAATTCACCCGCTAGGGTGGGCTTCTTGTGTTTCCGGGTGGGTTCGACGCGTGCGCGAAAGCGGTTTTGCACAGCAAAATTGCGTGCGGCACCCGGTTGAGGTGTCTTAATCGTGAAGCCCAACGTGTGCGGAACCTGATTGAACATACGTAGGATGGGTGCTCCGCACCCATCGTTTGGCCAATTTCCAATTGGAATGGGTGAAAATCACCCATCCTACTCGCCAAATGCACCTTCGGCGCAGGAAACTGTCCATTCCGGTGGCACCCGACCCGCCTTAATGTCGCGATGAATGGATGAATGCTTCCAATCCGCCGCGCGCGCGACCAACCCGTGCTTCACCGGGTTGCCCCAACAATACTCCACATGCCGCGAATAGTCCTGATCGTCCCGGATCCGGTGTTCCCAAAATCGCCGCTGCCAAATGCCACGCTCGCGCTTTTTCCGTGTTGATGATGAGCCGGAGTAAGATAGGTGCTCAGCACCCATCTTCGCCCAAACAACCCGCGTGAAACGCGCCTTGATCAACCGCCACCGTGTCGAAAAATCCGCGTCGCCGTCCGGCAGCGTCCAGACTGCATGGAGATGATCGGGGAGGACAACGAAGGCATCGCAGATGAACGGACGTTCGGCGAGCGTTTTGGCATAGGCCAATCGCAGCGCGTCAATTTCACGCGTCAGAAGCGCGCTGGACCTGTTTGCAAGTGCAACGGTGAAAAAGAAGGTCGCGCCCTTGGCCCGAGAGCGTCGATAGTTTGTCATGTCCGGGGTTTGACGGATCGGGATTAACGATGGGCGAAATCACCCATCCTACCGAATAGGCAATTTATTACACAACTTTGCATCTAACACAGCGCCACGCCAGACCCCGGCCGGGCACACCCAACCTCACCAGATTGCGCAACGCCATCACCCTGCACCACAACCTTCAGGTGCGGGACGTCCAACCTGCGTCCTCCCGGCTGGAGAGTCGGGCGGACCCGGCAAACCGGGCCAATACAGACTACACGAAGCGCCACTCTCGGCGGGTCAAAAACCCACCCTACAACTCTGCGGTACGTTTTGAGTTGCCCGCAGATCGGGGTTCACCCCGCAACCCCGGCGCTCCGCGTTCGCCGCTGAAACCGTCCGCCGGACAGTTCCCTGGACGCCGCTCACCCCACAATCCGCAACGCCAAATACGGCGCCAAATTGAACATCATAATCGCGATCTTGTAGTGGCTGAGATAGTCGACGAAGATCCGGGGCCAGTCCTCGGCGGGCACCCCGGTGATCCGCGCCTCAAGCCGGGAAACCCAGTCGCGGGCAAAGACGATGAACCCCGCCGCCAGCCCATAGATCACGATGTTGATCACCAGCATCCAGCCGAAGATCGCGGTGACAACTGACAACTCCATGACGGTCTCCTCAGACTTCGGCCACAACTTCGCCCAGCATCTCGCCGGTCATGCGGCTGTGGTCCTCGGTGCGGACCTCTTTTCTGACCCGCTCGATGAATTCCTTGGCCGTATCGCGGGTCGTCTTGTCGGGCCATTCGGAAATCGCCGCGATGGTGCGGTCGCTGGTGCGGATGACCTGCACCCGTTCGGCGCCAAGCTCTTTCAGGGCCGGCAGGCGTTTCTTGCGCACCCGCTCCATGGTCAGGTCGAAATCGGCGCCGTCCATGACCTCCCAGGTCGTGATGGTTGCATATCGCATGGGACACCTCCGTCTTTCGTGGATGGCACCAGTGTATCACATCTGGCGAAAGTCCTCCATTTCCCGGCCCCATTTCGGCAATTCCGTACATGTACAATGCGTACAATTGTGAAAAACACCCACCGAACGGTTGTACGTTTCTGACATTTTTGCACCGTACGGTTTGGGTAAACGAAATTCCGACCAAGCGGTCTTTCCTTGCAAAAGTGCTTCAAACATCCTATCTCAGCCTCGCTATCTTCTACCTCGACCCACTGTCTCCTTTACGGCCTCAGTCTCGATCTAGACGAAACGCCGGGCCGTTGCATATTGCGAACGGCATTAAAATCAAGGAGATACGGATGGCCACTGGCACCGTAAAATGGTTCAACACAACCAAAGGCTTCGGCTTTATTGCACCTGACGAAGGCGGCAAGGACGTATTCGTCCACATTTCCGCGCTTGAGCGTTCGGGTCTGACCGGCCTCGCAGACGACCAAAAGGTCACTTTCGAGCTGGCAACCGGCCGCGACGGCCGCCAAAACGCCGAGAACATCGCGCTCGCCTGAGCCGATTCAGGACGGGCGCGCAACCCTGCGCGTCCGGCTTGTCAGAGCGCCCTACCGGGGCGCTCTTTTCGTTTCTGATCAACCTTTTACAACCAATCCCAGGAAATGGATCGGCACGGCCATCCGGCATTCCCATGGACCGTGGGGCGCGCTAACTTCCGATCATGTTTGACGATCTTACGTTCATTGACTGGATCGGCGTCCTGGGATCGTTTGTGATCGCAACCGCATATCTCGCGGTATCGCGCGCCTGGGTCGATGCCGCAAAGCCCGCGTTCCAGCTCATGAACCTGACAGGCGCCCTGATGATCCTCGTCTCGCTCTATTACCGACCCAATGCCGGCGCGATACTGATCGAGGTACTTTGGATCGCCATTGCCCTGTATTCGCTACTGAGTTGGGCAATGCGACGTTAGGTCACTTAATGTAACGGCTTTGACAGATCCTGCAAGATAACCTGCATCCATCTTCTTTGAACCCCATGTCAAAAAGGAAGGAAAGGAGGGTGTCATGGAAGACGAAGAAGACACACCCAAGAAAAAAATCTGGACATTCGACGACTGGGCGATGATCTGACCCCTTGAAACGGCAGAGTTTTCTGCCAGTGTGCGCGTTATGAAGATTTCCGGAATTTCTCCGTATCTGGTTGCCGCCATGATTGTGATCACCGCAGCCAATTTCGGGCTGAGCCAATCTCTTGGCGCCCATCCCTTCTGGTCGGTCAATGTGGCCTGGCTGGGAGTTCCATTAGGCCTGCTAATTGCCTTTCTTTTTCGAACCCGGCGCTGGTTGCTTAGAATTGGCGTATTCGCGGTACTTTTGGCGGCCGCAGGACTGACCGCGCATTGGGGGCGGCTTGGGTTCGCGGCAAGCTTTGCCGAAGACAAATTGGCCGGACAGTTCTGGTATTTCGGGTGGATCGCCGTGGCAGCTTTTGCAACGGCCCTGATCACCGCTATTTTGACTCCAAGGATTTCCAACGCATGAATAGTTTTATTGCGGGCTTTGCTATGGGCCTGTCGCTGATTGTCGCCATTGGTGCGCAAAACGCCTTTGTCCTGAGGCAGGGCATTCGCAAACGTCACGTCGGCGCGGTCGTTCTGACCTGCGTGTTGGCCGACGCCTTTTTGATCATGGTCGGGGTCGCGGGCTTTGGAGTCCTGACCAAGCAATTTCCGATGCTGGTGCCGATCACCAAATGGGGCGGGGCCGCATTTCTGCTGGTCTATGGGCTTTTGTGCGTTCGCCGCGCGGTCTTTGTCACCGAAACCCTGGAAACCAGCGGGTCTGCCGAGCAATCCTTGAAAGCCGCCGTTCTGACCTGCCTGGCACTGACCTGGCTCAATCCGCATGTTTATCTGGACACCGTGGTTCTCCTTGGTGCGGTTGCCACCCAATACGGCGACGAACGCTGGATTTTCGGTGTCGGCGCCGTTGCCGCCTCGACAGCGTTCTTCCTGACCCTTGGATACGGCGCGGCACTGTTGCAGCCTTTCTTCGCCAGCCCACGATCCTGGCGCATTCTTGATGCCGCCGTTGCCGCTCTGATGTGGTCGATTGCCCTGGCGCTGATCTTCTCTTGAGCCTTCCTGGCCATGGCCCCATAGAGGGTCATGCCCGATGGTACGGCCTCTCCGACAATAGCGCCTCCAAGCGCCCCGCGCCCGTTGGTTGGCGTTCTGTGGATGCTGACAACCGGCATTCTGTTCGTGGCCGTCACCGCAGCCGTCAAACACGGGGCCGCCGAACTGCCGGCAGCACAATCGGCGTTTCTCAGATATGCCCTTGGACTGGTCTTCCTGATCCCCGCCATCGGCCCCTTGCGTCATACCCGGCTGACATCCCGCCAGTGGAAGCTGTTCGGCCTGCGCGGGGTGGCCCATATGTTCGGTGTCGTTCTCTGGTTTTACGCCATGACGCGGATCACCATCGCCGAGGTCACGGCGATGAACTACATGGCGCCAGTCTATATCACCCTTGGCGCGGCCCTGTTCCTTGGTGAACGCCTTGCCGCACGCCGTCTGATCGCCGTCGGCATTGCCTTTGTCGGCGCGCTGATCATCCTGCGCCCCGGTGTGCGTGAATTGTCCGACGGTCACCTGGCCATGGTACTGGCCGCCATCACATTTGCCGTCAGCTACCTGACTGCCAAGCGCATGGCCGACGAACTGCCTGCCAGCGTCGTCGTCGCCATGCTGTCACTGATTGTGCCGTTGGGGCTGATGCCGCTTGCCATCGCGGTCTGGCAGTGGCCGACGCCGCAGGAATACGCCTGGCTGTTCCTGGTCGCCTTCTTTGCAACGGCCGGGCATTACACCATGACGCGGGCCTTTGCGGCGGCTCCGGTGACGGTCACACAACCCGTGACATTCATGCAGTTGATCTGGTCGGTTCTTTTGGGCCTGTTGCTCTTTGGCGAAGGCATCGACGGCTGGGTTGTGGTCGGCGGATCGCTGATTATCGCCTCGACCACCTTCATCGCCATTCGCGAAGCCATGTTGAAACGGCACAAAAAGCTGTAACTGGTTGAAACCACTCATTGTAACGCACCGACTCGAAATGCCGGGGAAAACGGCCATTTCTGCCCTGATTTTGCCACGTTCTCGCAGAAATATCGCGCCCAGGCAGGCAGACAGGAGTCACCCCATGAGCAGCCCCCAATCCGGTATGCCCGACAACAGCTTTCAGAACCGTCTGAACAAGGTTGCCGAGGCCCGCGCGCCGATTGAAGCGGCAAAACCCCAGGTCGAAGTGATCCCGGACTGGAAGGAAAACTTCAAGTATCCCGCCACCATCGTGGCGGCGGCACTCGTGGGGATGTTGGCGGTCTTTGTTGCACGCTATGCGCGGTTCCACCTGATGGGCGGGTCGCTTGCGGGCGAAGATGCGGACATCACCATGATGATCGACGGCGCCATCGGGATTGCATGTTCGTTCGTGCTGTTCTCGGCACTCAGATTTCGCGGTGCCGAATTCAAGGCCGCCCAGACCTTCGGCATCCTGGCCATGATCATGATCATGCACAACTTCGTCCATGCTGCCCCAAAGGCCTTCAATCTGGTCTTCTCCGAAGAATGGACCAATCAGGTCATCGCCATGACCGAGCCGGGATCAATCCTGTTTCGCGGCGCATCATTCGTGGTCATTGAACCCAAGGAAGAAAAGCCCACAATCCCGACCGTCCGGCGGGCCGGCAAAGCCTAGGCTCGGGACGAAACGCGTTTGACAACTTCGCGCGTCAGCGCCTCTATCTCGTCGCTCCAGACGCCCTTGCCGCGTTCCTGCGCACCCTTGCCGACGCCCATTGTTTCCGGGAACGCCACCCGGTGACCGATGGCGGTCTTGGCCCGTGAAACGCCCAGATCCCGCAGGGTCTTGTCCACATCCGCCGCAACCCGCGTGCCAAGCTTAGCGCGGTTCAAAACCACCATGACCTCGGCCTTTTCGCGCGCCGCCATGTCCAAAACGCCCTCGGTCGCCCAGACATCCACCTGGCTTGCCGACACTGGCACAATCACCAGATCGCTTTCCCGGATCGCGGGTTTCAAATCGCTGTCGATTTTGGGCGGCGTGTCGATCAGCACATAGTCCGCTTCATCCCTGAGCTTGTCGCATTCATAGCTCACACCCCAGGCACTGGCCGTGGAAAACTCCATCCCGGGTTCACCGGACGCACGCCGAGTCATGAACCATCGGCCAAGCGACCCCTGCGGATCGGTATCAAGCAGGGCAACGCTTTTGCCCTGCCGCGACAGAGCGACCGCGATGTTCGCCGCCAGAGTTGTCTTGCCCGCTCCGCCCTTTTGCTGGGCAACGGTGATGATTTTTCCGGGCACGGTCGCGCTCCACTCTTCTGCGCTGCAGCATAACTCATGCTGCACTGCGATACAATACGGCGCGAGGTGCGACAAATACGTTTCGTCAAGGTTCGTTACGGTCAGGCCGCCGACCAGTCGACATCATCCGCTGGTGCCACGACAAGGCCACCGTCGCGAAAAGGGCGCATCAAGGGGTGAACCGCGTCCTCGGAACCCCGCAGCCAGATGTCGATGTCACTTTGATCCAGCAGCACCCCCATGCGGTGATGTATGTCCTTCACATCGCCCGATGGCGCGCAGGTGACCATCGCGACCTGAGGCACCTCGACACCCCCCGGCCCCGTCCAGACATCCGTAATTGCGGCAAAAAACAACAACGCCCCCGATGACGACGTGATCCGCCAGGCCTGTTTGCGCCGCGCCTTCCCCGTCCACTCGTACCAGCCATCCGCAGGCACCACCGCGCGTCCGACGCCATCAAAGGCGGATTTGTCAAAAACCGTTTCAGACCGCGCATTGACGATCGTCTCCATCACCGGTCGCCCGCGCGCATTGCGCCGCCCGACCGGGATAATTCCCCATCTCATGCGTTTCAGCGCCCGCTCGGGCGTGCAGACGACAATGTCCTGACCGGGCGCGATATTCCAACGGACCGGCTCGCCCTCGATCCCGGTTGTCGCGCCAATGGCCAAAGCCACCTCCTCTAGCGGTCGGGCCAGAAAAATGCGCCCCGGCATCAGCCCTCAGGCCTCCACCGAACTGGAAAAGCACCTTGGCGCACCCAAGGCGACCAGGACCGTCGCCATTCGACGCATATCCTATTCGCCAACGGCCGCGACAACCTCAACCTCCACCAGAAATTCCGGCCGGGTAAACCCCGAGACGATCATCAGCGTGGACGCCGGAAGATGATCGACCACGTCCAGCCAGGCATCCCGCGCCGCCATGTAACCCGCCATGTGCGTGCGATCGCTGACAAAAGCGTTGATCCGCACCACATCGAACCGCCCCGCCCCGGCAGCTTCCAAAACGGCGTCGATGTTCCGAAAACACAGCACAGCCTGAGCCTCGGCCCCTTCGGGCACATCGCCATCCGGGGAAAGCCCCAACTGCCCTGACGTAAAGACGAACCGCGCCCCGGCAGGCACTTCAATCCCATGGGAATATCGCGCAAACGGTGCGGCAATGGTCGTCGGCGTCAACTCTTTCACATCCTGTCCTTTCCGGCATTTCCCTCATTGGTGCGCGAGCCTGGGATGTATTGCAAAGGAATGTTTTACCCACCCTGTGCGAATCGAAAAACTCTGAGTACAGTTTCGCCAGAATCGGGGTGCGCGCCGGCCCCATCAGACAACGAAATCCGGCTTCGCAACAACAAAACAAAAGTACATATCCCCGGGAGGATAACATGGTCCAACACTCACTCATTGCGGCGCTCGCGCTATCCCTGACGGCAGGCACGGCTTTGGCCGACGGACATCTGGCCAAGGTCAGTTACGGCACCAACTGGGTCGCTCAGGCCGAGCACGGCGGCTTTTACCAATCCGTGGCCGACGGCACATACGCGGAATGCGGGCTGGACGTGACCATCGTCCCAGGTGGTCCGCAGGTGAACAACCGCGCCCTGATGCTGGCCGGACGGATGGATTTCCACATGGGCGGCGATCTTTTGCAGGCCTTCTCGGCAGCCCAGGAAAACATCCCCGTCGTCAACGTGGCGGCAATCTTTCAAAAGCACCCCCAAGTCATCGTGGCCCACCCGGGCGAAGCCGACAGTTGGGAAGAACTGAAGGACCTGACGCTTTTGATCGGCGACAACGGGTTCCAATCCTATTACCAGTGGATGATCGCCGCGCACGGATTCACCGCCGAGCAACGCAAACCCTATACCTTCAACCCCGCGCCGTTCCTGTCTGACAAAAAGGTTGGGATGCAGGGGTATCTGTCTTCTGAACCCTATCTTGTGAAGAAAGAGGGCGGGTTCGATCCCAATGTCTTCCTGATCGCCGATGCCGGGTATTCCTCCTATGCAACCACGATCGAAGCCATGCAGCAAACCATCGACGAACACCCCGAGCGGGTTCAGTGCTTTGTCGATGGGTCGATCAAGGGCTGGTACAACTTTCTCTATGGCGACAACGAAGCCGCCATCGCCCTGATCCAGGAAGCCAACCCCGAAATGACCCGCGACAAGATTGATTTCGCGATCAGCAAACTGAAGTCGTGGGGCATCGTCGATTCCGGGGATGCCGAAACCATGGGCATCGGCGTCATCACCGATTCCAAGGTCGAGGATTTCTACAACAAGATGGTTGATGCCGGCGTCGTCGAAGCCGGGATCGACTTCAAGAAAACCTATTCCACCCAGTTCGTCGGCAATGGCGTCGGTCTGGATCTGAAATAGGCGGGACCTTGGCCCGGCATCGCCCGGGCCAACCCACAATCTCCGGAGAACCCCATGACGCTTCCTCTCGGCAAGCGCCCGCCGCTTCTGACGATGAGCCACATCGAAAAAACCTTTGGCACCGATATCGTGGCGCTGAAGGACATGAACCTGACAGTGAACGAGGGCGACTTCGTCTCGCTTCTGGGGCCGTCTGGCTGTGGCAAATCCACGGCCCTGCGGCTGATCGCCGACCTCACCCACCCGACGCGGGGCCGGATCGAGTGGCAGGGCGGTCAGGGCAAGGATGATCTGGGCATCGTTTTTCAGGAACCCACGCTCATGCCCTGGGCGACGGTGGCGCAAAACGTCTGGCTTCCCTTCCGCCTGAAAGGCCAGGGTTTTGGATCGGTAAAGGGCAAGATCGACGAAGCCCTCAGTCTTGTCGGCCTGGACAACTTTGCCAACGCCTATCCGCGCGAATTGTCCGGTGGGATGAAGATGCGGGTGTCGATTGCGCGCTCCATGGTGACCCGCCCGCGCCTGATCCTGATGGATGAACCTTTTGCCGCGCTCGACGAAATCACCCGTTTCAAGCTGAACAACGATCTACTGGAATTGAAAGAGGCGGTCGGCTGCACCGTCATTTTCGTTACCCACTCGGTCTTTGAAAGCGTCTTCTTGTCGGATCGGATCATCGTCATGGCCGCTCGCCCCGGGCGCGTCATCCACGAACTTGAAGTCGACACGCCCTATCCCCGGCACGAAGAGTTCCGCACCTCGAACGAATACGCCGCCCACACACGAGCCGCCTCGGACGCGCTTCACGACGCTATGGGAGAAGCCGCATGACCGCCACCGACACCGGAACAACCGCCCCCATCATCGACGCCGAAGAAGCCGAACGCGCGCGTCGCGACAAGATCAACCGGATCGCCAAGTGGACCCTGCCAAGCCTTGTCATGGCTCTCACGCTCTTGGCTTGGCATCTCTATGTCACGCTGAACGAGATCCCCCACTACGTGCTGCCGGGGCCTCTTTTGGTTGGGTCCTCGGTTGTCGAAGACTGGTCCATCCTGTGGCCCGCCATGCTGACCACCTCCCGTCTGACCATCCTCGCGCTGATCCTCGCCATCCTCGGGGGTGTCGCCCTGGCTGTTGCCTTTACCCAATCCAAATGGGCCGAGATGAGCTTTTTCCCCTACGCCGTCATCCTGCAAGTGACCCCGGTGGTGGCCATTGCACCCCTGCTGCAAATCTATGTCGAAAGCGCTTTTGTCGCGGCCCTTCTTTGCGCCTGGATCGTGGCGTTTTTCCCCATCCTGTCGAACACGACAATCGGATTGAAATCGGCGGACCACAATCTTCAGGACCTGTTCTCGATCTATGGCGCAACCCGTTGGCAAAGGTTGCGTTTGCTGGCGGCCCCCTCGGCACTTCCATTCTTTCTGGGGGGATTGAAGATCGCTGGCGGCCTTGCCCTGATCGGTGCGGTCGTGGCCGAATTCGTCATTGGTCGCGCCGGAACGGGCCTCGGCCTGGCCTCAACCCTTCTCGAAGCATCGTATCGGTTCAACTTCGGGCGGCTCTACGCAGCCCTCATCCTGATCTCGGCCATGGGTGTTGCAATCTTCGCGGTCACCTCGCTGATCTCTCACCTCATGTTGCGCAAGTGGCATGAAAGCGCATTGAAGCGCGACGCATGAGGTCCTGGGCTGACGACCGACCGGTTCGGCTTAAGAACGTGACCGTGCCAGGCTGCCTGATCGGACAGCCCGAGCACGATCTGGTGGTGACCGACATTTCCATTGATGGTGGCCGGATCGCGCAGCGCGGTGGTGCCGATATCGAAATGAACCGCGCGATGGTGTTTCCCACCTTCATCGACATGCACACACACCTCGACAAGGGCCATATCTGGCCCCGCGCGGCAAACCCCGACGGCACGTTTCAAGGCGCCCTGGACACTGTCGGTGCCGACCGAAGCGACAATTGGACAGACGAAGACGTGCGCACCCGGATGGAATTCTCTCTGAAATGCGCCCATGCCCACGGCACCAGTGTCATCCGCACCCATCTCGATAGCATCGCCCCCCAGGATGAAATCTCGTGGCAGGTGTTTTCGGACCTGCGCCAGAAATGGGCCGGTCGAATCGAGCTTCAGGGCTCAAGCCTGATCGGGTGCGAAGGCGTCGAAAACATTGCCCGCGATTACGCCGACACAGCCGACATCGTGGCCGCGGCAGGTGGCGTTCTGGGGCTTGTCACCTATCCGGTTCCCGACATCCGCCAACGTCTGCTTGAATTCTTCATCCTTGCAGGCGAGCGCAACCTGGAGGTCGACTTCCATTCCGACGAAACCATGGACCCCAATTCGGAAACCCTGCGGATGATCGCCGAGATCATTCTGAAAACCGGGTGGGCCAAGCCCGTGACGGTCGGTCATTGTTGCTCGCTCTCGACCCAGGACGAGGCCCGCGCGCTTGACACGCTGGACCTTGTCGCAAAGGCCGGGATCAACATCGTCAGCCTGCCCATGTGCAACCTCTACCTGCAAGACCGCCACGCCGGACGCACACCGCGCAATCGAGGCATCACCCTAGTCCACGAAATGCTGGACCGCGGCATCAACATCAGCTTTGCCAGCGACAACACCCGCGATCCCTTTTACGCCTACGGAGACCTCGACATGCTGGAAGTCATGCGTCAGGCAACCCGCATCGGCCATCTGGACCACAGCAACCTCAGCTGGCCAGAAACCTTTTTCAACAACCCCGCCAAGGCCTGCGGCTTCGATGCGCCCTCGCTCAAGCCAGGCGCCCCCGCCGACATCGTGGTTTTCACCGCCCGCACCTGGACCGAACTTTTTTCCCGGCCCCAATCCGACCGCATCGTCTTGCGCAAGGGCGAGCAGATCGACACCACCCTGCCCAATTATTCCGACCTTGACCGCCTGATGGAGGTGACGCCGTGACCGACAATATCGACGCCGCAAAGGCCGCCCTCGCCCACCTGGACATCGACACGGCCGACAGTGCAATCAAGGCAAAAAGCCGCGATTTCTTCTGGTACTCGCCGGTCCTGAAAGATCGCCTGGACCACGTGATCGCCGATTTCGTCGTCAGCCCAAAGTCCGAATACGAGGTTATCGAGGTTCTGGCAGCCTGCTATGCCCATGACGTCCCCGTGACCACGAGGGGTGCGGGAACCGGCAATTATGGCCAGGCCATGCCGCTTGCCGGGGGTTGTGTCATGCACCTGCGCCACATGACGCACGTGAAAGAGATCACCCACGGACGGGTCGTCTGCGAACCGGGTGTTTTGCTCAAGGACCTCGACATCGCCTGCCGCGAGCATTCCGGGCAGGAACTGCGCATGTTCTCGTCGACCTGGGCCACGGCCACCATCGGCGGCTTCATCGCGGGTGGCTCGGGCGGCGTCGGATCCTGCACCTGGGGGTCCTTGCGCGATCTTGGCAATATCATCCGCCTGCGTGTCGTCACCATGGAAGAAACACCGCGCATCCTGGAATTCACCGGCGAGGAACTGGCCCGCGTTTCCCACGCCTATGGCACCAACGGCATTATCACCGAATTGGAAATGCCGCTCGCCCCCGCCTATGACTGGACCGAGATGTTCGTGGCCACCGACGACTTCATGGATGCCGTCCGTTTCGCCGAGGATCTGGCCAACCAGGACGGCATCCTGATGAAGCTTGGCACGGTTTTCGAGGCCCCCGTGGCGCACGATTACTTTCAGCGTGTGCAACCCCATGTGGACCCCGGCACCAACCTTATCGGCCTGATGATCGCGCCGCAGTCCATGGACGGATTTCTGACCTTCCTCGGACGCCGCCCCGAAGCCCGGCTGATCTATCGCAACGACGATCATGAGTGGGCGCGCGATCCCGGGCCTGTTTTTGAATACGGCTGGAACCACACGACCTTGCGTGCCCTGAAGGTCGATCCCTCGATCACATATCTGCAGGTCCGCTATGGCTATCCCGAACACCTGGACCTGATCGAAAAGATGCGCACCAAGTTTTCGCCCGAAGTCCTGCAGCACCTCGAAGTCCTGCGCGAAAACGGCAAGGTCATGTTCGCCGGCCTGTCCCTGGTCAAGTTCACCACCGAAGAACGGCTGGACGAGATCATCCGCATCCACGAAGACGCGGGCGCGATGATCTTCAACCCGCATCGCTATACGCTGGAGGAAGGCGGCCGCCAAACCGTCGACGACCGCCAGCTTCGCTTCAAGCGCGAAGCCGACCCGAAAGGCCTTTTGAACCCCGGCAAGATGATCGCCTGGGACGATCCCGCCTACGATTTCAAATCCATGTACGCCTACCCCAAGCTGCAAGGCGCAGATTGAACCCAGTGATGCTTCGCCTTGTCGAAAATATGCCAGGGGGGCCGCGCACCGCGCGGCGGGGGACAGCGTCCCCCTCGATGGTCCTGCGATGAAAGCCCTTGTCCTCTTTGCCCACCCCTGCCCCGAAAGCTTCGGCGCGGCACTTCACACCCGCATTTGCGACAGCCTCGCCGCACGGGGCTGGACCGTCGATGATTGCGATCTATACGCCGAGAATTTCCAACCTGTCCTCACCGAAGAAGAACGCCGCGCATATCACGATGAACCGGCCAACATCGCCCCGGTTCAGGCTTACGTGGATCGCGTCCGCAATGCCGAGGCCCTGATCCTGTCGTTCCCGGTCTGGAATATCGGCTATCCGGCTATCCTCAAGGGATTCTTCGACCGTGTCTTCTTGCCCGGCGTGTCCTTTCGGCTGGAAAACGGCGCGGTCGTGCCCAACCTCACCCACATCCGGAAACTCGCCGCCGTCACCACCTATGGCGGCACCCGCTGGCGCGCCTTCCTGGCCGGGGACCCCCCCCGCAAGCTGGTCAAGCGCCATCTCTGGCATGTGACCCGCCCTGAAACCACACGCTATCTTGCGCTCTATGACATGAACCGGGCGACAGATGACCGCCGCGCCAGTTTCCTCGATCAGACCGCGCGCGCCATGGAGTCGCTCTGATGCGCGCCCTCGTCGTCTATTGCCACCCGCGCGCCGAAAGCTTTACAGCCGCCGTCCGCGACAGGGTGATCGGGAAACTTGCCGCCATTGGCGCGGATACACGGCTGAGCGATCTCTATGCACGCGGCTTCGATCCCGTTCTGACGGCCGACGAACACAAGTCATACCTCGACTGCCCCGAGAACTGCGCCCCTGTCACGCGTGACGTCGAAGACCTTCGCTGGTGCGACACCCTGATCTTCGTCTATCCCACCTGGTGGTACGGGCCGCCGGCGCTTCTGAAAGGTTGGCTTGACCGCGTTCTCTTGCCCGATGTCGCCTTTCTCATGCCCGATGATGTTCACACGGCCATCCGCCCCGGTCTTCAACACATCACCCGCCTCGGGGTCTTCACCACTTGTGGCGCCAGCCGCTGGCTGACGTTTCTGGTCGGCGCCCCGGGCAAACGGACATTCTTGCGTGGCGTCGGCTTTCTCTGTGCGCCGCGTGCAAAAAAGACCTTTGCCGCCCATTACCTCATGGATGGTTCCAGCGACGAAAGCCGCCGCCGCCACCTCAATCGGGTTGATGCAAAGCTGGACCGACTTCTGAAATGACCGCCAAGGAAAGATCGACATGACCCGCAGATTTGACTGGGCAGACTATCGCACCACGGAATTCGCCGACATTGACGCCGAAGCGGTGATCGCCATCCTGCCGACCGCCGCCATTGAACAACACGGACCGCATCTGCCTGTCGGTGTCGATACGATGATCGCCGAAGGTATGCTGGCCGAGCTTCGCCGCACATGCCCTGATGATCTCGACATCCGCATCCTGCCGGTTCAGGCCGTCGGCAAATCGAACGAGCACCTTCACGCCCGCGGCACCCTGACGCTAACGGCTGAAACCGCCCTTCGCGCCTGGCGCGAGATCGGTCTGTCGGTCGCCCGCGCCGGGATCCGCAAGATCGTCATCGTCAACAGCCACGGCGGCAACCTGGACCTGATCTCGATCCTCGCCCGTGAATTGCGGGTCGAAGCCGGTATGCTGGCGGTCAAATGCCAATGGGGCAATTTCGGCGCGCCGGACGGGCTGTATTCCGCCCAAGAAACCAGTTTCGGTATCCACGGCGGCGACCGGGAAACATCTTTGATGCTGAACTTTCGCCCCGAAACCGTCGACATGGCCAAAGCCGTCGATTTCCGCTCAAGCGCCGAGCACACGGAAATTTCGCCCATCGGCCCGGTGTCCTATGGCTGGGTCGCCACCGATCTGAACCCCGACGGCACAGTCGGAGAAGCCCATCTGGCCACAGCCGAAAAGGGCAAGGCAACCTGCGAGCACCAGATCAAGGGCTTCATTGACCTTTTATATGATGTCAAAAAAACACGTCTCGGCAAGATCGTGCCGACCATCGGCGGTCCCCGTTAATCACTTCGTAAC
>JABDJO010000046.1 GCA_013002465.1 Silicimonas sp. | reverse complement strand
GCGGCCGTGCTTGCCGAGCTCGACATTGTTGATGTGCGGCCCGGCGCCAGCCTTGAACACGAAGACCAGCTCGTGCTGCGAGCGGTAGAGCGAGCCCATGCCGCCGTTGGTCTTGGCCCAGACACAGAGGTTCAGGTGTTCGTCGAAGGCTTCCGCGCCCGCGGCCCGCATCTCTCCCATGTGGCGCCAGTCGATACAGGCAAACCAGACCGCGCCATCTCGGCTATGCTGTGCTCCAAGCGACAGCGCCCGGGTCAGAAAGCTGGCGAACTCGTCCTCAGTCATCTCTCCGGAGGCCTGTACAAACTCGCGATGCTGGACCTGACCTTTGCCTGAGACATGACCCTGGATCGGGACATTGTAAGGTGGGTCGGTGAATCCGACATCGGCCTGTTCGTCCTGCATCAGGTTGGCAAGATCAGTTACAGATAAGGCGTCGCCGCACATCACTTGATGGGGTCCCAGCTGCCAAATGTCGCCCGCTTGGGTTGTTGTTGCCCGTGTCCGGTCGGGCTGGGGGGCGGTTTCCGCCTGCAAAGGAGTGTGCGAGTCATTGTCTTCAAGGATCAGGTCGATCTCGCCGACTTCGAAGCCAGTCAGAGCAATGTCAAAACCAAGATCGAATGTCGACAGATCGGCGAGTTCGGCAGCCAGGATGTCCAGCTTCCAACTGGCATTGAGCGCGATCTTGTTGTCTGCCAACATGAGTGCCCGTTTCTCGGCATCTCTCAAATGCGAGATGCGGATCGCCGGCACCTCTGTCAGACCCAGGCGCTTGGCCGCCTCCAGACGACCATGGCCGGCAATCAGCTGGTTCTGTTCATCTATGAGTAGAGGATTGGTGAAGCCAAAGGCCTCGATAGAGGCGGCGATCTGTGTGATCTGCCGGGTGTCATGGGCGCGCGCGTTGCGCGGAAAGGGTTTGAGGTCCGCGATCGGGATCTCACCCACGAAAAGAGGGGCGGTCATGGCCAACTCCTTGATCTGCAATGCAGGTGCAAGACGCCTGCACGCGTTAAGAGGGGACGCCCAAACGACGCCATTTGACTGAAATTGTGTGTTGGGAATCGTCCGAAACCGAACACGTGCCCCCATCCAGGGCTCCCGCCACCGCGCTCCGCTTGGTGGACTTTTGCCGAAGCAAGGGCGGTCATCCAACACTTCATTCAGCGAGTTCGGCACTCTGCTGAACATCTTTGCCCTGTGCGCCGACGCCTAGCAGAAATCGGGAACGAGTCAATCTCAAATTCCCGACGGAAAGAATGCCGTGACGAGCGAACCGCTCCATCAAGTCGGTTCCCTCCATGGAGCTGAAGGCCCCCTGTTCTTGTGAATTTCTTTCCCTGATAATGCCTAATCATTCCCTGTTAATTCGAGAACAGGGAAGCGCCCGGTAACGCACTGGAATCGCACAGGGAACCTGGGTGAAAATCGCCCAATTCGTGCCAAATCGGGTCGAAATCCAAGTTTTTCCCTGTTATTTCCCTGTAAAACAGGGAAAGCAACCTGAGACTGGCTAGCCGCAGACTGGCTGCACAGCCAGGCATATCCACCATTGGAGACTGCGACGAGGTCGTTCAGGATAGCCCGGCGAGTTCAAAGGCTTGCGCGGCGGTGCTCATTCCAGAGACGCCGCGCTGGATCGACGAAAGAGCAATAACCGGCCACCGGCCCCGGAGACCATCATCTCGATGGAACCAAGGCCGATCATGCACTAGCATTCAAACTGGACCACTCAAGTTGCGGCTGATCACACATTTCCGCCTGACTGATACTGCGCTTCTGCGAGGAGAAAT
Source organism: Silicimonas sp. (assembly GCA_013002465.1). Lineage (GTDB taxonomy): Bacteria > Pseudomonadota > Alphaproteobacteria > Rhodobacterales > Rhodobacteraceae > JABDJO01. The sequence goes on along the minus strand of JABDJO010000046.1, from coordinate 45,954 downwards.
GCCCGAACTGACGACATCCAGACTTGTTTTGCGCCGTCCGAAACCCTCTGACTATTCTGCCGCCCGCGAATTCTATCTATCTGAGCGATCGAAGTACGCAGGCGGAGGCATTGGTACAACCGACTCCAAGGCGTTTGTGATTTTCGCTGCCATGCTCGGGCATTGGGAGATCAGGGGCTTTGGTACCTATGTCGCGCTGCGCAACGACACAGGGTCTCTTGTTGGAGGATTTGGGCCGCACTTTCCTGATGGCCGGCCCGAACGTGAGCTTGGTTGGTGCATTTGGGATCCTGCACAGGAAGGGCTTGGTTTTGCTTTTGAGGCGACGCTGGCGCTACGCAATTTCGTCTATGGGGATCTGAACTGGAAAACGGTTGTAAGCTATATTCATCCCGACAACGCGCACTCTGTTCGACTGGCAGAGAAATTGGGTTGCAGCCTTGATCCTGACGCCGAGGTGCCGCCCGCAAAGGACCCGCCCCCCTTAGTGTACCGGCACCCGGATCCATGAGCATCCATTAGAGCAAAACAGGGTGCGGACGCCCGGGTCACGGATTTGCGGGCTGTCGAGTGGGCTATGCCAAGACCTCATGGGTATTCAGGATCTCGATCACCATCGCGGCGGTCCATGTGAAGGAGTCCCCGCCGCAGCCTTCCGCCGTGATCGGACCGTAATATTCGGCAAATCCACTCTTTTCGATAAGGCGCAGGCAATCGGCCATGATCCGTTCGGCGGTCCCTCGATGGCCCGCGCGTTCCAGCCCGTCGGCAATCATATAGTTGACGATCAGCCAAACGGGGCCGCGCCAATATCGCAGGCCGTCGAACTCTGGCTTGGTCGGATCGTGGCTGGGCACAAGATAGGTGCAGGACTGCGCGAGCGTCTCAACTCGGCGAACAAGCGCGTTGGCACGATCGGTGGGGATCGAGGTGAAGGCAGCGAGAATACCGCCAATCGAGGGGCTGTCGATGAGTTGTCCGGTTACGCGATCGAGGCACAGATACTGGCCATATTTTTCGCTCCAGAGCCTTTCCATCGCGGCTATACCATCCTCGGCAATTGTGCGTGACCGCTTGGCGATGTCCGGCTCGCCTAGCCGCTTGGCGAGTTCGGCGAGATCTAAGCAAGAGCGCAGGAGGATCGCATTAAAGCCTGGATCGACCACCTGGAAAGGCGAGGCGTCGTGCAGTCTAGTGTTGTCCCAGTCCAGTTTGCGGAAATGCTGAACCAGCCAAATGTAGCGTTTATACTGCTCATCGGTCGGTCTGTGATCGGGATTGGCGTGCTGCGTGTCGCGACGCGTGAAGGGCGCGACACCTTCCGTCGGCACCCTCTCGAACGCCCTGTCCCAATCGACTGAATTGTCTCGACCGGTTTCCCAAGGGTGGATCACCGCCGCCAGGCCCGAGTTCATTGGGTCACGGCAGCGCAGGAACCATTCGTGCCAGGCATGGATTTTCGGGAGCAGAGCCCGCGCCTTGGTCTCGGCCGAGTTGCGATCCTTTGCGCGTTCGAATAGGCGGCGCACCGCGAAACCCGCGACCGGAGGTTGTGTGATGCCTGTTGTCGGCACGCCGCGGCCCGTGTCCCAGACATCCGGTCCGGGAAAATAGCCCTCATCGTGTTCATGGAAGATGATGTGCGGCACCATCCCGTCGTCCCATTGGTGCGCGAACAATGTCTCGATCTCTGCCCATGCGCGAGCTTCGTCGAAATGCGAAAAACCCAGCGCGGACAATGCGCTGTCCCAATTCCACTGAAATGGGTAAAGCCCATGCGTGGGTACAGTGTAATGCCCCCTGTCATTGCGGCGCATCACCTTTTGCGCCTGCTCGATCAAGTCGCTTTTGTCGGGCATCAATCAGGCCACCGCTAATGTGGTTTCAGGATTGAACCAGCGTACGCGGTCGGCTTGGGGTGCAAGCGTCAGAACGTCACCAGTTTTAACTGTCAGGTCGCTGTCAAGAACGGCGCGGAAGATTTTTCCGTCCACCTCGCAGGTTACAAGAAGATGCGCGCCCAGGGGTTCGACAACTTTTGCAGTGGCGGTCAGGCCCGACTCCGACGGGGACATATCTTCGGGTCGGATGGCAAATTGCAGGGGACCTTTGGCGTGGGGGCCGTCGATGACGTTACCGGCGACCTGCCATTTCCCGTCACCCGCTGGCGTTGCGCTTAGGAAGTTCATCGGCGGATTGCCGATGAATCCCGCGACAAACACCGCCGAAGGGTTCCGATAAACCTCGATAGGGCTTGCAGCCTGCACAATCTTGCCCTGATGCATGACGCTGATACGATCGGCCATGGACATGGCTTCGACCTGATCGTGCGTGACATAGATTGCCGTCGTCTTGCTTTCCGCCAGTACGCCTTTCAATTCAGCGCGCATTTCCATCCGCAACAGCGCGTCCAGGTTCGACAGCGGCTCGTCCATCAAGATCACGTCGGGTTCCATCGCCAACGCCCGAGCAACGGCGACCCGTTGACGTTGACCACCGGACAACTCGCCTGAATAGCGTTTCAGAAGCTGCTCAATATGCATCAACGTCGCGGTGCGTTCGACGCGCTGTTTGACCTCATCGTTGGGTAGTTTCTGCATTCGAAGGCCAAATCCGATGTTCTCGAACACCGTCAGATGCGGAAAGACAGCGTAATTCTGGAATACCATGGCGATACCGCGGTCCTTGGGTGCCAAGTGATCAACGCGCTTCCCTCCGATCCAAACTTCGCCTTCGGTTGCGGTTTCAAGCCCTGCAATGATCCGCAAGAGCGTGGTCTTGCCGCAGCCAGAGGCGCCTAGAAGGACCATGAACTCCTGATCGGCGACGGTCAGGTTGATGTCATGAAGCGCTTGATAATCTCCAAAACGCTTGGCGACGTTCCTAATTTCAATTTCGGCCATCTGAATGTCCTTTCAAGGCGCCTAGCGGTTTGCGATGCCCCACATCGCGAAGAGGTATTTCCGCACGGCAAAAATGAAGATCAGCGCTGGCACCACAAGAATGAACCCGCCTGCAAATTTCAGATGCAGGGGCGAGGTATCCAGGTTGGTCAGCAAGAAGGCGGTCAAAGTCCTGTTCTCGATGGTCAGTACGGCTGCCGCGAAAACTTCGTTCCAAGAGATCACGAAAGCAAAGATCGCCGAGGCCGTGATTCCGGGGAGGATCAGCGGAAGCACCACTTTGGTGAAAGCCGTCAACCGGGTGCAGCCAAGGGTCCACGCGGCCTCTTCCAATTCAAGTGGGATGCCGGAGAACAGGGAAAATGTGATCAAGACAGCAAATGGCATCGCCAATGTCGTGTGGACCAGGGCAAGGCCGAAAATGGTGTCATCCAACCCCGTGCGAATGAACATAACCGCCAGGGGCAATGCCAGAAGTGGCAGGGGAAAGGCTCGGGTCAAGAGGATCAGCATCCTGAACACTTCCTTGCCTCGAAAGTCAAAGCGGCTTAGCGCATAGCCCGCTGGGGCCCCCACCGCGATTGACAAGATCATGGTCAGGACGGCGACCAATATGGAATTCTTCAACGCCGTGAGCATGCCTGCAAAACCGGCAAAGAATGTCAGCGAGCCAAGGTCAAATTCGGGGACAAAAGACTTGGGAAAGGCATTCACCGCCTCGGGCGAGCTAAGCGTGTTGATAAGCAGGAAGTAGAGCGGCACGATTACCCAAGCGCAGAGCAGGAAAACCCCTGCCGCATAGACATACCTCCCGGCCTTACGCGGATCCGTCATCGGCGTATCGGTTGCAACAGTTGTCATATCGTTGCTCCCTTCGGGACACGTAGCAGGCGCAGGATCAGGACGGTGAATGCGATCGAGATGGCCAAAATGATGAGCGCGACTGCGGCCGCTGCACCGCTGTTCAAGAGTTCAAACTGATAGTTGAATGTTTCACTCATCAGCACTGGGAATAGTGTGCCCCCTATGGCCTGAACCACGGCGAAGACCTCGAAAGCCAGAATAACGCGGATGACCAATGCGGTAGAAAGCGACGGGCGCAGCAGCGGGAGAGTGATACGCGTGAATCGTTTCCAGGGCGAAGCACCAAAGACTTCGGCAGCTTCGTAGTATTCCTTTGGGATGAGCCCAATTCCCGCAACGAGGATCACAAGCATGATCGCCGTCGCGCGCCATATCTCGGCCAGTGCGATGGCAATAAAGACGATGCCGGGGTTCTGATAGGTCAACAGATTGATTGGCTTGTCGACAACTCCGAGACCGCTGAGCATTGAGTTCAGGAACCCGGATTGCTCAAATATTGCGAGCCAGATGATTCCAGCGGCAAGGTCAGAAATCCCAAGCGGGATTGTCCAAACGTAAAGGACAAGATCGCGCCCTTTCTTCATGTTTCTGACCATTGTCGCCATTAACAACGCCAAAACGAGTTGTACCGGCACCACGATGGCCGCAAGGTAAAGCGTGTTTTTCAGCGAGATCGGAAACTTCCAGTGGCCCGTCACGTCGCGAAAGTTCTGCATCGACCAGCCAGAGTCGGTCCAGAACGCCTGCTGAGCCACAAGGACAAAAGGGTACAAGAAGAAGAGACAGAGAAACAGCGTCACCGGTAGGATCAGAATATAGGGAAGGTATCGCGTTTCCATCAGATCGCTCCCGAAAAATTGCTGAATTTTGGCAGGTTTGGGGAGTGTCCGGGCCTTTGACGGCCCGAACTTGTTTCTGCTTTGCGTTCGGCCTTATTCGACCGGGCAAGGTCCGTCCGAAGCAGCGTCAGGTGCCCAGCAAGGCGCGCCGCTGGCATCCATGATCGCTTGCAGACGCGGTTTGTGGTCATCCAGCACTGTACGGATGTCCTGTCCGGCCAGGACGATACGCTCGAATGTTTCGGTGTAAAGCTGGCTGAACTCGCCACCCTTGTCACCCAGACCCGCGGGCAGAAGTCCCGGGTTTGCATCTGCAGCACCGGACATCTTGGCAACTGCATCGCCCGCAGCCTGTACAGCAGGCGGCAGATCGCCTGGCAGGTCAACATCGACGACCGGGAAGAAGTTGGTCGCCCGAAGCGTCGCAATCTGAGTTTCCGGCTTCAACATATGTGCGACCAGAGCCTTCGCTGCATCCATGTCGGGTGCGGTGCGCGGAATGGCGACACCGGCAAGCACCGGCATGAAACCGCGACCCTTCGGTCCAGCGGGAGCCGGGAAAGCGACGAAGTCATCGGGACGCTCGTTAAAGGCCTGCGCCACACGGGACGTATGGTCGAAGACGATCCAGGCGTCACCGCTCAACAGTTGTTCTTGCAAGAACGAAAAGTTGGTCGATGCCGGGTTGGTGACAGCCCACAGCTCGCGCATTTTTTCCCAGGCCACCACGGCGTCATCTGACGCGAAGGTCCGCACAACACCGTCGGTGTAGGAAGGATAGAGATAGCCTTGGAAGAAACGGTGCTTCAGACCCTTGGGGCCCGCCGGAAAGCCAAACTTGGCCTCGCCGGTGGCTTCCATGACGTTGCCGGCCCATTCTATCAGCTGGTCATAAGTCAGCGCGTCGATGTCGGCACCATCGGGCAGGTACTGCAAAGCTTCCTTGTTGGCGGCCATTATATAGCTAGCCTGCATCCAAGGCACATATTGCATGTTGTCGGTGCCGAGCTTGGCAAGGCTGTTAAACGTGTCTGAACCCGACATCATGCCTTCCAAATCGACCAGATCATCGGGGTTCATGGCTGAGAAGTCGCCATGCAAGGCACCAAGAACACCAATTGCGCCCGAACCAGCTTGCAATTCGGCATTCAGGCGGGTCAGCCATGGGCCGCCGTCGTTCGGCTGATAATCCACGTCACCCGCTCCGGCGAGTACCTGCTCGCGCATTGCTTGTGCTTCTTCGACAGGTTTGGCTTGGGTCGACCAGAATAGGACTTCGGCCTGGGCGGCCACTGACGACACCAGAATGGCAACACCTGCTACGGCCCCCGCCAATTTGAGATTGAAAGACATCGCTTCCTCCAGGTTGAATTCTTTTTTTGCCGGGTTTCCGACTTTGCTCCCACGTCGAGCGCAACGCGCTCTCCGCCTGCCGCTCCAACGCCAAGAGGGTCGAATCGACAAGTGGATGCAGATTTATGGTATAACGTTATACCGTGAGTCAAAGCAATAATTTTAAAGAATTCATGCTGAAATGCCGCAAAACTGCCAAATCGTTTGATTAATTCGAAGAATGCGCAAATATAGACAGTGGAACTAAGGCAGAGCCTCGGACCTATGGAGCAAAAACCAAAACTCGCTGACGTTGCCTTGTTGGCCGAGGTATCGACCGCGACCGCTAGTCAGGTTTTACGCGGGACGGGACGCATATCGGAATCGACGCGAAAGAAAGTTTTGGCAGCCTCAAAAAAGCTGAACTATGTTCGCGACGGGCGCGCCGCATCTATGCGATCCGGCGAGAACCGCGAGATCGGATTTGCGGTTCACCAGATTGCAAACCCTTTCAATGCGGAAGTCATCAGCGGTGTCTCGGACCTTTTGGAAACCGAAGGATATCTGGTTTCGGTTCTCGACAGCCGCGACGACACCGCGCGCCAGCGCCGTAACCTCGAAGCCTTCATACAGTCTTTGCGCGGCGGACTTTTGTGGGTTCCCGCCGAGAACACCGACGACGCAACCTACGAACTGCTCATGGCCCATGGCATTCCGACCGTTTCGTTTCTGCGTCGGTTTGGTAAGGGTCGCTTTGACCACGTTGGAATAGAAAACGCAGACGCCATTGCATCCGCAACAAGGCATCTTGTTGACCTTGGCCACCGGCGCTTTGCGTACCTGGGCGGCACGGCGGGGTTCGGTGTTCGTGTGGAGCGCATCGAAGGTCTTCGCAAAGCGCTTGCTGAGCTTGGGCTGCCGCCTCCCGTGATTTGGGATTGCTCGGATGACAAGGTTTCGGGTCTCAATGAAATCTCCAGTCTCCGCAACGCCCATCCCGAGGTATCAGGCATTATTTGCAACGGTGACATGGTGGCGATCGGCGCGTGCTCGGGTCTGATCCGCATGGGCATGACGCCCGGCAAAGAATTGTCGATCATCGGATTCGACGATGTCGAAGACGCAGCCATCGCAACCCCTCCGCTTACAACGCTGGCCGTGTCGCCCTATCAACTTGGACGCAAACTCGCCCGCGTTGCGCTGGACCGAATTAACGACCCCGCCATGCCAACGGCGGTTTCACTCGTGCCTGCTGAATTGACCGTAAGAGCAACCACCGGACCTATTTCTGGTTAGGTGCAATGCGACAAAGCTTTCCACGCCGGATTGAGTTGCATCTCGATTAATGCTCGCGAACGTCTGCTCCGGGGATTTGTGTTTCCACATTGTACTTTGTTGTTCGTCAGACCCGCAAAACAGGCAGGGCCGTAGTATCAATGCTTAGGATCGAAGCGATTTCTCCATGTGGTGTTCTTTGCCATTGGGGCCATCAAACGCGGGGCCGCTATCACTCATTCCAAACCGACGATAGATCGCAAGTGCCGGAGTGTTTTTTGCGTCGACAGCAAGCTTCAGTGTTTCTGCGTCCGGCCAGAGCGATTTCATGTAGGCAACCGCTTTTAGAAATGCTTGGTGCCCGTATCCGCGCCGCTGCCACGGAATAGCAATCTTGAGACCATGTACCGACACTGTGCGCGACTTCAGCGCGTTTCGCCTCCTGAACAGTGTAATTCCTATTGGCTGATCATCGAAAAGAAAGCACAGGCCGAGAACCTCACCTTCTGGTGCATTGTCCCAATCTGCGACGGATTCCAAGAACGACTTACCAAGAACTTCCTGATGTTCTGAAACGCGCAGTTTTCGAAGCGCCGCTAGCTGGCCCTCGGTGAGGGCGCAGAGGTCCTTGACAGAAAACTCATTGGCCATATCAGATTCTTGACTTTCTTCCTGCGGAGCCAATGTACGCCAGTCGCCAAAGAACCACCGCGGGCATCCGAGAAAAGGCTTTAGTTGACAGCCAGCCTACCAGAAGAACTCGGTATGCCCGACGGCGCGCATCAACGCCTCAAAGTAGTAGTAGTCTCCGTAGGGCAGCATGTTATTCGCCCGGCCAAGATCGACAAATGCCGCTCCCTCATTCAAAAGCCCCTCGGCCTCGGGGTTTGCGGCAATGTCATGGTTCTCAACCAGCCCGATCAATATGCGGTCAGCAAGGTCGGTGTATTTGGCAACCTCCGGCCCATGTCCAAATCCCTGCGCCAGCGTGTAGAGACCGGCAGCGGTCACGGCGGCGGCGGATGTATCACGATAGGGGTACCGGTCTTCGGGCAGGTCGTAGTCCCAAAGCGGCACGCCATCCTTGGGTAGTTTCGTCGCGACATAGTCCGCGAGCCCGGCTGCGGCGTCCCGGAAAGCATTTTTGTTCGTGTTCAGATAGCTTTGCGCCAGGCCATGCAGCGCCCAGGATTGCCCGCGCGACCAGCAGCTTTCATCGGCAAGGCCCTGGTGCGTATAGCCACCGATTGGATTGCCGGTGGTCGGGTCGAATTCATAACAGTGGTACGAACTGAAGTCGTCACGGATCAAGTGCTTGATCCCGGTTTCGTTGTGCATGTTCGCGATATCGAGAAAGGATTGCTGCCCGGTCTGTCGGTGCGCCCAGTAAAGTAGCGACATGGCTTGCATGCTGTCGATGTTGAGCGTTCGTGTCTTGCGGGCGGCGAAGTCGGCCCCGTCACGCTGCATTGGGTTCCAACACATGACAAAGGGCAGTGGCTGGCGCCAGCGGGCGGCCAGGAAATCGGCGGCGCGGATTGCCATGTCGCGCGCTTTTTGATTGCTGGTCAACTTGTGATCAGCGACGCATGACAGAAGGAAGAGAAAACCAAGATCGTGGTCGTGCCAGGCAGGGTTTTCCAGCACGCGCTGGAAATAGCTCCACCGTGCCCGCGCCGAGTTCTTGAACTTCTCGTCTCCGGTCAATGAGTAGGCCAGCCACAGCTGCCCTGTCCAAAAACTCGCCACCCATTCGTCGTCGGTGCAAAAGGCATAATTGCAGCTGTCCTCAATTCCCATGCGGGGATTGCGAAGCCCGAAAATCGGAACGAGTTGATCTAATTTGGCGAGCGCCCGGTCAAGAGCGTCCCTGAACTGCTTTTTGTGGGCTGTCGGAGGCTGGAAGAGCTCCAGCGTCGCATAAGATTCACCAGTATCTGCGGGATCGTTCATTGCCATTGCGGGCTCTCCTATTGTTTTCGCCTAGAAATTTGCGCTTTCGTCGGCTGGCTCCTATTCGGCGAGGACATCGGCTGACTTCCAATTGCCTGCGAAGATGCGCAGGTGGAACCACGGGAATTTGACAAACTCTTCCAGAAGAAGCACGGCCATGACCCACATGACACCTAGATCCAACCAAAGAACGGCGATTGCGACAAGCGGCACCCGAAAAAGCCAGCTTGAGCCAATGAAAACATTCATGACGTAGACAGTGTCGCCGGCGGCACGCAGGGTATTTCCGCATATTGCATTCGTGCATTTCAAAATTGGTAAAACCAACAGAATGGGCAAGAAACCAGCAAGAGCGGCGATAGTTTCGGGTTGCAGGTGTTGATAGATATGGCTGGCGAAGATGCTTATGCAGGCAAGCAGGAACGATACCAGAATTGCTGCGAGAAAAACACCACGCCACGCGGATGATAGGAACAGTTCAAGCTTGTCCGCACTGGCCTTGCCCCCGAGTAATTGGGCCACGAGGATTCCGGTAGCCTGAGCCCAAGACATCCCCATAGTTCCGCCGACTTGGATCCAGGGTAGAATAATCGTCATTGCAGCAAAGGCGACCACGCTCATTTGCGCGTAAATGAGCATGCTCACCTGGTTCGCCATGCCCATGCTTACGAAGGTCGCGGCAATAGGAAGCGTGAACGCCAGATGCGCCCTTTGGGCCGAGCGGAAACTTCCTCTTTGCCACCCTTCGGCTTGAACCAAAGGCAGTTCGGACTTGAGGAACCAAGCTCCTAGGATACCTAGACGAAGGCAGGCTGCCACCGACGTCCCTATTGCCGCACCGGCGATGCCTAGGGCGGGTAGACCGAAGCCCCCATGGATCAGGGCATAGCTGACAATGACGTTTACCGGCAGCGACAACACGTAACTGATCAGCGGAATGCGCGTTCGACCGCAGCCATTGAAATAACTGCCAATGATCTGGCTAACCGCCTCGGCGACAAAAACCAGCGAGAAGGCCGCAAGATAGGCCTTGGCGTTTGCGGCGATTTCCGATGTAGCCGCGACTGCAGAAAGAATTGTGTCACCGAATGCCCAGATCACCGCCAAACCGGCGACCAGAATGAACAAGTTGATCGAAAGCCCACACAAGAAAACGGATTTCAAAAGGCGCCTGTCCCTGGAACCGAAGGCTTGGGCGACCCGAATTTGCGCCGCGCTTGAGAATGAGAAAAAGAACCCGAGAAGGAGACCTGCAATAGCTCCCGCAATGCCAAGCGATGCAAGCGCCACTTCGCCAAGGGCCGAGACCAGATAGCCATCGATGACAATGATCCCGTGCAGCATCGAGGCCTTGACGGCGAGCGGCCATGCTACGGCAAAGACACTGCGATTGGTGGGCAGCACAACTCTATTTGCAATTTGGGTCATGTGATGCCCAACTATTCAGGACGCGGCGTGCACCCAAACGGCTGCTTCCTGTAGCGAATTAGTTTTCAAAGAAATCTGCGTGCGATTTTCGTATCCCGGCGATGACGTCATCTAGTCGGGACAAGTGCAATGTGATTGCTTTGACAACCGCATCTTCGTCTTGATCAAAGACGGCTTCGACGATCTTGATGTGATCATCGACAAGTTCGTCCATTGCCGCTGGCTGTGCGAGGCTCAGAATGCAAATACGATCAACCTGGGCCTTGTTTTCGACGATGGCTTCGAAAACGAAATCGCTGTTCGCCGCCGCGCACAACAGCTTGTGGAAGTCATAGTCAAGCTTGTGAAAACGATCGATATCGTCGTCCTGAACCGCCTTCTTCTGCGCCTCGATGCACCTATTCAGTCTTGTTTTGAGTTTTTTGTTTAAGGGCGTTCGGCAGGCGCGGCGCAAAACCTCACACTCAATGGCCGTCCGAATAAACCGCGCGCGCATGATCGCTTCGTTGGAGAACCGGCGAACAACGGTCGCCCTTTGTGGACGAACAAGCAGAAGACCACGATTTGCAAGCCTGATAAACGCCTCGCGGACTGGCTGACGCGATACGTCAAACCGTTCAGCGATTTCTACTTCCGAAATTCTAGTCCCCGGCAGCAGTTGCAGCGAGTTGATCTGATTGAATAGAAATTCATAAACATCGTCCGCGCTCGTGCGTCTATCCAAAGTACCAAGGGTCTGCGGCATTGCTGCTCCGATCACTTTACATCCGCTAGATACCATACTAGAAATCAAATGAGAAGTGCGTAGGGTTCATTTCCGACACTGGATTTGTCTTGAGGTCACCATGAATACTGAGAACACTCATCCATGGGTCGAGGCCGGAGACGGCGTGCGCCGACGCGTTCTGGCTCATACACCCGAGGCCATGACTGTTGAGGTTGAATTTCAATCCGGCGCATTGGGTGACCCGCACAGCCATGCTCACGTCCAAACCATTTTCTGTGCAGCAGGGAAATTCCGGTTCACCGTCGAAGGAGAGGATGTCACGGTTTCTGCTGGCGAAAGCCTTATCATCCCTTCGAACGCGGTACATGGGTGTGTTGCCCTGGAAACTGGCAAGTTGATCGACAGCTTCACGCCGCGCCGCGACGACTTTCTCTGATTACCAGCGCGGCACCTGACGGACGTAGTCAGGGATGTACCGCTTGATTTCCTCGGTATCGTTCCTGTCGATCTGCGTTTGTTCAAGATAGGTTTCGTGCAGCTCCGCCATGGCTTCGCGGTCCAGTTCAACGCCAAGGCCGGGCCCTTTCGGAACCGCCAGCGCTCCGTCTTCGAATTTCCATTTGCCTCCCTTTATGACGTCGTGGTTCGTCCAGGGATAATGCGTGTCGCTGTCGTAAGTTAGATTTGGAGTGGCAGCCGCGACATGCGTTGTTGCGGCAAGGCTAATTCCCAGATGCGTGTTCGAATGCATCGAGACGCCCATACCAGCGGCCCGACACATTTCGCCCAGAAGACGGGCACCCGTGGCGCCGCGCCAATAGTGAATATCGGACAGGATGATCTGAAAAGCGTCCTTGGCGTAACCTTCAAAAATATGCGGAAATTCAACGGCTACCAGGTTAGTTGATAAGGGAATGTCGGTTTGTGCGGAAAGCTCGGCCATTGCGTTCATGCCGCGAACGGGGTCTTCAAGGTATTCCAACACACCGGCGACAGCATCGCAAAACCGCTTGGCGGTCGGCACCTTCCAAGCGCCCATCGGGTCGATCCGCAAGGGGTGGTCCGGGAAACGCGCGCGAAGCGCGTGCATCGTCTCAACCTCGTCATCAGGTGGCAAAACTCCACCTTTCAGTTTCAACGATTTGAAGCCGTGGTTGGTCACGAAATCTTCGGCCTGGGCCACCAATGCGTCTGTCGTCATGACTTCGCCGAAAAAGTCCAGGCCCGGTTGATCATCGGGTTTGGCAAATTTGAAAAAGAGGTACGCGCTGAAGTTGACCTTCTCCCTTACCGCGCCTCCTAACACTTCGCTCACGGAACGCCCTGTCGCATGCCCCTGGATATCGAGCATCGGAATCTCGAAAGCCGAGTAGACCACATCGACAACCTGATGTTGGGTCAGCATCGTTTTGTGATTTATCCCACCGGCATTGGGAAGCGCATTCGAGACGCGGGCGGCAAGGTCATTCAAGTGAAACGGGTCCATTCCGACAAGATCAGGGGCAACCTTTCGCAGACCCTCCAAGGTTTTCACAGCACCGTAGGTTTCGCCGAGGCCGACGGTTCCGTCGTCGCATTCAACTTCGATAATCGAGCGTAGGAAGTGTGACCCGTGCACTCCTTTCGTATTCAATAGCGGCATATCTTCGACTGCGACCGGGGTAATCCTTACGTCTGAAATCCTCATATGTAGCTCCAACTCCTCGCCGCAATTCGTATATATCTTGATTTTTGACCGATACTAGCATACTAGTCAAGCAACGTGCTGGCGAAAAACCGCAGCATGAATAGCTTAGGGAGGAGCAATGTCTGGGGTTTCGATCGAGAGCGTTTTCAAGCGTTACGGTGCCGTCCAGGTTGTGCATGGCGTCGACCTAACAGTTGAAGAAAAAGAGTTTGTCGTTCTGGTTGGTCCGTCTGGATGTGGGAAATCCACCACCCTTCGGATGATTGCGGGGCTTGAGGAAATCTCGGACGGCGAGATTGCCATCGATGGCCGTGTCGTTAACCGAATCGCCCCCAAGGATCGGGATGTGGCGATGGTTTTTCAGAACTACGCGCTTTACCCACACCTGAATGTTGCCGAGAACATGGCGTTCGGCTTGCGCATCCGGCGGATGCCGAAAGACGAAGTCAAGAAACAGATCACAGAGGTCGCCGAGATCCTCGGGTTGACCGAGTACCTTGAGCGTCGGCCTGCAGACCTGTCGGGCGGTCAGCGCCAACGCGTCGCTATGGGACGTGCCATTGTCAGGCACCCCAAGGTCTTTCTATTCGACGAACCGCTTTCAAATCTTGACGCCAAACTTCGCACCCAGATGCGGGCCGAGATCAGACGGCTGCACAACCGCTTGGGCGTCACATCGGTCTACGTGACCCACGATCAGGTCGAAGCGATGACGCTGGCCGACCGGATCGTCGTTATGAACGACGGCAATATCGAGCAGGTCGGCACGCCGATGGAGTTGTTCAACAATCCGGTAAATACGTTTGTTGCTGGATTTCTGGGTTCTCCGCCGATGAACCAGATACAGGGTACTCTGACGGATCAGGGTGCACAGATCGGCGGCCACGAATTGCGCATTCTAGGGGCGGCATCTGGGCAAACCGGGCGTGATGTGGTTGTCGGAATTCGCCCGGAACACATTTCGCTGGAGGCAGGGCCAGAAACTTCTCCATTGCCGATTGCGCTCGATTTGGTCGAGCCGCTTGGATCCGAGGCTCTGCTGCACGGGTCATTCGGCGACACACCCATGGTGCTGAAAGTGGACACCCATGGCGATGTCGCGCACTTGTCAGGCGTCAGTGAAATTCATGTACCGGCAGATTTGGTGTACCTGTTCGATGCCGAAACGGGCGGCGCCATCCGCGGCCAGGCGAACTGAGGCCGGTCGCATGTCAGATGAACATACCGCCTCTATCCCAAAGACGGAAAAATCGAATGTCGAGGTGCGGCATGACAGAAGAAATGAACGCCTGACCTGGCTGATCGACCACTTCAAACGCGAATGGCAGATCTACGTTATGCTGGCGCCCGCCATCATCTGGTTCCTTCTGTTCCTGTACAAGCCGATGTACGGCCTTCAGATCGCGTTCAAGGACTATTCGATCTTTAGGGGTATCGACGGAAGCCCGTGGGTTGGCTGGGAGCATTTCGGCACGTTATTCGGCTCGGACCAATTCGTTCGAGCGGTGTGGAACACGATCAAGATAAGCGCACTGAACCTTCTGTTCGGTTTTCCGGCGCCGATCATACTTGCGCTGATGTTCAACGAAATATTGAACGCAACGTTCAAGAAGACCGCGCAGACCATCGTCTACCTACCGCATTTCATCTCGTCGGTGATTATTGCGGGCATCGTCATTACGGCTTTCTCACCGTCGGCCGGTATCGTGAATACGATCATCGGCTGGTTCGGCTTCGAACCCATCTACTTTTTGACCAAACCTGAGTGGTTCCGCCCAATCTTCATCGGCACCGGGATCTGGCAGGAAGCTGGCTTTGGATCGATCGTCTTCCTTGCGGCAATCGCGGGTGTGAACCCGTCCCTTTATGAAAGCGCAGTGGTCGATGGCGCGAACCGTTGGCAAATGATGTGGAAGATCACGATCCCGTCGATCATGCCGACCATCCTGATCATGCTGATCATCCGGATCGGCAATATCATGGAAGTGTCGTTCGAGTTGATCATTCTGCTGTACCAGCCGGCCACCTACGCTACGGCAGACGTGGTCAACACGTTCATCTATCGCCAGGGCATCCAGGGCGGACAGTACGATATCGCGGCCGCCGCAGGGCTTTTCAACGCAGTGGTTGCCTTCGTTCTGGTGATGACGGCGAACTCGATTTCCAAGCGCTTCTCGCGCACGTCGCTGTGGTGAGGGACGACGCATGCAAAACATGAACCTCTATTCCCGTGGCGACAAATTTTTCGTCAAGATCAACATGGTACTGGTCGCTTTGTTCACGATCTCGACGCTGTATCCCTTTATATACATCGCGGCGATGTCGTTCAGTTCTGGCTTTGCGGCAACATCGGGCAAAGTCGTTTTGACCCCGATTCAGTCAACTTTGGCAGCATACAATGTCGTTCTGGCTGAGCCAGAGTTTTGGCGAAGCTATCTGAATACGTTCATCTATACTATTGGCGGGACAATAATGAGCCTTCTGATAGTCATCCCCGGTGCCTATGCTCTGTCGCGTCCTCAGCTCCTTGGGCGTCGGTTCTGGAACCTGCTGGTGGCCTTCACCATGTGGTTCAACGCCGGCATGATCCCGTTCTGGCTGAACATGCGCGACCTTGGCCTGCTGGATAGTTACTTTGGTATCATCATTGCCTTCGCGGTGAATGCCTTCAACATTATCCTGCTCAGAAATTTCTTCGAAAGCATCCCTAGCTCGTTCGAGGAAGCCGCCCGAATGGACGGCGCAAATGAATTTCAGATCCTGTGGAAAGTTTACATGCCGCTGTCCAAGGCGGCTATCGCCACGATCACTCTGTTCTGTGTAGTGGCACGCTGGAATGGCTTTTTCTGGGCGATGATTTTGCTGTCTGATGAAAGCAAAATTCCGCTGCAGGTTTATCTGCGCCACACCATCCAACGGCTCAGTGATGACGAAGAATTCACGACCACTTTGATAACGGCTCCTTACTCGGTGGAAACGGTAACGGCCGCGATCATCATCTGCTCGATTATCCCAGTGCTGCTTTTCTACCCGTTCATCCAGAAGTACTTCAACAAAGGGATCCTACTGGGTGGAGTAAAAGAATAAATAATATCCAATCGCATCCAACACAACAGGAGGAAAACATGCGAAAACTTACGCTAGTTGCTGCGGCTTTTGCCACGTCGACCTTGACCGGTGCCTTGCCGGCGATCGCCGATGGGCATCTAAAGGTCGTAGATGAACCGCTGGAATTGACAGTCCACTTTCATTGGAGACGCTCGAAAGGCTATATTGAAGATTGGCCGGTTGAGAAGGCTGCTTGCGACTGGACGGGTGTTTGCCTGAAAGACGCCACTGTCGGCAAGAACGCGTCCACCAGTTCGGAAGCAATGAACTTGCTCATCGCAAGCGGCAGCTTGCCTGACATCGTCGGCGGCGAGCGTGTCAGACAGCCGATCAACGAGTATGGTCCTCAGGGTGCCTTTATCCCGTTGAATGATCTGATTGACGAGCACGCGCCGAACATCAAGGCGTGGTTCAACGAGCATCCCGGCCTTATGGAAGCGATCTCGTCCTGGGATGGCAACATGTACTACATCCCCTATCTGCCGGACGGGAAATACGCGCGCGCCTGGTTCATCCGTCAGGACTGGCTGGACAAGCTGGGCCTGGAACAACCCAACAACATCGAAGAGTTGGAACAGGTTCTGATCGCATTCCGTGACCAGGATCCAAACGGCAACGGCCAGAAGGATGAAATTCCGTACTTCAACCGGAACTGGGAAGAAACCTTGCGCCCAATCAACTTCTGGGACGCACGGACTTCCGGCTCGGACACCTATCATGACTTCATGGTTGTCGACGGCAGGCTTCAGCATCCCTATGCAACCGAAAACTTCCGCGAAGGTCTGAAGAACCTGGCCCGGTGGTATGCAGAAGGGTTGATCGATCCTGAAATCTATACCCGCGGCTCTTCGGCACGTGATTACCTGTTGTCTGAGAACCTTGGTGGCTTCACCCACGACTGGTTCGCGTCGACATCGGGTTACAACATTTCGCTGAAAGACACGGTTGAAGGCTTCAACTTCATTCCGTTTTTGCCGCCGGAATCGATTAGCGGTCAACGGTTCCAAGAGCACCGTCGTATCCCGATCAAGCCGGATGGATGGGCCATCAGCCACACTAACCAAGACCCGATCGCAACGATCAAATACTTCGACTTCTGGTTCACCGAAGAGGGCGCCCTTCTGGCCAACTTCGGCATCGAAGGCGACCACTACGAAATGATCGATGGTGAACCTGTCTATACCGACAAAATATTGGGCAGCGGCCGAGCCGTTAACAGCCAAATGTACGAGATCGGTGCGCAGGCGTTCCGTGGCTACCCGCAGGACTACCGCTATGAATGGCAGTGGACCCGCGAGTCGGCACGCAAGGGGATCGAACTTTACGATACAGAAGACCTATTGCTCGACCAATTCCTTGGCGTTGCCTTCAAGCAGGAAGAGCAAGAGGTCTACGACAAGTATTGGCCAAATCTCCAGACGTACATGCTTGAACGCATTCAGGCTTGGGTCCTGGGCAACGGTGATATCGAAGCCGATTGGGACGAATACGTTGCGCAGCTTGAAAATCGCGGCCTGAACGACGTGTTGGGAGTCATGCAAGCGGCCTATGACCGTCAGTACGGCGGCTAAATCCTGAACCAGTAGACGGCGCGTTTCTCCCTGCGCCGTCTGCCAAACTCAATTTCTGTGGGAATTCTGATGATTGCCGATTCCGCCAATTCCAGCGGTCGAACTCAGCTTGAGCAGCCTCCAGCCGGGCGCATGATGATCCAGTATTCGCCAGCGGACGGCGCCGAAGCCACTGAGAACCCGCCGAGGTTCACGTGGCTGCCCGAGATCGACGATGAAGCCCAGTTCGTCTTGCGGATCAAGGGGTCTGACGGTGTACGGAAATTCGACAACATCCCAGTCAATTTTTTCACGCCGCCCGAGACGCTTTCACCTGGTGACTATACTTGGGCCTATGCGGTCTGGGCCGATGGCGCGCAGGCGAGCGAATGGAGCGCCGAGCGCGGTTTTACGGTTGGCGTTGATCTACCCGAGACACCTTTGGCGCGGCGCGACGATCGGTTGAACGACGCCAACCCGGCCCGGCCGCGGCTTTGGCTGGGGCCAAAAGAGCTGAAGGCCTTTCGAAACAAGGTTCTCAAGGACGAGAACCACTGTAACTGGTCCAAATTTCACAGGAACAGTGTCGAGACCTGGGTCGGAAAACCTTCGATGAAGGAACCTGCGGGTTATCCCGACGATACCCGCGTCGCGACGATCTGGCGCCAGACTTATATCGATTGCCAGGAACTGATCTATGCGATCCGTCACCTCGCCGTGGCGGGCCATGTTCTGGAAGACGACGCCTATCTGAAAACCGCGAAAGACTGGCTGCTAGAGGCCGCGTCCTGGGATCCCGATGGAAAGACCTCACGCGCCTATACGGACGAGTGGGCCTATCGTGTTTGCCTTGCGCTGGCGTGGGGCTATGACTGGCTGCATGGCGAGTTGAGCGAGACCGAGCGCGCGCAGGTCCGCAGAAGCCTTTTGGCCCGCACGCGACAGGTTGCGGATCACGCGATCAAGAACGCAGCGATCCATGTCTTTCCCTACGACAGCCATGCCGTTCGGTCGATATCTGCCGTGCTTGTGCCCGCCTGCATTGCCATGCTGGGCGAGGAACCCGAGGCCGAGGAGTGGCTGCATTACTCGATCGAGTTCCTCTTCACCGTCTATTCGCCATGGGGCGGCAATGACGGCGGTTGGGCCGAGGGGCCGCATTACTGGATGACCGGCATGGCCTATCTGATCGATGCCGCGAACCTTCTACGCAGCTACACCGGCATCGACATTTATAAGCGTCCATTCTTCCAAAAGACCGGTGACTTCCCGCTTTATACCAAGGCGCCAGACACCAAACGTGCGACATTCGGGGACGACAGTACAATGGGCGATCCGGTATCGCTCAAGGTCGGCTATAACCTGCGCCAATTCGCGGGCGTCACCGGCAATGCCGCCTATCAGTGGTATTTCGATGAGATCGTGCGAAAAGACAAAGGTACGGAAAAGGCGTTCTACAACTATGGTTGGTGGGACCTCAACTTCGACGACATGGTCTATCGCCACGACTTCGAACAAGTCGAAGGCTCTCCGCCTAAAGAACGACTCCGCCATTTCAAGGGCGTTGGATGGGCCGCGATCCAGACCCACATGAACGATCCCGACCGCCACATTCAGTTCGTGATGAAAGCAAGCCGGTTCGGCTCGATCAGTCACAGCCACGGCGACCAGAATGCCTTCTGCCTTAGCGCATTTGGCGAGGATCTGGCGATCCAATCCGGCCACTACGTCGCCTTCCATTCCTCGATGCATATGGACTGGCGGCGCCAGACCCGCTCGAAGAACGCGGTGATGATCAATGGCAGGGGGCAATACGCCGGAAGCGACAAACCAAAGGCGCTCGCCGCCTCGGGCAGCATCCTGGCGGCCGAGGAACGCGAGGATCACATCTTCATCTCCGGCGATGCCACAGCCGCCTATCAAAGCCTCAATCCCGAAGTGACACTGGCTCAGCGTGACTTCTATTTTGTGCGCGACGAATATTTCGTGATTGTCGACACCGTGGATGCCAGCAAACCTGTAACACTCAACTGGCTGCTACATGCCAACGGGCCATTCGAACTTGGGTCGAACACCTTCCGCTACAGCGGCCAGCGCGCGGGATTCTACGGCAAGGTCCTGTGGTCTGAAGCGGGCGAAGGCAGCCTTTCCCAGGTAACCGGTTTCCCGGATATCGACCCTGCAGACTATGAGGGCCTCGATATTTCGACCCATCTCGACATCGCCTTTCCGGCGACTGTTAGACACCGTGTTGCGGTGCTTCTGGTGCCCTACCGGCTCGATGCACCCAAGCGGGTATTCAACTTCCTCGATGACCAGGGCTACGACGTGAATCTCTATCTCACCGATGCGGATGAACGTTCTTTCAAGGTGGTCGTCCCAAAGTCATTCGCCGCTGTTAATGGCAGATAAGCAAGGATAAGAACATGAAACTTCAAGGTAAAACAGCGATTGTCACCGGTGGCGGACGCGACATCGGCGCAGCAGTCGCCAAGAAACTCGCCACCGAAGGCGCAAGCGTCGCAATCAACTACTTCGCAAGCTCAGCGGGCGCCGAAGCCACCGCAGCCGAAATCCAGGACGCGGGTGGCCGCGCGTTTGCCATGCAAGGCGACCTGACCAAAAAGGAAGATGTGGATGCCCTGGCCAACCGCGCAGTAGAGGAGTTCGGTGGTATCCACGTGCTGGTCAACAACGCTGGCGGTCTGGTCGCGCGCGAAAGAATCGCTGAAATGTCGCTTGAGCACTGGAAAAACGTCATGGACGTCAACCTGACCAGCACCTTCCTGATGACCAACGCTGCACTCCAGCACATGAAATCGGGGGCGATCGTGAATCTCGCCAGCCAGGCAGGCCGCGACGGAGGCGGTCCGGGTGCCGTGCCTTATGCAACCTCGAAGGGTGCAGTGATGACCATGACCCGAGGGCTCGCAAAAGAACTGGGCCCCGACATCCGTGTCAACGCGCTTTGCCCTGGTATGATCGACACCGACTTTCACAACATCCATACGCCGGATGCAGGTCGACGGGGGTTTGAAGCCAATGCTCCACTTAAGCGGCAGGGCCATGTCAGCGACGCGGCCAACCTTGTCTTGTTCCTCGCCTGCGATGACAGCGCTTTCATTACAGGCGCCAATATCGACATCAACGGCGGGATGCTGTTTTCTTAGCCATTTCAACCTAATGGCATCTTCACTCCGAGTGGCAGGCGGAACCATTTGCGGGAGCGACTGAACCAGGACGAGGAAAAAACGCTGAATCTGCTTCGTTTCCCCTCGGCAGTCGTCGAACACTTTGACTTGGCCGCAGATTTCCCGGCCCGCTCGGGGATGGCTGTGTTCGTGAAAATTCGGGAGATCAATGCGAGTGTGGTTTTCTACTCCGAAATTCTTGATGGGTCGGGTGTTTTAGGATGGCCTAGCAAATCGTCGAGTTGGTTCTTCTCAAAGTTTGTCGCGGGGTCAACAAAGGCGGCATTCACCTAAAATGAGTGATGGCGAAAAGCAGCGAGTGCACCAGGTTTTTTCCGGGACGTGCTTGCGCTTTGGCCGGTCTGGTCGGATAAGGCCGCGGTCAAGATAGCGTTAACAATGGCAGGACCGAGCATTGACTTATCTCTCGCAACAGCCTGAGGCGGCACCAGGAATGGCTGGGCTTCGTGCAGGGATCCTTTCGCATCTGACATATTCGTTGGGCAAGGATCCGGAACACGCCACAACGTATGACTGGCGTATGGCCTTGTCGATTGCGGTGCGTGACCAGATCGTCGAACGTTGGTTCGAGGCGACCCGCGCGACCTATCAGGCACGTGCGAAACGCATCTATTACCTGTCGATGGAATTCCTGATTGGCAGGCTTTTGCAGGATGCCATAACCAATCTTCGTCTTGAGGATCAGGCGGCCACGGCACTGAACGAGCTGGGTTTGGATTTCGACACCATCGTTCATGACGAGCCGGATGCCGCATTGGGAAATGGTGGTCTGGGGCGACTGGCGGCATGTTTTCTGGATTCCCTTTCGACCCTGGGTTTACCGGCCTATGGGTATGGAATCCGGTATGAACACGGTCTGTTTCGACAGAGTTTTGTTGGCGGTCGGCAGGTGGAGGAACCAGAAACCTGGCTTTTACAACGCAATGCATGGGAGTTCGAACGGCCCGAGGCGAAATTCGAAATCGGCTTTGGCGGCAGTGTTTCCGAAAAAGGTGCAAAGGCAGTCTGGGCGCCGGATGAGGGTGTCTTGGCCCAGGCCTATGACACTCCGATCATTGGCTGGAAGGGTCGATGGGCCAACACGCTGCGGCTTTGGAGTGCCAAGCCTGTGCTGGTATTTGACCTGGACCAGTTCAACCAGGGCGCATTTGCTGCGGCAGCAGAACAGGAAGCCTTGGCACGCACGATCAGCCGGGTGCTGTATCCCGATGATACCACCGAAGTCGGCAAGGAACTGCGGTTGAAGCAGGAGTTCTTCTTTACCGCCGCAAGTTTGCGCGACCTTCTGCGTCGGTTCGATTCCGAGGGTCACGATCTTCGTAGTTTACCGAACAAAGTGTCCATTCAGTTGAACGACACACACCCGGCGATTGCAGGGCCCGAATTGGTGCGCCTGCTGCACGACGAGCGGGGGCTGGATTTCGAAGATGCGGTCGACATCGCGCAGGGTTGCCTATCTTACACGAACCACACGTTGTTGCCCGAGGCGTTGGAGCGCTGGTCCGAGACGCTGATGTCGCGATTGCTGCCGCGTCATGTTTCACTGATCGAGCGGATTGACGGCCTACATGCCAAGAAACATCCGAAAAGCAGGGTCAAAGTCGTCGAGCATGGCGAGATCAAGATGGGCGAGTTGTCGTTCATCATGGCGCATCGGGTGAACGGTGTTTCAGCGCTGCATACCGATTTGATGAAATCGACAGTGTTCAAGGATTTGCACGCGGCCCATCCTGACCGGATCGTGAACCAGACCAACGGTGTGACTCCGCGCCGTTGGGTGTTGTCGGCCAATCCCCGGCTGAGTGACCTGATCACAAAGACCATCGGAACCAACTGGGTGGGGGATCTGGAACAGCTTTCGAATTTGGACGACGCAACAAGCGATCCCAGTTTCCTTGAGGACTTCGCCGCAGCCAAGCGCGCCAACAAGGTGGACTTGTCAAATTGGCTTAAGACCGCACACGGAATGAGCGCCGATCCCGATGCGCTTTTTGACGTGCAGATCAAACGCATACACGAGTACAAGCGCCAACATCTGAATATCCTTGAGGCCATCGCTTTGTGGCAGGCGATCCGTGAAAACCCGGATGCGGGCTGGACGCCTCGGGTCAAGATTTTTGGCGGCAAGGCAGCGCCTGGTTATGTCTTTGCCAAGGACATCATTCGTCTGATCAATGATGTCGCTTTGGTTCTGAACTCGGACCCGGTGACCAGCCCCTATCTTCAAGTCCTGTACCTGCCCAACTACAACGTCACCATGGCCGAGCGGCTGATACCGGCATCGGATCTTAGCGAGCAGATATCGACGGCTGGCAAAGAAGCCTCGGGCACGGGGAATATGAAGTTTGCATTGAACGGTGCGCTGACGATCGGCACGCTGGATGGTGCCAACGTCGAAATACGTGACAGGGTCGGTGCGGAAAACTTCTTTCTATTCGGTTTGACCGCAGATCAGGTTGATGCCGAGAGAGCCATGCCCGATCACGCAAGCCGGGCCATTGCCGCCGAGCCCCGGCTTGGTGCCGCCCTGAAAGCTATCGCGAGGGGCGAGTTTTCCCAAACCGAGCCAGAGCGTTTTCGCAGTATCACCGACAATGTCGGCGGATCGGATTATTTCCTGGTGGCCTCGGATTTCGCAGACTATTGGCGAGCGCAGCGGGAAGTTGATGCGACCTTTGCCAAGCCTGACCAATGGATGGGCAAGGCGGCGCTGAACACGGCCCGGTCGGGCTGGTTCTCGTCGGACCGCACGATTCTTGGTTACAATTCCGATATTTGGCACGCAACTTCGCTTTTGGATGGGTGATAACCCGGTTGTGGGTCTGGAAAAGATAGCTAGGCTGGAATCATGCAAGAAGCCACGACTTCCGATCTCGTTGGACTTCCATCGGGTGAGATTCTCGATCTGATCTGTAGCGGGCGGCATGACGATCCGTTTTCGGTGCTGGGGCCGCACAAGATCGGTCGCGCAACCTATGTGACAGCTTTCAATCCGGGGGCGGCACAGCTTTTTGCTGTGCAGGGCGAAAAACGGCAGCCTTTGCATGCGGTGCCGAACAATCCTGGGCTCTTTCACGGCAAGATCGTCGAAACCAAACCCTATCGCTTTGCCGGAGTGACCGCCGAAGGGTCGGAATTTGAATATGACGACGCCTATCGTTTCGGTCCCGTGTTGGGCGAGATGGACGAGTACCTGTTGGGTGAGGGTACGCATCGCAGGTTGTGGCACGCTCTTGGCGCACACGTCATCCATCATGAGGAATGCGACGGCGTTCATTTTGCAGTTTGGGCACCGAATGCACGCCGCGTTTCCGTACTGGGGGACTTCAACCAATGGGACGGGCGACGCCATGTAATGCGTCGGCGCGGAGCATCCGGCATTTGGGAGATTTTCGTACCCGAATTCGGTGACGGTACGCCCTACAAGTACGAAGTCATCGGCCCTGATGACACCGCCCAACCACTAAAGGCCGACCCAGTGGGATTTGGCTCTGAGCATCCACCTGCCAAAGCCTCGGTTGTGCGCGACATCGCCGGGTTTGGCTGGAAAGACGATCAGTGGATGCAGGAACGGGCCGGGCGCAACGCGCGCACGGCGCCAATTTCGATCTATGAGGTGCATCTTGGATCGTGGCGGCGCAAGGATGGCGGCAGGCCGATTTCCTATCGCGAAGCGGCCGAGGAACTGGTCGAATATGCTGCGGACATGGGGTTTACCCATATCGAGTTGCTTCCGATCAGCGAATATCCCTTTGACGGCTCGTGGGGATATCAACCGGTCGGGCTTTTTGCGCCGACCATCCGGTTTGGGCCACCACATGAATTTCGGGACCTTGTCGATGCCGCGCACCGCACCGGACTTGGCGTAATCCTAGACTGGGTGCCGGGGCACTTTCCAAGCGATGACCACGGCTTGGCGCGATTTGATGGCACGGCGCTTTACGAGCACGCCGATCCGCGGGAAGGGTTCCACCAGGACTGGAACACACTGATCTACAACTACGGTCGGCGCGAAGTTGCGAATTTCCTGGTTTCCAATGCCTTGTACTGGCTTGAAGAGTACCACGTCGACGGGCTGCGCGTTGATGCGGTGGCTTCGATGCTTTACCGCGACTATTCCCGCAAAGAGGGCGAATGGGTCCCGAACATCCACGGCGGGCGGGAAAACTATGAAGCGATCGATCTTTTGAAGCGGATGAACACGGTGGTCTATGCCGAGGTGCCGGGGACCATGACTGTGGCGGAAGAAAGCACGAGTTTTCCTCAGATTTCCGCCCCTGTCGATGCCGGGGGCCTGGGGTTTGGGTACAAGTGGAACATGGGCTGGATGAACGACACGCTGCGGTATGTCGAAAAGGAAC
Source organism: Silicimonas sp. (assembly GCA_013002465.1). Taxonomy (GTDB): domain Bacteria; phylum Pseudomonadota; class Alphaproteobacteria; order Rhodobacterales; family Rhodobacteraceae; genus JABDJO01. The sequence continues at coordinate 20,715 of JABDJO010000046.1, read as the reverse complement.
CGGTCCACCGCAAACACGACCACCATTTGATGACCTTTGGCATCGACTATGCCTTTTCCGAGAACTTCGTTCTGCCGATCAGCCATGACGAAGTTGTGCATGGCAAAGGGTCGATGCTGGCCAAGATGCCAGGGCCGGATTGGGAGAAATTCGCCAATCTGCGCGCCTATTACGGGTTCATGTGGGGCCATCCTGGCAAGAAATTGTTGTTCATGGGCTGCGAGTTTGCACAGCCGTCTGAATGGAACCACGATGGCCAGATTGACTGGGATGCGGCGGAGCGGCCTGAACACCAAGGCGTCCAGAGATTGGTGCGTGATCTGAACACGCTTTACCGGGCCACGCCAGCACTGCATGTCAAAGATTGCGAACACGATGGTTTTCAGTGGATCGAAGGTGGCGCAACGGACATATCCGTCTTTGCCTGGGCGCGGTTTGGCGGGCCGGATGATCCACCCGTTGTCGTTGTGTCGAACTTCACGCCCGTCGAGCGTGTTGCATGGCGATGCGGCATGCCACGCGGCGGCCATTGGCGCGAGGCGTTGAACACAGACGCCGGGATCTATGGCGGCGCGAACAGGGGAAACCTGGGCGGCGTGGATGCAGAAAAAAAGGCCTGGCATGGGCAATCGCATTCGGCCGAACTGCTTTTGCCGCCGTTGTCGACACTCATACTGACCCACGACCATAACTGACACCAGCTTTGGGGGAACAAGATGGCCATCACCGACCGCAGACTAACGAACCGCTCTATGGCCTTCGTGTTGGCCGGGGGACGCGGTAGCCGGCTGAAAGAGCTGACAGATCGTCGCGCGAAACCTGCGGTCTACTTTGGCGGCAAGTCCAGGATTATTGATTTTGCACTGTCCAACGCCCTGAATTCCGGCATCCGCAAGATGTCGATTGCGACGCAATACAAGGCGCACTCGCTGATCCGTCACTGTCAGCGCGGCTGGGATTTCTTTCGTGCTGAGCGAAACGAGTACCTCGACATATTGCCCGCCAGTCAGAGAGTGGCGGAAAACAAATGGTATCTGGGTACTGCCGATGCGGTGACCCAGAACATCGACATTATCGACAGCTATGATGTTGATTATGTTCTGATCCTTGCCGGCGATCACATCTACAAGATGGATTACGAGATCATGCTGCGCCAGCACGTTGAAACAGGTGCGGATGTAACAGTTGGGTGCCTGACCGTGCCACGTATGGAAGCCACCGCCTTTGGCGTGATGCATGTGGACGGTAAGGACCAGATCACGCAGTTTTTGGAAAAGCCCGACGATCCCCCCGGTATTCCCGGCGACCCCGACAACGCGCTTGCGTCCATGGGGATCTATGTCTTTGACTGGAAATACCTGCGTGAACTTCTGCTTGCCGATGCTGAAGACCCAAATTCATCGCACGATTTTGGCGGCGACCTGATCCCGTATATCGTGAAGAACGGCAAAGCCATGGCGCACCGTTTCAGCGATAGCTGCGTGCGCAGCAAGGACGAGGCACCGGCCTATTGGCGCGATGTCGGCACGGTCGATGCCTTTCACGCGGCCAACATCAACTTGACGGATTTCGATCCTGACCTTGACCTTTGGGACAAGGACTGGCCGATCTGGACATATTCCGAAAGCGTGCCGCCAGCGAAATTCATCCATGACGAGGAAAATCGCCGCGGATTGGCGATTAGTTCCCTGGTGTCTGGCGGGTGTATCATTTCGGGCACCGAGGTGCGCAATTCACTTTTGTTTACGGGCGTACATTCAAACAGCTTTTCCGTGCTGGATCACGCGGTCGTACTGCCCTACGTCACCATTGACCGCAAAGCGCGTCTGCACAATGTGGTCATCGACCGCGGCGTACATATCCCGCAAAACATGGTGGTTGGAGAAGACCCTGAGGAGGACAAGAAATTCTTTCGGGTGACCGACAATGGCGTGACCCTGATCACCAAGCCGATGGTCGAGGAATGGGCAACCGCACAATGAGGCACGCGCTATCGGTCGCTTCTGAATGCGCGCCGTTGATCAAGACCGGAGGTTTGGCGGATGTCGTCGGCGCGCTTCCCGGCGCACTGGCTGCCGAGGGTTGGGCATTGCGCACGCTGCTGCCGGGGTATCCGTCGGTGCTCCGTGCAGTCGGTGCGGGAAAGACCGTCTGGAAAGACAAGAACCTGTTCGGAGGTCCCGCCAAATTGATTGTGGCAGAGGCTGCTGGCCTGGACTTTTTGATCCTTGATGCGCCGCATCTTTATGACCGCACCGGCTCGATCTATCTTGATGACGGCGGGCAGGACTACGCCGACAACCCGGAGCGATTTGCGGCCCTTTCGTGGGTCGCGGCCTATCTGGCGGCCAACGGTATCGGCGATTGGATTCCCGAAGCCCTGCATCTGCACGACTGGCAGGCAGCGTTGACACCTTGGTACATCAAAGAAATGGGTGCCAGGGCGGGTACGCTTCTGACCATCCACAACGTTGCGTTTCACGGGATTGCGCCTGCCGCGCGATTGAACGCGCTGCGTCTGCCGGCGAATGGATTCACCAGCGACGGTTTTGAATTCTGGGGCCAGATCAACATGTTGAAGGCCGGGATCGTAGCTGCTGACAAAATCAGCACGGTTAGCCCAACCTATGCACGTGAACTGACGACACCGGAATTTGGCATGGGGCTGGAAGGAGTGATTGACGGTCGGCAGGCGGACCTGTGCGGCATCCTGAACGGGATCGATCTTGAGGCCTGGAACCCCGCCACAGACACCGCGATTACGACGCATTACCACACGCCACGGGGCAAGAAGAAAGCCAAGGCACGCCTGGAAAAAGAATTCGGTCTTCCCGCCGCCGATGGCCCGCTTTGCATCGTTGTTTCCCGCCTGACCGAGCAGAAGGGGCTTGACCTTTTGCTCGATGCCTTACCTGCGCTTGTCGATCGCGGCGGGCGACTGGCGCTTTTGGGTTCTGGCGATCGCGCGTTGGAAACCGCATGGCTGCGCGCCGCCGATGCTCATCCCTTTGTATCGGTTCGCATTGGTTATGACGAAGACCTGTCGCACCGCATGTTTGCTGGTGCCGATGCTGTTTTGGTGCCTTCGCGCTTTGAGCCCTGCGGGCTGACCCAGCTTTATGGATTGCGCTATGGCACGGTGCCGGTTGTTGCCCTGACAGGGGGCCTGGCTGATACGGTGATCCCTGCCAATACCGCAGCCATGCGGGATGGGGTTGCGACCGGTTTGCAGTTTCATCCCGTGACCGCCCGTGCATTGGCAAACAGTCTGATGGATCTTCGCGCCATTTACGCCGATGCGCCCCAGTGGTCACGTATTCAGCGCAATGGGATGAAACACCCTGTCGGCTGGGACGTATCCGCACGCGCATACGCAGAACTTTACGACTCTCTAAGCACCCCGGCATGAGCGGCGAACACAAGATCATGGCTGGCCGACCATACCCGATCGGCGCGACCTTTGACGGAGAAGGTGTCAATTTCGCTGTCTTCTCGGCCCACGCCACGAAGATTGAACTGTGTCTTTTTGCCGAGGACGGCCTGAACGAGACGCATCGTATTCCGCTACCGGAACGCAATGGCGACGTGTGGCACGGTCATGTGGCGGGGTTGTTTCCCGGACAGCTTTATGGGTTTCGGGTCCATGGGCCATTCGAACCGTCGAAAGGGCACAGGTTCAATCCCAACAAGCTGTTGGTCGATCCTTATGCCAAACGACTGGTTGGTCAGGTGCAGTGGCATCCGTCGTTGATGGGTTATGCCACAAGTTCGCGCAAACGCGATCTTAGCTTTGATAAACGGGACAGCGCGCCATTTGTTCCCAAAGCCTCGGTCGAAGATCCGACGTTCAGTTGGGGCGATGTTGCGCCGCTGGCCAAACCGGTGTCGGAAAGCATCATCTACGAAACACACGTCAAAGGTCTGACACAACGACATCCGGACGTCACGGTGCCCGGCACGTTTCTTGGGTTGGCCTCTGATCCGATGCTCGATCACTTCAACGCGTTAGGGATCACGGCGGTTGAACTCTTGCCCAGTCAGGCATTCGTCAATGACCAGTTCCTGGTGAACAAGAACCTGGTCAATTACTGGGGATATCAAACGCTTGGCTTTTTTGCGCCCGAGCCTAGGTATCTGAGCCAAGGGCGGATACGGGAATTCCAGATCATGGTCTCGCGGCTTCATAGCGCGGGTATCGAGGTGATCATGGACGTGGTTTACAACCATACATGCGAGGGAAACGAACTTGGACCGACGTTGTCGTTTCGCGGCCTGGACAACAAAAACTATTACCGACTTGCCGAAGATCAGCGCTTTTACATCAACGACACCGGAACGGGCAACACTCTGAACCTTGAACACCCGATGATTCTGCGAATGGTGATGGACAGTCTGCGATACTGGGTCGAAGTGATGCATGTCGATGGTTTCCGCTTTGATTTGTGCAGCACGCTCGGTCGAAGAGCACACGGATTTGACCCCAGTTCCGGTTTCTTTGCCGCGATCCGGCAAGACCCCGTGCTTGCCGGGGTAAAACTGATTGCAGAACCATGGGATATCGGTCCCGGCGGTTATCGGCTTGGTGCTTTTCCGCCACCTTTTATGGAGTGGAACGACAAATACCGCGACACCGTTCGACGTTTCTGGCGAGGCGATGCGGACATGGCGCGGCGGTTATCTGACCGGCTGACGGGCTCGGCTCGTCAATTCGATCACTCGGGACGGCCGGCGACCAGCTCGGTCAATTTTCTGGCCGCACACGACGGATTTACCTTGGCCGACGTCGTGTCCTACAGGCGAAAACACAACGAAGCGAATGGCGAACGCAGCAAGGATGGGCACGGAGAAAACTTCAGCGACAACATGGGGGTCGAGGGGCCAACCGATGACCCGACCGTGAACGCAGCCCGCAAAAGGCGTCGCCGCAACATGATGGCGACATTGATGTTATCGCAGGGCACGCCGATGGTCCTGTCCGGCGACGAATTGGGCCACAGCCAAGACGGAAACAACAACGCATACAACCAGGACAATCCGACGACATGGATTGACTGGGCCAACGTGGAAGCTGAGTTTTTGAAGTTCACGCGGCAGATGATCGCATTCAGAAAGGCGCACCCAATTCTCAGACAAAACCTGTTCCTGCATTCGCGGGAGCGGTCAACCGATGGGTTGGAAGACCTGTTCTGGCACCGCGAGGACGGCACGCCAATGCAGGAAGCAGATTGGAAGGACCACGAGCGAAAGATCCTGTGCGCCGAAATGCGCATGGCCTCCGGTTCGCCGAATTATGCCGAACGCGAAGACGCGGTGTTCGCCGTATTCAATGCCGGGCCTGAAATTGAGGTTGTCTTGCCTGCGCCTCCCGAGGGCAAGGTGTGGTTTTTGCACGTCGATACCAATGCAAAGGATGACGTGGTTCCGCGGATCTGTGAGGCGACCTATCAATGCCCGTCAGATAGCGTTTTGGCCTTTGTGCTTGAACAATCGCCATGAGCGATGCGGTCGAAACCCTGTCGGCCCGGCTTGGAATTCTGCCCAGCTATATTGATTTGGATCGGCAGAAGCATGTGACCGGTCGTGATACCCAAATTGCCCTTTTGGGAGCAATGGGAATTGACGCGCAAACCACCAGGGCGGCACGACAAAGCCTGTCGGAACTGGATGAGCAGGACAGTTCCGGCGATCATCCCGAATGGTGCGTCGTGGTTGCAGACACGGTGCCAAAGATCAATCTGGGTCGAAGCGATCCCTGGCAGATCGTGCTTGAGGACGGCAGTACCCTTGAAGGGCGCGGTGCTGACGATTTGCCGCGTTTGCCTATGGGACGTCATTTGCTGCTGAAGGGCGCTCGAAAAATCTGGCTTCTGTCAGCGCCAGAGACGTTGCCTCGCGCCCCCAGGGACTGGGGGGTGACCGCGCCGCTTGCGGCCCTGCGGACTGCGACCGAGGGGGGTATTGGCAATTTCCAGGACCTCGAAAATGCGGCGTTGGCCATTGCCAGCAAGGGTGCCGCCTTCTTCGGGATCAATCCGGTGCATGCCGGGTTTCCAACCGACGAAACGGCCTTCAGCCCATATTCGCCATCGCATCGGCAATGGTTGAACACCGCGCACATCGTGACCGGTGCGACGCCAGAGCCGGGTGGGCCGCTGATCGACTATACGGCGGAAACGCGGCGGGGACGTTCTGCGCTACGCGCGGCGTATGAATCTACGGGTCACTGCGACGCGTTCGCTGAATTCTTGTCACGACATGGGAACGCGCTGGAACGCTTTGCCACACACCAAGCCTTGTCCGAAAGTCATGGGCCTTACTGGCGCGATTGGCCGGCACCCCTGCGCGTAAGTGCGGGAACGGCAGTCACAAATGAGGCCGAAGCACTGGGGGACGAGATCCGGTTTCACGCCTGGGCACAGTATAAGGCCGAGACGCAACTGGCGCAGGTCAAAACCCGTTGTGACGCCGCCGGGATGGCCTTTGGATTATATCTTGATCTGGCGGTCGGAACTCATCCTTACGGCGCGGAGACCTGGGAAAATCCGGAGCTTTTCGCGAAAGGGGTTTCCTTGGGCGCACCACCCGACGCATTCGCACCCGACGGGCAAAGCTGGAACCTGGCCCCATTCGTGCCCCGCGCGATGGTCGCCGAAGGGTTTGCCACGCTAGCGGCCATTCTTCGCCGACAGTTCCAGTTCGCCAAACTGCTGCGAATTGATCATATCCTGGGGTTTGACCGGGCATTTTGGGCAACAAACGAACCTGGACTGCCGGGGGCATATGTGGAAATGCCACTGGCCGCGATGCTGGCCGTGACACGCATTGAAGCCGCTCGCGCAGGCGCGACCGTAATCGGCGAAGACCTGGGCAATATCCCGACCGGGCTTCAATCCGCGCTGAGATCATCCGGCTTGTTGGGCTGCCGCCTGATCATGTTCGAACACGACGTATCGCGTGGCGGTGGTTTCAAGCGGTCGGAAAGCTATGATGCCCGGACAATGACATCGTTTTCCACCCACGATCTGCCCACCTGGCTGGGTTGGCGCGAGGGCGCGGATATTTCGGCACGCCAGAACATTGCGCAAGTCGGCAATGCCCAGACATCTGCCGCGCTGAGCGATCGGAAGGCGGAAGTGGCGGCCTTTGAAATTGCTGCAGGCGAACGGACTATGCATGCGTTTCTGGCCGACACTTCGGCAGACCTGGTCGCGGTTCAGATCGAGAACGTCTTTGATGTTGTCGATCAGCCCAATTTGCCGGGAACGATCGACGCGTACCCGAATTGGCGCCAGAGATTGCCGGTCGCGGTTGAAAACTATGCCACCGACACGCGACTTGAAGAAGTTGCCGACACCATGAAAAAGTCGGGGCGGTAACCGGCGGCTGGTCAACACTTGCGGGGATGAAAGCCTTAAGCGCTTTAGCCACCGATTTCGGGCGGCGCTCGCTCAGACAATAAATTCTCCAGCATCGGGCATCTCGCCCGCCCTGTTTCGCAAGACAAAACAAGTTCATTCAGCGCGGCTTCGATCACTTTCAGGTCGGAAATTTTTGCCCGAACTTCTGACAGATGTCGGGTTGCGAGTCCGGCTACTTCCGAGCATGCCCCTTCCGGGTTTCCCGAAAGTGCGCGAAGAGCGCGGATGTCGGAAATCGGGAATCCCAAATCACGGCAGCGCCTTATGAATGTCAGCTCGGAAATCTCGGCGTCGCTATAGACCCGGCGACCGTATGGCGAACGACCCGGTTTGGACGTGATCCCTTCACGCTCGTAGTAGCGGATCGTCTCGATTGAAACGCCGCTGCGACGCGATGCTTCGCCAATCGCGAACACGTGATATTCCTTTGCTTGATCCTGTAGCAGCTACAGCATGCATATTGGGTGTATGTTTACAAGAACACGAAACGCTCAGGGCTCGGAAGCTGGCGATGCGGTTGCGTCTCTTGATGCCGAGAGTTCCTTGAAAACAGGCTGGATCGCCGCTGGCGGCATTCTTGGTGCGGTTGCGGCTTCTGCGTGTTGCGTCGTGCCATTTGTACTGTTCAGCCTGGGAATTTCGGGCGCTTGGATCGGGAATCTGACTGCCTTGGAGCCCTACAAGCCGGTCTTCATTGTCGCCACACTCGGTTTTCTCGGCTATGGCTACTGGTTGGTCTTCCGTCGCTCCAAGTCGTGTGCGGGCGAGGCGGCGTGCGCCCGACCATTGCCAAGCCGGCTGACAATATCCGCCCTTTGGATATCGACAATTCTGGTCCTGGTCGCGCTGTTCTGGAATTGGATCGCACCTGTTCTTGCACCACTTTTGCTGGGGCTTTGAAAGGAATTCACATGAAGGATCTCATCTTAGCTACAATATTCGCATTGTTCGTCACGCAACCCGGCCATGCCGAACAGCGCACAGCCAAACTGTCAGTTCCTGGCATGTTCTGTGCCAGTTGCCCGTTTATCGTTCAGGCCGCGATCAACGATTTGGCCGGAGTGATTTCGGTCACTGCGAATTCAGAACAAAAGACTGCAGTCGTCGTATTCGAGGATTCCATCACGACAATCGAAGCAATCTTGTCGGCATCGTCGAACGCGGGCTATGAGGCAACCGTTATCGGCGGCGAGTCGTAGACGCTGGCAGGCTATGGGTTTTAACATGATTGAAGCTTTTGGGATCGGCGGTAGCCCTTTGGCCGCGCTCTGTTGTCTGACACCGTTTCTGCCGTTGCTATTTTCACTTCTTGGGATCGGTCGAGCGCTCGGCTAAGTGTATCGCGACGACGCACTTGTTCCGATCTTGGCCGGATTCCTTAATCTGATGGAGTATGCCCAATGGCAACGCAAACAACCGCGATATTCCTGAAATCTACAATCACTTGTCCGGAATGCAGCCATTCGGTTTCAGAGACGATGCCGACCGATGCGTGTCAATGGTTTTACGAGTGCTCATCGTGCGGCGTCGTGTTGAAACCCAATCCGGGCGATTGCTGCGTATTCTGTTCTTATGGGACAGTGGCGTGCCCGCCCATACAGGAAGGCGGCGGGTGCTGTGGTTAGCTGTTGTCAGGTGTTGCTCGCAAAGGCTGGTCGTTGTCGCGGATGAATGCGTTGGCGCGGTGTTGCACTTGGAAAAGAAGTGATCGAGGATTTTTAGGTCACTTCAGGAAAGGGCTTTCGGCATACCGGCCAAAGCCTTTTTCAACGAAACCACCGGCAACCCGGCCGCAATCCAGCCGCGTCCGGCTGGCGAGCCCATCATGCCTTCGGTGACATCGACATATCCGGAATAGCCCGCCCGTTTCAGGGCGCGCATGACTGACCGTGTGCGCCCGCCGGTTGAGCAGATGATTGCCACCGGCCGACCGGAAGCCAGTTCGCGCGCCATTTGCAACCGTTTTGGAAATCCGCTTTCATGCATGCTGACTGGCCAAGCCCCTGCCGCGACACCGGTTTCCCGCCATTCCTTTCGTGACCGAATGTCCAAAAGGCGGGCATTGTCGCTTTCCAGCGCCTCATACGCCTGCCGCACAGACCAGATTTCGCGCGCCTGTGCGATTGCGAGAGATGGCACCATGACCAGGGAGGCCGATGTCAAAGACTGCAAAAAGAACCTGCGATTTTGGCGCATGATACCTGCTCCGATTGTCGAGTTGCTTTCTTGAAAGAGCATTTGTGCCGGTCCGACGCAATTGGCCACCAAATTCCACGGTCGTTCTTCACGTCTTCGCCAAGGCCACACGCGTGACCCGGAAGTGAAAAAGAACAAGCGATCATAATGCACTAGCAGTATCGGTCGCGCTGAAACCAATACGAATTCACTTCCTTGTGAGTGCCACGGATGCGTTGCCGCCTGCCAATCATTTCCGGCTTCGGGATTGGAGATGTCGAATATTTTCCCGGCACTTGACCCTCTAGTTACTGGAGGGTCTATATAGGTTGCCAACGTGATCAATTGATGGATGGCACCGATGGCAGCACAACATACCATTGCCTTGCCCATAGATGGAATGACTTGCGCGTCCTGCTTAGGAAGGGTCGAAAAGGCAATTCGAACCGTGCCCGGCGTGAAGTCGGCGGCCGCAAACCTCGCTACCGAAATGGCGCAGGTGGAATATGACCCACCTGCAAGTATCGAAGCCATGTCGGGTGCATTGGCCCAAGCAGGCTACCCCGTTGGCTCGGAAGCTGCCGAGTTCGACATCGAGGGAATGAGTTGCGCCTCTTGCGTCGGCAGAATTGAGAATGCGCTGTCCGCCTTGCCGGGGGTTATCGACGCCTCGGTCAACCTGGCGACGGAAACCGCCCAGGTTCGTTTCGCAAAAGGAACGTTGACGCTTGACGGAATTGCCCAAGCGATAACCGACACAGGCTATCCGGCTACTGCTAAGCGTCAGGAGGGGAGTGAGAATCAAGATCGGAAGGCCCAGGAAACCATGTCTCTTGGACGCCTGACATTACTGGCTGCCGTATTGGCCTTGCCTGTATTTGCCATCGAGATGGGCAGTCATTTCATACCTGGTGTCCATCAATTCGTGGCTGACAAAATTGGAATGCAGAACAGCCGATTACTGCAATTCGTGCTGACCACCATTGTCCTGTTCGGCCCGGGTCTGAGGTTTTATACCAAGGGTTTTCCGGCCTTGCTGCGCGGCGCGCCCGACATGAATTCGCTGGTCGCGCTTGGGACCAGTGCGGCCTATGGGTTTTCGCTGATTTCTACATTTGCACCAACCTTGCTGCCTGCCGGAACCGCCAACGTCTATTTCGAAGCGGCTGCGGTTATTGTTGTTCTGATCCTTTTGGGTCGCTGGCTGGAGGCGCGGGCGAAGGGGCGCACCGGCGAGGCAATCCGCAAGCTGATCGACTTGCAGCCGAAGACGGCACGCGTGGAACGTAACGGCGGTATGGACGAGGTTCCAATTGACCAGATCGTTGTCGGCGACACAATCCAGGTGCGACCCGGCGAAAGAATTGCAGTCGACGGCAATGTCCTGACGGGCAGTTCGTATGTGGACGAAAGCATGATCACCGGTGAGCCGGTACCGGTTGAAAAGCTGAAAGGCGCTGACGTTGTGGGCGGAACTGTAAACGGGACAGGGGCCTTGACCTTCGAAGCGACGAAAGTCGGTGCAGATACCAAGTTGGCCCAAATCATTTCGATGGTCGAACAGGCCCAAGGGGCAAAACTTCCGATCCAGGGGCTGGTTGACAAGATAACCTTGTGGTTCGTTCCCGCCGTCATGGGTGTGGCGGCATTGACCGTGCTGACGTGGCTTGTCTTCGGACCGGACCCGGCGTTGGGGTTTGCGTTGGTCGCCGGAGTCGCTGTGCTGATCATCGCCTGTCCCTGCGCAATGGGTCTCGCCACTCCGACATCTATCATGGTCGGCACTGGCCGCGGTGCCGAGATGGGCGTTCTGTTCCGCAAGGGCGACGCGCTGCAGATGCTGCAGGAAACCGCGGTCGTGGCCGTTGACAAGACCGGCACCCTGACCGAGGGGCGCCCTGAACTGACCGATCTGGAAATCTCTGAAGGACATACTCGCGACAAGTTGCTTCGCCTGATCGCGGCGGTCGAGTCTTCGTCGGAGCACCCCATTGCCGAGGCTATTGTGAGAGCGGCTGAACGGGATGGGTTGGACTTGCCGAAGGTCGAGGATTTCACGTCGATCACTGGATATGGCGTCAGGGCAAGCGTCGATGGGCATACAGTCTTGATCGGAGCAGATCGCTTGATGCGTCGAGAGGACATTGATCTAGGCGCGCTTGAAGAAACCGGCAAAGCCTTGGGACAAAAGGGGCGGACGCCGCTCTATGCTGCGATTGATGGCAGGATTGCCGCGGTTGTGGCTGTGGCCGACCCGATCAAGTCGACAACCCCCGAGGCGATTGCGAGGCTGCATGAGCTGGGGTTGAGGATCACCATGATTACCGGTGACAACAAGGCGACCGCAGATGCCATTGCTGCCGAGTTGGGCATTGATCAGGTGGTGGCGGAAGTTCTTCCCGAGGGCAAGGTTGATACGCTCCGCAGTTTGTGCGAAGGCGGTGTCAAACTCGCCTTTGTCGGGGACGGGATCAACGATGCGCCCGCTTTGGCAGAGGCAGACGTCGGCATCGCCATCGGAACCGGCACCGATATCGCTATCGAGGCAGCAGACGTCGTTTTGATGTCCGGTGATTTGATCGGGGTGGTCAACGCATATGAAATAAGCAGACGCACGATGCGAAACATTCGCCAGAACCTGTTCTGGGCGTTTGGCTATAATACCCTGCTGATCCCGGTCGCTGCCGGGATTCTCTACCCGGTCAGTGGTGTGATGCTGTCACCGGTGTTGGCGGCGGGCGCAATGGCGTTTTCGAGCGTGTTCGTATTGACCAATGCCCTGCGGCTTCGCTGGATCAGGCCGGCAGTCGCGGACACTTCCCCTGAAAAGTCAAAAGCGGCTGGTCATCCGTGGCCAGTTGCAGCCACGGAACAAAAGAGGAGAACGGCATGAATATCGGTGATGTTTCTGCCCGCTCGGGCCTTCCGGTAAAAACGATCCGCTATTATGAAGAAATCGGTCTGATAAAGCCAACACGAGGCCAGAATGGCTATCGTGCGTTCGCTGACAAGGATTTGCACAAGCTTGCGTTTCTGGGTCGGTCAAGGGCCTTGGGGTTCACGATCGAGGACTGCCGCGCGTTGCTCGCGCTTTACGAAGACCAGACCCGCGCCAGCGCCGACGTCAAGCGCATTGCAAACGAGCATCTTGCGCAGATCGAGGCGAAAATCGTGGATCTGAACGCCATGCGCGACACGCTTTCCCACTTGATCGCAGAATGCTCAGGCGACCATCGTCCAGACTGCCCGATCCTGGAAAACCTGAGCAGCACGCCACTGACGCACTGACGGCGCACCCAAGCCGGGCCCGGGACACTACATCATGTCCCGCACGTGACGGAACGGAATGGGTTATCCGAGTGGGCGCGCAATCAAACGTTTATTGCGCCCGACCTCTCAGCGAGAAAATGAATCGGCCGAACACTTTATTCAAATCCCGGTTTGCTCGCTTCAGGTGAACGCAAAGCCGCTTGATTTATCCCATCCCGCGCCACGGTATGGTTTTCTGGATGATCCATCTCATGATCAAGTCAAAGATCAGACCAAGCACGCCCATGATCAGGATCGTCACCCAGATCAACTCATAGTCCGACACCGTTCGGGCAATGTTTTCGATGAAACCAACTCCGGTTGTCCCGGCCAGCATCTCGGCCGCGACAAGCGTACCCCAGCAGACCCCGACGGCAATACGAATACCGGTAAGTATTTCGGGCAGCGCATTTGGCAAAATGACATTCCACATGATCTGCCGATCCGTGGCGCCAAGCGAGTGCGATGCCCGGATTTTCGTGAGTTGGACGCCCGACGCTCCGGTCCGTGCCGAGATGACCATGATTGCGAAGGCCACCATGAACAGAAGGAAGATCTTGCCGTCATCCTGAATGCCGAAAATGGTCAGGATCAACGGTGCCCAAGCCAGCGGCGGCACCGGGCGATAGAGCTCGATCAGCGGATCGAAGAACGATTTGAAGAACCGCGATACCCCCATGAACAGCCCAAGCGGTACGCCCAGGAATATTCCAAGCGCCAGTGCGACAAGGACGCGGAAAAGTGAATCCCAGATGTGGCCGTCCAACATCGGGACATGTCCCAGATTGACGTCTCCTTGGGCGAACGCCAGCAGCTTGTCCTTGAAATTGGGTGTTATCGTTCCGTCGGGACCATGGCTTGCGTATTCGCCCGGCCAGGCGTCAGCGATCCAATCGGGCACAAAGAACGCAACGACATTGGACACGGGCAACCAATCCCACCACAAAAGCGGGAATCCGCGATAGCCGCCGCCGTCTTCAACGTCCGGGTTCGCAAGCCGCATGAATGTTGCGACCACGTCGGTGGGTTTGGGCAACCAGCGGGCCGATCCCTGCTCGGTGCATTGGGTTTTCGATTTGACGATGCCAGGGCCCGGGAATAACAACGCGTCCGCTGTTGTCAGACCGCCTTGTGCCGCATGTGACGCGTCATCCAGTTCTGCTATGGCCGAGTTTACATCGGCCAATGCGGCTGCGGGAAAGATCAGGCCATCATCCAGACGCTTGAAGATCCGTTCGACGGCTTTGACGTAATCCTCGCGATCGGCTGTCACCTGCTCGTCAAAGCTGCCCGACGCATTGGTTTCCTTAATGGCTTCGATCCGTTCCTTGATATCTTCAATCAATCGGCCGTTTTCAGGAACACGGTTTCGAACTTTGTTGAATGTGCCAGCAATCTCGGCCGCCTCGACCGAAGCTGCATCAAATAGCATTCCCTTGGAAGTAATCGGCAGGATCGGGATCTCGGTAAACGTCGTGCCCCACCTCGGCTGCGCCAGTGCTTCTGCACTTGGCGTCATGTCGCCTGGACCTGCCTCAAGGAAAGAACTGAGCTCGTTCAGCCTTTGGGACAAGCCGACAAGCTCGTCCTTGGATTGTTGATTGAGATTTTCCGGGTTGGACGAATTGGCGATCAGGGCGCGGATCTGAATGATCAGGTCCTGAAGTTCTGTCTTTTCGCCGTCAGTAAAGACAGTGGCTGGCAGTTGGACCAGCAACTCTTCTAACTGGTCCGAGTTTCGTGACGCAAGCAATGTCGACTTGTAGTAGCGCGACCCGATCGGCAGCGCGGCCTTGATAGGCGAAACTGCCTCTTCAAGCTTTGCGATCTGGCACATCTCGTTGGCCGCGTTCGGAAAATAGGCCCGGGCCATACCCCAGGAATAATAGAACCAAACCAGCATCAACGCCGTAACGCCGGTCACCGCCCAATACCAACCACCCTTGGTTCGGACGGGGTCGCCAAATACCTCGTCGTTGGCTTTCAGCTTGGCCTGCTTCCGCCCCACGACGATAGACCAGACGAAAAGGCCGAACATGACAATGATCAAGACGGCGGCGACAATGGCGCGGTTTTCAGAAAGCCATTCAAACACGACCCATGATCTCCTCTTCCATATCCCAGATCATAGTCAGAATTTCTTCGCGCACTTCGGAAAAATAGGGATCGTGCTTGATTTCACGAAGCGATTCCTTCAGGCCGCGTTCGGCGAAGGGCAATCGGTATTCCTTGTGGACACGACCCGGACGGGGCGCCATGACGAACAATCGCTCGCCCAAAAGCAACGCTTCTTCGACGGAGTGCGTGATGATCATGATGGTCTTGCCGGTCTCTTTCCAAAGTTCAAGCACCAGCGATTGCATCTTTTCCCGTGTCAGGGCGTCAAGCGCGCCAAGTGGTTCATCCATCAGAATCACTTCGGGGTCGTTGATCAGGCAGCGGGCCAGGGCCACGCGCTGCTGCATACCGCCGGAAAGCTGATAGGTCGGCGTGTCCCCGAACCCCTGCAGGCCCACGATATCCAGCCACTTTTCAACCAGCTTTGCATTTTCGGCAGCATTGTTTTTCTTCATCCGCAGGCCGAAATCCACGTTTTTGGAAACCGGCAGCCATTCAAACAATGCGCCTTGTTGAAACACCATTCCACGTTCGACACCGGGCGCGTCGATCACCTGATCGCCCAGTTTTGCACAGCCGCCCGTTGCATTGATGAAACCGGCAATCACGTTCAGCAACGTGGTTTTGCCGCAGCCTGACGGCCCAAGGACGGACAAAAGCTCGCCCTTTTTCAAGTTGAAGTTGATGTCCTTCAACGCCTCGACCGCCGCACCGGTTTGCGGGTTGGTAAAGGTCATGTTCAGGTGTTCGCAAACGAGATCTGCCATGGTCCACGCCGCTTCTATTAAGGTGCAATTGCGAGCTTAGGGTCGGTCACAGGCCGGTCAGCGAGTAGGTCCAATGATCCGCGACCATGAGTCCAGCACGATTGATCGAGTAAAGGGGGCCACGCTTGGCCCCCTTATTGGGTTTTGGTGTATCAGATCATTCCAGGAAGGAACCGTCGATGGTCTTTGCGATCATCGACCCATCCGAGTCGCCCTGGAACACAAGACCCAGCGAAGCAGCAGCCGATGCAGCCAGACCGCCTTCGCCAAAGTACTTTTCCAACTGCTCGGCGGCCGAAGGAATGATGAAACCGGAAACCTGAGTCCTGCTGTTTTCCACGCTCATGCCCGAAGCCTCTGCAAGCTTCGCGTGCTCTTCGTCAGTGCCCTGGAAACCGCTGTTTGCTTCCTCGGTCGCTTCCATGAAGGCTTTGACTAGCTCGGGGTTTTCGGTTGCGAACTTTTCGGTGACCGAAATCACGTCGAACGATCCGATGCCGGCCTCGACCTTTTCTGCCGACGTCATGATCGGTGTCCCGACCTCTGCGCCCGCTGCGGATGCGATTCCACCGAACAGGCACGCCATGTCAACCGCGCCGTCAGCCAGAGATTTCGCGCCATCGGGCGGAGCCTGGTCAACGATGTTCATGGTCGAGATATCGACGCCGTAGTGGGACATGTAGCTGCGGAATGCGAAGTCGGCCATCGTGTTCAGCGGAACTGCAACTGTCTTGCCCTCCAGCTCCGAAGCGTTGGAACCGTCGATGCCCAGACCGTTATGGACAAAGCAATCGTTGGCTTCATAGACCACGGCGATGCCGATCATTTTCAGCGGCGCACCCTGCTGAATGGCAGTTACGAACGGTGCCAGGCCTTGCGAATACGAAATGTCGATGTCACCGGCCAGCATGGCCTCGGTCATGGCGGTGCCGGTGGTGAAGTCCACCCAGTTCACGTCCACGCCCATTGCGTCGGCATAGGACCCGTCAGTTTTCGCGATCAGGTTCGGTGTGGCCCATTCCAAGAAGAATGCCACGTTCACATCGTCGGCCTGGCTGATTCCAGGGGCAAGGCAGAACATTGCGCTGGCGGACGCCAAGGCCGCTTTTTTAACCATTGATATCATTGATATCCTCCCATTGGTTCTTTCTTGGGTTTTCAACTTCTGGCGAATGCTTTTTTGCCGCCAAACCCATTATCAAGCGACGAGACATTTACAGCTAATGGGTCTTTTTGCAAAGGGTTTCTTCGCATACCAAAATTTTTGTTTTGTATTGCGAAACAAATCTGGTGCATTATCCGAAGTCCAAGGCAAATGTCCTGGTTTGACCCTAGAAATTGTTCCGCATTAGATTTCCTGGAATGGATACGGAGCCGTAACCCGTCGGCTGCTGCGGCGGGCCGGCCTAGTTGATCGCAGATTCGCGTTCTGCGGGCACCGTGCCTCCGATCAGGTCGGTCACGCGATCAGCAGACAATCTGAGATCCTCGCTCCATTCGTGGAGATCTTCGATGGTGTGCTGTGGATATACCGACCAGATATTGAGAACTGCGATTGCTTCGCCAACATAGTCGAAAATGGGGGCAGAGATTCCTAGGAAGTGGTCGTATTCCTCGCGGTCGTTTGTCGCATAGCCGCGTTCCCTCACAGCGTCCAATTCGGCACGAAAGCCCTTTGCAGCGGTGATGGTCCGCTTGGTAAATCGCGTGAACTCGTAATCCTTCAACTTGGACTCGATCACTTTGTCTGGAAGAAAGGCAAGAAGCGCTTTTCCTGACGCCGAACAGTGAACAGGTTCGCGCATTCCGGGGCGTTGAACTCCGCCTAAGGAATGAGGGGCTTCAAGGATTCGCAAGTAAACCACCTCAAGTCCACTGGGAATTCCAAGGGTAACGTTCGCGTCATAAAGGTCGAACAGCCGGACCATCTCGTCCAATGCGATCGCTTGAATGTCAAATCCGCTGTTTGCGGATTTAACCAGGTCGAACACGCGGGGGCCCAGCAGATAGACTTTGTGTTCGGGGTCGTAGCGCACCATTTTCTCTTCGGTACATATCGCCAAAAGACGATGAATCGTGCTTTTGTTCAGCCCGCTTTTCTTGACTACCTCGGAAAACGTCAAAGGCTTTTGCGCCTCGCTGATCACAGTCAAGAGGGTCAACACCTTCTGAACAATGGAACTTTTCATGCGTGTGACCTGGGCGTTTTCTGTGCGTGCGGCTAACTCCGCGGAAGTGGACCATGAAGACGTATGCAGATTGCCTCGCCCAATGAAACAATTTTTCCGTATCACAAAACAAATATGCGGGCCAGAGGAGCGTTCCTGGTGTCTCGGGCAAAAGCAGAAATCCAAAGAGTGGGCATCGCGATCAGAGCGCTAAAGAGCCTCGGGTCAAATGGCACCAAAGTTTAGGTTGGCGGCAATGCCAGTTGACGGAGTGAGATTCTGGATTTAGTTTTCTAAAGTGAAAATAAAGTTTCACATTGCAAAACTGCGGATCGCCATGAGCCAAAGACCTATCAAAGAAGAAATCCACTGGGCCCTCACCGCCGAGGCTGGCCCAAAGTGCCAGAAATTGGACGAGACGCTTGATGTAGATGTGCTTGTTGTTGGCGGTGGATTGACGGGATGCCGAACGGCACTCGGTCTGGCCGAGGCAGGCACTTCGGTTGCCTTGGTGGACAGCCATGAAATCGGCTGGGGTGCCTCTGGGCGAAGTGGCGGCCAGTGCAATCCGATCTGGAGACAGACCCCGCAACAGCTAGTTGAGATGCTTGGGGCGACACATGGTGAGACGCTTATCAAAACGACGCTCACCGCTGCTGAGGACCTGTTTTCGGATATCAAGCGGTTTGGCATTGATTGCGACGCAGTTCAGGCTGGTTGGATCCAGGCCGCCCACACAAAAAAAGCCCGGAAGAACATGAGAACCTTGGGAAGATCATGGGCAGAAGTCGGCTTGGACATTGAAGAGCTGGAGGGGAGGGCGGTTCAGGAGGCCACCGGATCACCTGCCTATTCCTTCGCACTGCGCCATTCCGCAGGGGGACATGTCCAACCTTTGTCGTTGACGCGCGGGTACGCGCGCGCGGCGATTGCCCGCGGCGCCAGCGTTTTTGAGAGAACGCCAATCACAGGGTTGGAACGCGTCGATGGCAAGTGGCGCGCGCGCTCCGGTTCAGGTGAAATCACGGCCGAGAATGTCGTCTTGACGACGAATGCCTACTCTAACGGGTTGTGGCAAGGGTTGCACCAAACCTTCCATCCATTGGTTAGCATTGTGCTGGCGACAAAGCCGCTTGACGCGGTGCAGCAGCAGGAAATCTTACCGGGCAAGGTCACAATATCGGACTCGCGACTTGCGATTTATTTCGCAAGATACGATCGCGACGGCCGGTTGATCTTTGGGTGTGTCGGAAGCAGCGACAATGTCGATGCTTTTGGTGGATTCGGCCGAGCGAAACGCGGACTGAAAACCGTATTCCCACAGATTGCGGATGTGCCGATCGAACGGAAGTGGGCCGGTCGAATTGCCGTGACGCCCGAGATGATGCCGCATCTGCACGAACCTGCGCCGGGTCTGCTGGCAGGGATAGGCTTCAGCGGGCGCGGAATTGCCATGACTTCCGTCATGGGGCGCGCGCTGTCGGCAAAATTGTTGGGTACAACGACGGACGAGCTTCCATTTCCGATCCTGCCGGTAAAGCCAATTCCTTTCCATGGAATCACTAGCAGACTAGTGCCCCTGGCCGCGCCTGCCATGACCCTGAAGGACAGGTTTGACTCTATGACAAATGGCGTTTGAGAAAACCGAAAGCACAAGACGCGGCGCGTCCAATGACCGAAAGCAGGAAGACCGTGACAACCTTGACGAAATTTTCTGATGGCGATCCTAGACCCGTCCGGCAGGATGCGCGCGGCGTCGCAATCTCGGTGGAGCCTGAATCCCAACCCTGAACTAACGTTGACGCCTGTTTCGAGGGAAACACTTTGAGAGGAGTTCCAGATTATGTCGAAGGCGGATGAAACTGCATCAAGCTTTGAGCCGGCAGGCAAATCCCGCGAATGGAACTTTCACCCGGCCCTGCCGATTTCGATGTCGCCGGTCTTTGATATGCCGCCAAGGCCAAAGGCTGCGCTGGCCTGGTTGTTTGGAACATGGCTGAAACTCACCCCACCGGTCAGCCACATGGTATTCGCGATTGTTGCCTTCGCATTTCTCTGGCCGTCAATCGCAACGATGCAGCATTTGTCTTGGGGCTGGGCCGCACAGATATTCGCGATCAACTTTGGCGCGGTCCTGATCCTGGCCGGAGCCATGCACACCTATCTTTATATCATTGCCGGTCAGGAAACCCGTTTGAAGTTCGATGCGCGCCCAATGGAAAAAAGTCGGCGCTTCACCTTCGGAAACCAGGTTTGGGATAATGTGTTCTGGACCCTTGCATCAGGCGTGCCGATCTGGTCAGCCTGGATGATCCTTTACTTTTGGGTGGCCGCAAATGGCTGGGTGCCAACCGTTCAATCGTTCGGTGTGTCGCCGGTCTGGTTCATCTTATTCTTCTTTGTCATTCGATTCTGGCAGTCATTCCATTTCTATTGGATCCACCGACTGATCCACATTCCGTGGCTGTTCAAAAATGTACACCACTTGCACCATCGTAACATCAACGTCGGCCCCTGGTCAGGACTGGCCATGCACCCGGTCGAGCATGCAATCTATTACTCGGGCATTCTCATTCACTTCGTGCTGCCATCGCACCCGATCCACGTCATCTTTCATATGTTCGCGCTCAATCTCGGCGCCATTTATTCGCATTCGGGCTTTGACAAATTGCTTGTCAGGGACAAGGAGGCGATCAAGGCGGGGTCGTTCCATCACCAGCTTCATCACCGCTATTTCGAATGCAACTATGGGTCAGAGCC
>JABDJO010000043.1 GCA_013002465.1 Silicimonas sp. | reverse complement strand
AGAGCTTGACGCACTTGTCGCGCGCGCCCGATCGCGCGGCGTTAACCGTATGGTAACGATCTGCACGCGGCTTTCACAAGAATCGGCTGTTCGGGCCATCGCCGAAGCCCACGATCCCGTTTTCTATGCCGCCGGGACGCATCCTATGTCTGCGGCTAAAGAGCCCCTGGTCGCTGTCGAGGACCTGGTGACTTTGGCGGATCATCCAAAACTCGTCGGGATCGGAGAGACCGGGCTTGATTACTATTACACACGCGACAGTCTCGCCATTCAGCAGGAAAGCCTGCGTATCCACATCGAGGCGGCGCGCCAAACCGGATTGCCGCTTATCATTCATGCCCGCGATGCAGACGAGGATATGGCTCGGATCCTCGGTGACGAATATCGTGCTGGGGGATATGGCTGCGTCATGCATTGCTTTTCTTCGGGTGCCGCACTTGCCGAAGCCGCCCTTCAGCTTGGGTTTTTTCTGTCGATGTCGGGGATCGCGGCGTTTCCAAAAAGCCAGGCATTGAGGGAAATTTTCGCCGCGACGCCTGTGGATCGTATCCTGGTGGAAACCGATGCTCCCTATCTGGCGCCACCGCCAAATCGTGGCAAGCGAAACGAACCCTCTTTCGTGGTCGATACGGCGCGAATAGGGGCTGAGGTCTTTGCAATGGAATACAAGGACTTCGCTGCTCAGACTGAGGATAACTTCAATCGGCTTTTTGCGAAGGCAGCGGCATGGGGGAGCTGACGTTTACCATCCTCGGGTGCGGCTCTTCGGGTGGTGTTCCACGGCTTGGCGGGCTTTGGGGAGCTTGTGATCCGACAAACCCAAAGAACCGCCGCAGCCGTTGTTCCTTGCTGGTGGAACGAACCAGCGAGGCCGGGACCACAAGAGTTTTAATCGACACCTCGCCCGACATGCGCCAACAGCTTTTGAACGCCGACGTGGGAGTGCTTGACGCCGTTATCTTCACCCATGGCCATGCCGATCATGTGCATGGTATCGACGACCTGCGCATGATCGTATTCAACCGCCGGGAACGGCTGTCGGTCTGGGCCGATGGCCCGACCCAAGAACGCTTGTTCGCCAGCTTTGGCTATGCCTTCGTGCAACCCGAGGGGTCACCCTATCCGCCCATTCTGGATATGCACACGATCAACGGAGATGTGGTAATTGGTGGCGCCGGTGGCGAAATCACGTTCAAGCCCTTCCCTGTGGATCACGGTGCAATAGACGCTTTGGGTTTTCGCATTGGCGGATTGGTTTATCTACCAGATGTATCTGAAATATATAAGGAAAGCTGGCATTTCCTAGAGAACTTGGACATTTGGATCGTCGATGCTCTCAGACGTGATCCGCATCCAACCCATGCCCATCTTGAAAGAACGCTGGAGTGGATCGAACGGCTCTCACCCAAGCGCGCGGTGCTGACGAACATGCACATCGACATGGACTATGAAACGGTTCAGAACGACACCCCGGATACGGTCGAACCCGCCTATGACGGCATGCGCTTAAGCCTGCCGGATGTGTCCTTTGGGAAAAACGGCAAACACTAAGGCTGACGCGCTTCTGAATTGCCAGCATTTTCAACTGTAACCATCTGACGTTGGACGCTTTTCCTTCATTAACTGTTCTTACGTTCTCAACATTAACCGAAAAGATACCCTGTTTGTGCCCATACTCGGTCACAAACCGCGGTCACACTCGGCTTAGGTTCAGGAGTATAGTTTGATGAACAACGTCATTTCATTTCCGCAACCCGCCGTGGCCAAGCGTGTTTCACCCAAGCCTGCCAGGTCGATGACGCTATTCCTGCATGTCAAATGTTCGACCTTGATTATCCACCTTGCAGACAACCCGGTGATCCCTCAAAAGACCGGGCGCGCTGGCAAATCCTGATACTGCCGCTGCAGCCAGTTATCCGACCCCAGATCTAGAAATCTATCCGAAACTTGGTTCCACCATCCTCGCCGGTGTCCACCAGTTCAATCCTGCAACCGTGAGCCAGCAATAGCGTTTGCACGATGGCCAATCCCATCCCTGTGCCGCCCGAATCCCGGCGCGTTGTGAAAAACGGCTCAAAGACTTGCCCAACATTGCCATCGCTAATACCGGGACCGTTGTCAGCCACGGTCAGCCATGCGCCATTGTCGTCACGCCCGCTATCAAGCGTGACCCGCGTCGCACCGGCTTCTTCCGCGTTTTCGACAATATGCCCCAGAACGACGTTCAGTCCGGATTTGGCAAGAGGCAAGGATTCTCGGGCGTTCTGAACTTCGATCGAAAGCTTTTCGACACGCGAATTTAATTCGGGGATACAATCGTGCAATGTGGTCGTGCCACGATGTTCTGGCATCCGGGCGGCGGCAATCGAACGGGCGGCACCCAGAAGCTTGACTGCGCGCTTTTCTGCCCCGGCAATGGTTGCCACCAGGCGCTTGGCACCGGCAGGCAGGTCCTCTTCCACCTCAAGCAGTTCCGCAGCGCCACGAATGGCCGTCAAAGGCGTCTTCAATTCATGGGTAACGTGGTCGGTATAACCCCGAACCGCCATTTCACGCGATTGCAGGACCTCGGCCATATCCAGGACGGCCTGCGCCAACTCTCCGATCTCAGGTGTTCCGTAGTGGTCCAATGCTTCGGGCGCGCTACCGCCGCGAATCTCCTCGGCCTTTGCGGCCAGGGCCTGAACCGGCGACAGGATCAAGCGCCATAACAACCAGCCCAGAACAAGAGTCGCCAGGAATGATCCCGACGCCACCGTGAAAATCGCGTTCTTGCGACCAAGAAGTGGTGTCAGATACTCAGCAAAAAGCGTTGCATAGACTGGCAGCACTAGGATCGCCAAAAGCGACCCACCCAGTACGAACATCAAGGGTGGGCGCCATTTTGGGGCTACATACCTAGACACGGCCCCATCCTAAGCCCGACACCATGAAGAGTTTCAATTGCATCCGGGCAACCAGCGTCAGCCAGTTTCGAGCGCAAGTTTCGCAAGTGACTATCAAGCGTACGATCGCTGACGACCATTCCCGGGCCCCAGATCGCATCCACAAGCGCGGGGCGGCTAAAGACCTGTTTCGGACGTGACATGAGCTTGCCAAGGATGGTGATTTCCGTCGACGTTAAAGTTACGCTCTGATCATCGACCTTGCAGACATGAGACTCAGGCACCAAAGACAACCGACCAATCTGCAAGACACCGGTCTCGGGCTCTTCCGATGTAGCTGCGCCACCTCCGACCCGCTTGAGGATCGCCCGTACCCGAGCCACCAGTTCGCGCGGGCTGAAAGGCTTGGTGACATAATCGTCACCGCCAAGTTCCAACCCAAGTATGCGGTCGACTTCGTCGTCCCGGGCTGTCAGGAACAGAATTGGAAGGTCACTTTCGCGCCGGATTGCCTTGCAAAGCTCAAGACCGTCCATTTCGGGCAAGCCGATGTCAAGCACAGCGAGCGCGGGCTGGACAGAGCGCGCCTGCACCAGCCCCTCGGCACCATCACGCGCCATAACGGCTTCAAACCCGGCCCGTTCAAGCGCCATCCCCAGAACTTCACGGATCTGAGGGTCATCGTCGACAACAAGTATGGTCTGAGAACTCATGACTGGGTGGGGCCTGGGTAATGTGTGTTGTGTGAGAGGTTATGGGCGTACCTGCCGGGGAGCGAGGGGACAATACTTCCCGGCAGGTGAAATGCGTGCCTCGTGATAAATATCTAACATCGAAGTGCAGAACGGCTGCGATGCTCGTGCAGAGGCTGTGCAGAGATTTTTCAAACTCCGGGATTTCCCCACAAGTGATTGATTTGCATCACTTAAATTGTGACACTTGTGCATTCCGTGAGTGGCGTTTAAGGCTAAGGCGATGCCGCGATTTGCTATGAAAATTGAGTACGACGGACGCCCCTTTTCGGGGTGGCAACGCCAGAACTCGGTTCCATCGGTTCAAGCAGCCGTCGAATCGGCGCTTTTAAAGTTTGAACCGGACGCCCCCTCGATTGCCGCAGCAGGACGGACCGACGCAGGAGTTCACGCTTTCGGACAGGTGGCGCATTGCGACATGTCGCGAAAATGGAACCCTTTTCGCCTGAGCGAAGCCCTGAACCATCACCTGAAGCCCGATCCCATTGCCATCACCGCGTGCGCGGAGGTCGGTGACGATTGGCACGCGCGGTTTTCTGCTGTTGAAAGACGCTATATCTATCGGATCATCCTGCGACGTGCCCCGCTGGTTCATGACGCTGGCAAGGCGTGGCGAGTTAGCAAAATGCTTGATACCGACGCCATGCAAGCGGGGGCTGACCACCTGATCGGCACCCATGATTTTACCACATTCCGCTCTGTGCAATGCCAATCGCAAAGTCCGGTCAAGACCCTGGACGAGATCAAGATAAACGTCCGGCAAACCAACGCCGGGTCCGAAATCACCGCACACCTCAGAGCACGCAGTTTTCTGCACAATCAGGTCCGCTCGATCATGGGTACGTTGGAACGCGTCGGCGCCGGGGCCTGGCATCCAAACGACGTCAAGTCCGCCCTTGAGGCAAAAGACCGAGCCGCCTGCGGCCCTGTCGCGCCGCCTTATGGCCTATATCTGATGCAGGTTGTCTATCAGCCTGACGTATTCGGGCCTTGCTGAACCGATACTAATTCGGTGGCACCAGGAACGTGAGGTTCGCCCAAAGGCTTTCCCACAGCACATTCTTGTCGGCAAGGTCCGAGGATGGCTTACGAAGCACAACGGCGTCCAGCATATACCGATGGCCGCGCTGGACCGGGATGGTTGCTTGCCCGTCCTTGTCGGTCTTTTGCGTGAAAACCGCGACCGATCCGTCGGGGGATTTTTCGAAAACTTCAATCTGGCTGTCGGCACGTGGCATGTCCTCGTACAGCACCAGCACGTCGATGCCGTCATCCATCTGCCCGGTATAGGGATTCTCAAGGGCGACAAATTCGGTGATCAACCCCACAGCTTGGTCCCGGCCCGCGCCGTTGCCCACTGCGATCAGGGATTTGGCGTAGCGGGAATAGGCCTCGCGGATTTTTTCGCGCGAATACCCACCGGCATCATGCCTGGCGATGACCCATTCCGCATCCTTGTGAACCAGAAAACCGACAAACTTTTCCCAAGTGCTCCAGGTCAGAAAACTGTCCGTTGTTTCGTGAACCATCACCAACAAGCCTTCGCCGGGTGCGGCCATGTTAACGGCGGGCCGGTCGCCCACAACACCGGGCACGTCATTGCGCATTTCACCAAGCCAGGCCTCGAACCGCACGAAATTCCGAGGGATGTACGACTGGCTTGATCCTTCGAAATCCTGACCAACACGCAGATCTGCGACGACCTGTTCGTCAGAAGCAGTCTGATACTTCACCGGGTCAATCCAAAACTCATGCCCCTTGGCGGTCATCGCAATACATGCCATTGAAATGGCGATCAGAAGGGTTCTAAGCATGACGGTCTTACTTTCACATTCTATTCGATTGAAGGTGATCCTTGCGGCTCTGCTGTCAAGCCTTCTTGTCCTCACAGCCGCGCGAGCGCACGAAGTCCAGCCCGGCGTGATGGACATCGAGATGGTCGAAGACAAACTGGAAATCTTCGTCGAATGGATAATCGAGGCCCCCGTCGCTGGCATCGACCTTGAGGGGCTGGAAGATACCAACGCCTCGGATCAGGAAGACGAGTATCTTCGCTTGCGCGCCCTTGACCCCGCTGCCATGGAAGATGCGTTTCGTGCCGCTTGGCCCGGTCTGCGCGACAAGTTCTTCATCATGGCGGGCGACGTGCGGCTGACGCCCGAGCTCACCTCGATCAGCATACCCGCTCCGGGCGACATCGAGTTGGCCCGGACCTCGACCATTGAACTAACGGCCATTCTACCACCGGGAAACGACCCTATTACTATCGGTTGGGCCGCCGACCTTGGCCCGCTCATTGTCCGGCAGCGCACCATTGAAGACGGCTATGCGGGTTATCTGACAGCCGGGCAAATCTCTGACCCAATTCCCCGAACTGGCGGAAGTGCCCAAGGCGCATTCAAAGCCTTTCTTGACTATGTCGCGGTGGGGTTCGACCACATCGTGCCGCAGGGCTTGGACCATATTTTATTCGTCCTTGGGCTTTTCCTTTTGTCCCTGAACCTCAGGCCCCTTCTTTGGCAGGTGACGGCATTTACACTGGCCCACACCGTCACACTGGCGCTCGGAGCGCTTGACATCCTTCGACTTCCGCCCGAACTGGTCGAGCCGCTCATTGCGGCTTCCATCGTTTATGTGGGCATCGAGAACGTTCTGGTGCGGCGGCTTGTGCCCTGGCGGCCTGTGGTCGTGTTCTGCTTCGGTCTTCTCCATGGGTTGGGATTTGCAGCGGTCTTGCAAGACTTCGGTTTGGGTTCTTCGAACTTCGTGGCAAAACTGATCGGCTTCAATGTAGGTGTTGAGGTCGGGCAGCTTGCAGTCATTGCCGCTGCGTGGATTGCTCTGGCGGCGCTTTTTGGGCGTTATGAATGGTATCATCGACGCATTGCCGCCCCGGTGTCGATCGCGATCGCCATGATCGCGGTATTCTGGGTGTTTGAACGCACGGACGTTATTGGTGCCACCGGACCCTGGGCACTGTTTTCCGCCTTAACCGAAGGCGGTTTCTCAACCGTTTGGACCCTGGCGGCGGGGGCGGCGCTGGCGTTCCTCCTGACAGTGGTATCGCTTGTTGGCAGCACATACGATAACGTGCGCGATTTTGCAGGTATTCTGACATCGTTCGGGATGTTTCTTGCTGTCGTTGCCGCGTTCACTTCAGGCGATTGGCTGGTCACGCTCTTCCTCACTTTGATTTGGGTATTGGCATTGCGTATGCAATCGCTTGGCGGCCCTGACACCGCCAGAGAGTTTCCATGAAGACCGCAATCGTCACTGGTGCTGCGCGGGGGATAGGCCTGGCTTCAACGAAACTCTTTCTTGAAGAGGGCTGGCAAGTCGCCATGATCGACCGGGATGCACCTGCGCTTCTGGCGGCATCCGAATCCCTTGAAGGCGTTCATCCGGTCGTTTGCGACGTTTCCTTCCCCGATCAGGTCGATGCAATGATTGGCGAGGTGCGGGCGTCATTCAACCGCGTCGACGCCTTGGTAAACAATGCCGGCGTCGCCGATTTCGGCCCCATCGAGGACACGTCGTTCGAGCGCTGGAAAACCGTTATGGCGACGAACCTGGACGGACCATTTCTATGTACTCAGGCCGCCACGCCCGCCCTGAAAGAAACCAAGGGCGCAATCGTCAACATTGCGTCGATCTCGGGCCTGCGCGCATCGACCCTGCGGGTGGCTTATGGCACGTCCAAAGCTGCCGTAATCCAACTGACGCTCCAGCAGGCCGCAGAGCTTGGGGAATATGGAATCCGGGCAAATGCGGTGGCACCGGGCCCCGTGCAAACAAAGCTGGCGATGGCGGTCCATTCCAAGGATATCATAGATGCCTACCACGACGCGCTTCCGCTCAACCGATATGGAAGCGAGCGCGAAATTGCCGAGGCAATCGTGTTCCTCTGTTCGGACAAGGCCAGTTTCATCACAGGCCAGTGCCTTGCTGCGGATGGCGGGTTCGAGGCCGTGGGCATTGGTCTGCCCGCACTCCGTCGCTGACGCTCAAGTCGTCATCTGTTCGAAAAGCATCCCGGCGTAGCGCCACCGGCGAGCATCAAATCCATTTTGCCAAGGGCGGCAAGCTCATCAACACGGCATTGGCATCATGGCCGGTTTCCAGTCCAAACTTTGTGCCCCTGTCATATACCAAATTGTACTCCGCATAGAGTCCCCGGTGAACAAGCTGCGTTTCCTTGTCCGCATCGCTCCAGTCCATATTCCGGCGGCGTTCGACCAAAGGTAGATACGCCTTAAGGAACGCCCGGCCCACATCCTGAGTGAAGGCGAAATCCGCCTCCCAATCTCCGGTGTTCAGGTCGTCAAAGAAAATTCCACCGACGCCGCGCGCGCGACCTCTGTGCGGCACATAGAAATACTCGTCCGCCCAGGCCTTCAGCTTAGGATAGATATCGCTGCCGTGGGGGTCACAATGCGCCTTTTGAACGTCATGGAAATCGCGCGTGTCCTCGTCATACTCGATGCAAGGGTTCAGATCCGATCCGCCCCCAAACCAACAGGCGTGGGGCGTCCAGAACATGCGGGTGTTCATATGCACGGCGGGCACATGCGGGTTCTGCATGTGGGCGACAAGGGATATTCCGCTGGCCCAGAATCGCGGATCGTCCTCCATTCCGGGCACTCCGCGCGCGGCCATCGCCTTTTGAGCACGCTCGCCCAAAGTGCCGAAGACGGTCGAGACGTTGACGCCCACCTTCTCGAACACGCGGCCTCCCCGCATAACACTCATCAAGCCACCGCCTGCGTCCGAGCCATCGTCTGACGAACGTTTGGTCTGGGTCACTTCGAACCGGCCGGGCGCCATGTCGGACAACGGCCCCTTGGTCTGGCTGTCTTCCACATCCTCGAAAGCGGCCACGATCTCGTCGCGCAGGGCGCGAAACCAACCGCTTGCGCGGGTCTTTCTGTCGTCGAAATCGTCTTCCATATTGCCTCCGTCGCTACCCCAAGGGATCGCACAGGTCGACCTTGGGGGAAACCGGCAATTCAAGTGCAAATCATCGTCACCAATGGGCGCTTGTCCTGCCTGAGCCCCTTGCCTATAAGCCTTTTTCATGACCCGGTTGGCGATCATCATTCGAATTACTGTCCCGGCGCTCTGAAACTGACGAGCCGCCGGGTTGTTCCAGGTGTCGAGCATGGCTCCACCGCCCCTGCCCATTCCCGAAGGACAAGATATGTCTGCCGAAACGCCCGACTATAAAGACACGCTGAACCTGCCGGAAACCGAATTTCCGATGCGCGCGGGACTTCCGAAACGCGAACCTGCCTGGCTTGAAAGATGGGAGAAGATTGGCGTCTATGACCGTCTGCGCGAGACTTCGGGCCGTGCGCCCTTCACGCTCCACGACGGGCCGCCTTATGCCAACGGCCACCTCCATATCGGCCACGCGCTGAACAAGATCCTGAAGGACATGGTGGTACGCAGCCAGCAGATGATGGGTAAGGACGCGCGCTATATCCCTGGCTGGGACTGCCATGGTCTGCCGATCGAATGGAAGATCGAGGAGCAGTACAGGAAGAAAGGCAAGAACAAGGACGACGTCGACATCGTCGAGTTCCGCCAAGAATGCCGCGAGTTCGCGACGGGCTGGATCGACATCCAGCGCGAGGAGTTCAAACGTCTGGGCGTGACCGGCAAATGGGCCGAGCCGTACCTGACGATGGATTTCCATGCCGAACGCGTGATTGCCGAAGAGTTCCAGAAATTCCTGATGAACGGCACGTTGTACCAGGGTTCCAAGCCTGTGATGTGGTCGCCTATTGAGCAGACCGCGCTCGCCGAGGCCGAGGTGGAGTACCACGACAAGGAAAGTTTTACGGTTTGGGTGAAGTTCAAGGTCGTTGAACTTGGGGCATCAGGGACAGACTTGGCGGACGTCGAAAAGCGTTCGCAACAATTGCTCGGCTCGCATGTAGTAATCTGGACAACCACGCCCTGGACCATCCCGTCCAACAAGGCCGTGGTCTACGGCAGCGACATCTCCTACGGCCTTTACGAGATCACCGGCCGCCCCGAGGAATGCTGGGCCCGCATCGGCGAAAAATACATCCTTGCTGACAAGCTGGCCGCCGACGTCATGACCCGCGCCCGCCTCGATGACACCATGTGCCGCCGGTTGTGCGACGTGGACCCGTCCGCCATCACCGGCGTCGCGCACCCCCTCGCCAACACCCCGGACTCCAAAGGCGAATGGGACGAGCCCCGCGACTTCCGCGCCGCCGATTTCGTCACCGACGAGGAAGGCACCGGCTTTGTCCACTGTGCCCCCTCCCACGGGATGGAAGAATACGAACTTTTCCGCGACCTTGGCATGCTGGACAAGGTCATAACCTACAACGTCGAAGACGACGGCAAATTCCGCGATGACCTGCCCTTCTTCGGGGGTCAATACATTCTCAGCCGCAAGGGCGGCGAAGGCACCGCCAACAAGGCGGTGATCGACAAGCTGGTGGAAACCGGCGGCCTTCTGGCCCGCGGCAAGATCAAGCACAGCTATCCGCATAGTTGGCGCTCCAAGGCCCCGATTATCTATCGCAATACGCCCCAATGGTTCGCCGCGATCGACAGACCCGTGGGCGACGGCCAGGACGAATACGGCACCACCATCCGCGAGCGCGCCCTGACCGAGATCGACAACGTCAAATGGACCCCGAAATCGGGCCGCAACCGTCTTTACTCGATGATGGAAGCCCGCCCCGACTGGGTCCTTTCCCGCCAACGCGCCTGGGGTGTGCCGTTGACTTGTTTCGTGAAGAAAAGCGCCCTGCCGACTGACGATGATTTCCTGTTGCGCAACGAAGCCGTCAACGCCCGCATCTTGGAAGCCTTCGAAGCCGAAGGGGCCGACGCCTGGTACAAACCGGGTGCCAAGGAACGTTTCCTTGGCAATGACGTCGCCCATGACGATTACGACCAAGTCACCGACATCCTCGACGTCTGGTTCGATTCCGGCTCTACCCACGCATTTGTTCTGCGGGACCGCGACGACGGCTCGGAAGACGGCATCGCCGATCTTTACCTGGAAGGCACCGACCAGCACCGCGGCTGGTTTCACTCATCCCTTCTGCAATCCTGCGGCACCAACGGTCGTGCGCCGTATCGCGGGGTCCTCACTCACGGCTTCACGCTCGACGAGAAGGGCAACAAGATGTCCAAGTCCTTGGGCAACACCATCTTGCCGGACGAGGTTGTCAACCAATACGGCGCCGATATCCTTCGCCTCTGGGTCGCCCAAACCGATTATACCGGCGACCAGCGGATCGGCCCGGAGATCTTGAAGGGTGTGGCAGACAGCTATCGCCGACTTCGGAACACGATGCGCTTTTTGCTCGGAAACCTCACCGGGTTCTCGGACGATGAAAAAATCGCCGCCGATGACATGCCCGAACTTGAACGATGGGTCCTCCACCGCATGGCGGAACTCGATCACAAGGTGCGCACAGGCTATGACGCCTACGATTTTCAGGGCGTTTTTCGCGAGGTTTTCGATTTCGCGAACGCCGATCTTTCGTCTTTCTATTTCGACATCCGCAAGGACACGCTCTATTGCGACGCCGATGGCAGCATTGAGCGCCGCGCCGCGCGCACTGTCCTGGATCTCTTGTTCCATCGCCTCACCACCTGGCTTGCGCCGGTCCTGGTGTTCACCATGGAGGAAGTCTGGCTTGAACGTTTCCCGGGCGCCGAAACCTCGATCCATTTGACGGACATGCCTAATACTCCTGCCGACTGGCTTGATGAACCACTGGCACAGAAATGGTCCGGCATCCGTCGCACGCGCCGCGTCGTCACCGCCGCGCTCGAAGTTCAACGCCGAGACAAGGTGATCGGAGCGTCGCTTGAAGCCGCGCCGGTGGTCCACATCGAAGATACGGACGTGATCGAGGCGCTTAAAACTGTCGATTTTGCCGACATCTGTATCACCAGCGGCATCTCGGTCACCTCGGACCCGGCACCTTCGGAAGCTTTCCGGCTGCCTGAAACCTCAGGCATTGGCGTGGTATTTGAAACCGCCGACGGCGAGAAATGCCAACGCTGCTGGAAAATTCTGCCTGATGTCGGGACCCACGCCCATCCAGGAACCTGTGCCAGGTGCAACGACGCCCTGGGTTGACAGTCTTTGCCGATGGCCGGGCTTTCACTGGCGCGGAACGGCGAATGACCGGGCCGAACTGGCACTTTTCGACGAGTGCCCCCATCACAGCCAGTGTGATGCATGACATCAAAGGCGCCAGCACAAACGGGCAGCCGAGTTGACCGTAGAAGGTCTGGGTGACGAAGCCGCGCAAGACGTACATTTGCCGGTGCGCAAAGTTCAGCAGGTCCGTCAGCGCAAAAATCAATGTCAATCCAAGGGCAATCATCACGTATTGCGCACCCAGATGGATACCGCTGGCGAGTGTCTGTACCATCTCAATGCTCGTGGGGGATGAATGCCCCGGGGGCAAATTTCAGCCAGGGGCCATTCGCGACGGCGGGGAGTGCGCCACCATGCCGGCGGTTCAGTCAACCTCGGTGTCGAAAGGCGTCTCGAACTTGCCGTCTTCGAGTACATTGACCACAAATGGCACCGCGACCAGGCGGTTTTGGACGAGAGAAGTGCTGCCAACACACCTCACAACTGCGTCACCCTTCATATAAGGGTTCGGAGCTTTGAAATTGCCTTTGACGGCCTTTGAGGTCACGATCATTCGTATGCCATCCCTGTCCATGGATAGCCCAATAGGTCCGTTGACCTTGGTCGAAGAAGACGGCGACCTTACCCGCTTGCTTTGGCGTGACGGCGACGACGACCATACCCCACTGCTGGATGAGGCGGTTCGACAGCTGAAGCGATACTTCGAGGGCGATCTTACCCGTTTCACCCTTCCTCTTGCGCCAAAGGTGACGCCGTCACAACAACGCTTCTTGGACGCGCTTTGTGATATTCCATACGGTGAAACAAGGACTTACGGAGATATGGCAAAGCAGCTTGGGATATCCGCCCAGGCCGCCGGGCAGGCATGTGGCGCAAATCCGATCGGGATCATCATCCCTTGCCATCGCGTTACTGGCAGCACCAATCTTGGTGGTTTCTCGGCACCCGACGGGATCGAGAAAAAGGTCGCGCTGTTAAAACTTGAAGGGGCTGCGTCACTGCTGATCTGACACCATCGTTGTTAGTCTGGGATCACGGGCCGCCGCTTGGGGCAGATCATCGCCGATCTCATAATAGTCTCCTTTGTCGGCGCAATAAATATGCCCGATCAACGTAAGACCCGTCGGTTCGTCCAGCACCCCGGCAAATATGGACAAGTTTTCTCCGGGTCCGTCCCAGAACAGATTTGATCCGCATATGGGACAGAACCCA
This sequence comes from Silicimonas sp., assembly GCA_013002465.1. Taxonomy (GTDB): domain Bacteria; phylum Pseudomonadota; class Alphaproteobacteria; order Rhodobacterales; family Rhodobacteraceae; genus JABDJO01. The sequence goes on along the minus strand of JABDJO010000043.1, from coordinate 47,398 downwards.
CGCCGCGCGGATGCCGAGGATTGGTACCACTGAACATCGCCCTCGACGGTAACCGTTCCTCGCGGCGCCGACGTGGCGGCCACATGGAACCCGCTCGATTTCCGGCACTGTTGACAATGGCAAGCAATCACCGAGCGCAGAGGGCCTGCAACCCGAAAAGTCACCGCTCTGCAAAGGCATGACCCTGTGTGATGGCTTGGCATGATATCCTCACTTATCAAATAACTCGTTTCCCCACCTGGTCCCTTGGTGCACGATGGAACGGGATGGGGTTCTTGATTGCAGCCTGCATAAATCACACTTGGCGTGTTGCAAATTATCCGCCGCTTCAAGCGCCGAACACGCCATCTGGTGCAGACCTGCGGAACATCGTAATCTGTCCGACAGGCAGGACAATGGACCAAGTTATGAGTGGGTCAAAAAAAACGCGACCGGCCCTGGTGGCTGACAAACGCGCCTCGGCGAAATCAACAAGAAAGGCCCCGCGAAAACGGCGGGCGCCCAAGAAAAAGACGTCGCGCAATCCGCTTGTGTGGCTAATGCGGCTTGTTACCCGCCTGATCTGGGGCATTGGCTGGCGCATCACAGCCCTTGTCACGCTGGCAATCATGGGGGCTGTGCTTTTCTATACTGCAACACTTCCACCGGTTTCAGCACTTGTTGACGGCCGTTCGCGGGGGTCGGTGACGTTGCTGGACCGGGATGGAAAGGTCTTTGCCTGGCGGGGCGAGCAATTTGGAGGACAGATCACCGCAAATTCCGTATCCCCGCATCTTAAGAATGCCGTGATCGCCACCGAGGACAAGCGGTTCTATGGCCATTTCGGCATCTCGCCACGGGGCATCGCAAGTGCGGTGCGGATCAACCTTTCCGAGGGACGGGGTCCCTTGTCCGGGCACGGTGGTTCGACCATCACCCAGCAAACTGCCAAGCTGTTGTGTCTGGGCACGCGCTATACGCCAGCCAGCGGTATGACCGAGGCCGAGTTTGAAGCCGATTGCCGCCGTACCACCTTGGTGCGCAAGGTGAAGGAAGCGCTCTATGCTCTCGCGATGGAGCTCAGGTATTCCAAGGATGATATCCTGACGATCTATCTTAACCGCGCCTATCTTGGCGCAGGCGCGCGGGGTTTCGAGGCCGCGGCGCAACGGTATTTCGGCATTTCGGCCAACGAAGTTCTTCCCTCCGAGGCCGCAATGCTTGCCGGTCTTCTGAAGGCGCCAAGCCGATATGCCCCGACGGCGAATTTGCAGCGCAGCCGCGACAGGGCGGCCACGATCCTCAAGTTAATGGAAGAACAGGGATATCTTTCGGCTGAAGATGCACGCGATGCCAGGGAATATCCCGCGCAGCTTTCTTCCGCGGCCGAGGCCCGGGCGGGCGGGTACTTTGCCGATTGGGTGATGGACCAAGGCCCGAATTACCTAACCGAGGAAACCACCGAAGATGTCGTGATCCGCACCACGTTTGACCAGAAGATCCAAAGCGATGCCGAAGAGGCGCTTCAGTTCATTTTCGACACCAAGGTCAAGTCGGGTTCAAAAGCTCAGGCTGCCATTGTTGTGATGAGTGCCGATGGCGCTGTGCGCGCCATGGTGGGCGGACGCAAGTTCAAGGGTGTCGCCGGGCAATTCAACCGCGCCATTCAGGCAAAACGTCAGACAGGATCGTCGTTCAAACCTTTTGTCTATGCCGCAGCGCTCGATCTAGGGTTTTCGCCCAATGCGGCCGTCACGGATGAACCCTATTGCCTGGACGTACCCGGCTCGGGCCAGTGGTGCCCAAAGAACTACACCAAGGATTTCAAGGGCAAGATGACCCTGACCCAGGCTCTGGCCCAGTCGCGCAACATCCCGGCTGTGAAGATCCTGGAGCGGGTTGGGCGCGAAGCCGTGGTCAAGATCGCCGCCGATTTCGGGATTGAGAGCGATCTGGCCGTTGGCCCCGCCATCGCCCTTGGCACCTCGGAGTCGACACTGTTGGAAATGACGGGGGCCTATGCCGGTATCCTGAATGGCGGCTCGTCTGTTGAACCGTACGGGCTGGTCGAATTGCGCCTGAAAGGGGACAACTCGTCGCTTCTTGAACAAGAAGGCGGCATCGGTGAAAGGGTGATCAGCCCGAAAGCCGCCAAGGAACTGGTCTATATGATGCATCAGGTCGTCGAGCGAGGCACCGGTCGGCGCGGGCTTTTGCCGGGGCGCGAAGTCGCGGGCAAAACCGGCACGACGCAAGCCTCGCGCGATGCCTGGTTCATCGGCTTTACGGCTGATTACGTGGCTGGCGTCTGGATGGGATACGACGACAACACGCCGCTTACCGGTGTCGGCGGCGGCGGGCTTCCGGCTGAAATCTGGAAAGAGGCGATGACCCGAATCCACGAAGGTCTGCCGCCCCGTGCTTTACCAATGTCGGTTCCCGAGACAGTCGCCGTGACCACTCCTGGACGCGAACGGCAACGCCGCAACTCTGGTGGCAACACTGCCGAAAGGGTGATCATCAACATCCTTGACGAATTATTCGGCAACCGTTGATCCGGAGTAGTCTCAGAGAGGTTTCTTGAAACCCAGGTGAGTGTCCACATATCCCTGACGGCGATAAAAGGCGTGCGTGCGATCGCGCTCCCTATTGGTCGTCAACTGCAAAAGGCGCGCCCCGGCACTTCGCGCCCGATCCTCGGCGTCGTCCATGAGCATTTTGCCGATACCCTTCCCCCGAAGATCGGAGGCAACACGGATCGCTTCGATCTGGGCACGGCGCAACCCTTTCTGGGCGATCCCGGTCATCAGGGTGAACTGATACACGGCAACCACATCGACCGTAGCAGTTTCACCTACAATCAGAAAATTGCAGGGTTCGGCCGCCATCGCCCTAAATGCCTCAAGATAGATCCCAAAGTCAGCTCCTTCGCGGCCCTGCCCCAGTATGTCGTCGGTCATCAGGGCCACCGCGGCGGGAAGGTCCGCCTCGGTCGCCTCGCGAAAACGCACCTTCATCTCACGGCCCGAAGAAAGGCACGGATCAGATCGTTGTCTTTGACGCCAGGCGCGCTTTCTACACCGGTCGAGACATCGACTTGTTTGGCACCTGTCAGCGCAATCGCTTCGGCCACATTCTCCGGCACAAGACCGCCAGCCAGCATCCAGGGAACGCTCCACCGTCGATTGGCAATCAGCCGCCAGTCGAAGGTCAGGCCATTCCCGCCCGGAAGCCCGCCTTGGGATGGCGGTTTGGCGTCAATCAAAAGCTGATCCGCGACCCGTGAATAGGTGTCGATCTTCGCGACATCCGATTGATCCGCCACACCAATCGCCTTCATGACGGGCAGGCCGAACTTTTCGCGCACCTCGCTTACCCGTTCAGGAGTTTCCGCACCGTGAAGCTGCAGCATATCAAGCGGTACGTGTGCTGTGATGGCATCGAGTTCGGCGTCATCGGCGTTGACCACCAGTGCCACTTTGGCGACTCCTGGTGGCACTTCGATGGCCAGAGCATTCGCTTGGGCCAATTCCAGATAGCGCGGTGATTTTGGAAAGAAAACAAATCCGACATAAGCCGCCCCCGCATCCACAGCAGTGTTCAGGGAGTCGACAGTCGAAATACCACAGATTTTCGTGCGTATCGCAGAAGCCATGAAAAGGGTTTATCCCCGGGGCTAGCGGCCCTCAAGCAAAGCCAGCACATCGTCGCCTGTATTTGGGGAAGGTGCGACTTTCTTGACTTCCTGTTCCAAGCGTTGACGTTCCTTACGTTCGGCTGCGGCGGTCGCACGGTGCTTGTGCTCGCGCACCCACTCCCAGATGAACCCCAAGGCCAAACCGGCGAGCACCGCGCCAAGCAGTACGGCAAAGACCGGCAAGGTGATATCCCAACTGAAGCCAAGCAGACGCGACAATTCTTCCGGCAAAAGCCGAAGTGTCAGCGGGTCACGATTGGCAAGAGCGATGGTCACAAGAATAATGGCCACAACAGCCAGTATGATCATGCGGATCAAACGCATTAGGCTTTTCCGTTCAGCCGATCCCGCAAGAGTTTTCCGGTCTTGAAGAATGGCACGTGTTTTTCTTCGACCTGAACGCTGTCGCCTGTGCGGGGATTGCGGCCAACGCGCGCATCCCGTTTCTTGACCGAGAATGCACCAAAACCTCGAAGCTCGACCCGGTCGCCGCGCGACATGGCTTCGATCACCTCATCGAAAATGGTCGCGACAATGCGCTCAACATCTCGTTGGTACAGGTGAGGGTTCTCGTCAGCAATCTTCTGCACCAGTTCGGATCTTATCATCTTTCCCCCCGAGTTTGCCTGCCGAGTATTTCGGCCCGAGAACCAGACAGACTATAAGACGAAAGGTCGGCTCACGGAACATCTGAGTGAAGGTAAATTCACAAAAAATCGCCACTAATATGCTGAATTTGGATGGGAAATGTCCTGAACCTTGTGGATATATCATTGAGCCCACCTGTTTGGGCAATGCTGCAGCGCAGCTTGACCAGGCGATTCGCGCTTGGATTAGTCGCCAAGTTTTTTGTGGACTTCTTCCAGGTCGATTTCTCCAATCGGCAATGGGTTTGCCGGGTTCTGGAAGTCATAAGAGAACAGGTTGAAGTCGGGCTTATAGATTTCATAGACCAGATGCATCGACAAATCGTCGAAGAAATCCTCGACCGGATGAGCCCTTTGGGGACCGTGGCCTTCGCTTTCGTTGAAGCGCGGCATACTGCCCAGATCTACGGGCACCTTGACCGGGATATGGTCCAGAACATCCTGCATGCCTTCGTTGAATTTCTCGGTCCACAAAATGCGATCATAGCGCCCGCCATTGGCAACGAAGGTCGAAATATGGCCGGCCATTGATGACCAGTGAATGTCGGGGTCCATTGGCTTGCGAAAACGGATCGTGTCGCGTGCAAACAGCAGGAACCGGCGGAACATGGCGATCTGGTCGAAATCCCCTTCAACGTCGATGCCGTAGTTCTGCGCCAACTGCGGGATCAGATTGCCACGGTAGCGCTGACCATTCCTTTGAATGCCGCATATCTTGTCAAAAAACGACGAGAGAATGCGCGTGTAGGGATTGCGGACGAAGGTAAAAGCGAAGGTGTCCTTGTCACGCACGTTTTCTTCGATCGGCTGATGACTTTCTTCCTGTGCCCACTTGTGAATGCCACTTTTGGCATCATGGATGTCGCCGTCGAAGAATTCTCCGTGGTCCGAAAAGTACATGATTTGACCAATGGTCGAACAGGCACACTTCGGCACCACGCGGTAAACCACGCTTTCGCTCTCTGTCATCCATGTGCCGGGAAAGCCCATCTGGCGAAACCCTAACCTCTGCAATCACCTTTTCCGTGTGTACGGAACCTATTTGCGAGTAAAAAGCAAACTTCTGAGGTTTCTTCAATCCCACGACTTGGTCTAAACAGGTTCAAGAGGTATCGAACAGCAGGGTGACAAGGCTTGGCGCAAATCGCCTATATACTTTTGTGCCACAAGAATGTCGCGTCGATTGTTGCACAGGCACGGCAGTTAACGGCCATGGGCGATGTGATGGCGATCCACTTCGACGCGCGATCACCGAAATCCGATTATGATCGTCTGCAAGCCGAATTGGCCGACAATGCGAACGTCGTGTTCCCAAAGAACCGGCTGAAATGCGGCTGGGGAGAGTGGAGCCTGGTCGGCGCAACCATCAACACGCTGCAAGCCGCAGTCGATGCCTTTCCGCGGGCGACGCATTTTTACATGCTTTCGGGTGATTGCATGCCCATCAAGACCGCGGAATACACGCGGGAATTTCTGGATGGCCGGGATGCCGACTTTATCGAAAGCTATGATTTCTTTGAAAGCGACTGGATCAAAACCGGTTTCAAGGAAGAACGCCTAGTTTATCGTCACTGGTTCAACGAACGCAGCCAGGCCAAACTTTTCTATGCGGCATTCAATCTCCAGAGAAAACTCGGGCTGACGCGCAAGGTGCCGGGCGACATTCAAATGATGATCGGCAGCCAGTGGTGGTGCCTCAGGCGCCAAACTGCCGAGGCAATACTAGAGTTCATATCCGAACGCCGCGACGTTGTTCGATTTTTCAAGACCACGTGGATCCCTGACGAAACATTCTTTCAGACGCTTGTGCGCCATCTGGTGCCTGAATCCGAGATTGACTGCCGGACGCTCACCTTTCTGATGTTCTCGGACTATGGGATGCCAGTTACGTTTTACAACGATCACTACGACCTTCTTTTGGCTCAGGATTTCTCTTTTGCCCGCAAGATCAGCACCGACGCGCATGATCTGAAGTCCAAGCTGGGCGAACTTTATGCCAAAGAAGGGGTTCGCTTCCAACCGTCGGACGAGGGCCGCAGACTGTTTTCCTTTCTGACTGGACAAGGTCGGATTGGCGAACGTTTCGCGCCCCGGTTCTGGGAAAAGGATTCGACCATTGGCCGTGAAAGGTCCCTCCTGATCGTAACCTGCAAGAAGTGGCACGTGGCCAAGCGGTTGCTTGATCGAATCGGTTCGGTGTCGAACTTGCCAACCATTGAATACCTCTTCGACGAAGAAGCGACGCCCCTGCCCGACCTTGGGGGGATCCAGGCAACGCTTGGCAAGCGCACGCGCCACCGGCGGGCCCTGATGCGGATGCTGTTTGACTATTTTGAAACAGACACGTTGCTCATCTGCCTTGATCCTGCAAACCTTGAGCTTTTCCGGGACTTCTATTCGGACCGCAGCGAAACCCGGCTTTTAGAGATCGACTGTCTGTACAGCGACGAATACCTTGAAGGCCACGCCAAACGCGTGGGCCTTGCCGGCGAGCATACATCGCCAGAGACGTTTCAGACGCTTGTCCCCACAATTCGCAACGATGTTTTTCGGGAAAGCGAGTTGATCCGTGATCAGAACTTCCCTGAATTCTATCGCTTCCGCGAAAAGGCTACAGCCGAAGAAAACACAACGCCGCTTGCCGAATTCCTTGGACTTGATCGCGCCAAGGCGCTCGAAATCGCGGCAACCGAGTACATCTTTGTCGATTGAGGATACCGATGGCCTATACTTATGACGACCAGAACATCTTTGCTAAAATTTTGCGTGGCGAGATCCCAAACAACACCCACACCGAGACCGAACACACACTGGCCTTTCATGACATTCAGCCGCAAGCTCCGCACCATGTGCTGGTGATCCCCAAGGGCGCCTATGTCACGGCCGATCACTTCGCCGCAGAAGCAAGCGATACCGAAGTTCTTGATTTTTGGCGAACTTTTGCAGTGATTTGTTCTGATCTGCGAATTGCCCCGGACGTCGGCGGTGGCTATCGGATGATTGCCAATTCGGGTCATGATGGGGTTCAGGAAGTTCAACATTTCCATCTGCATGTATTGGCCGGGCGTCCGATGGGACGTATGCTTCAGCCTGGCTGAGGACGGCCCGAGTTGGCACTTGCGAGCGGGCCTGCGAAAGCTACACTCTGGCTCGCGACCGAATTTCAGGGAATGGGACGAACATGAGTTCTGACACTGCCAAGACACAACCGCCGCCCGAGACAGAAACGGTGACAACAACGCGGGTTGCCTGCGATGGCGGAGAAGGCGCACTGGGCCACCCAAGGGTCTGGCTTCTAGTCGACCCGAAAACGGGCTGGGTCGAATGCGGATACTGCGACAAGCGATATATTTTGGCGTCAGAATGACGTAACGCGCTTCACTCTTCCGAGCAATGTCGCCGAAACGCGCGCTTCAGCAGATCAAGTTCGGCCCTTAGCAGTGACACCTCTGCACGAATGTCCTCTTCAAGAACTTCGCCTGCAACCACCGTTTCATGGGCCAGAGCGTCACCGGTCTCGGCGTCTTCGATCGTGAAAGTCTGAATGCCGTCGGAAATTCGCTCAACTGGAAGCCTGAACCTGACCAACCAATTCGCCGTGCCTTCGGGGCCTTCACCGGCGACAACCGCTTCGGGTTCGCCGACCAATTCATCCTTGTGACGCAACAACAACCGCGGCGCCGTGGCATCGCGGGCCGACAAAAGGCCCTCCCAGACCCCTTCTGCCAGACGCATGCGTATGAGCGTCGTCTCAGACAAAGAAACCGATCCTCTCAAATCTCGGCACGGGGGCGTCGACTTAGTGTAACGTCCCTCAACACGATCTCGTTCATTTCCGGGCCCTCGAAAATCAGGTCCAGCCAAGCCCGTTCGACCCGCGCCGCGTTCATGCGGGTGGCGGACAAATCGAACTCTACAGCAAACTCGCCCGTCGAGCCCGAAAATTCGCGGACCAGTTGTTCTACGTTGGGACCGTGACGCACATTCAGGCGCCCGAAGATTTCAAGCGGTTTCTCAGTCTCGGCGCGAATCTCAAGGCGGATCAGATGCCGACGGGATAATCCATCCAGTCCGGGATCCGGCAAATCGACCACAAGGCTCAGAAATGATCCATCAAAGCGAAACACATCCAACCGGACACCATATGGGGCAATGTCCTCGGCGCGGGTGTTGCGGACCTGGCGGATCGAAAGCTCTGACAACGCACAATCGTGGAATAGCTTTGCCTCTCGCCCAATGGATGTCTTATTGGCAACCGAAGCTAGGCCACACGGCTTAACCGGCCCGCTCCACAACTCGGGTCGCCAGGCCCAATCCGAGTGCATCGGGCGGCGAATTGCTGCCTGCCCGGCAAGGGGCAATGCCAACCGCCCTTCCGCCACATGCAGCACGCGGTCAACGCGTCGACTGAGCGCCCTCGCCCTGGTTCTCAGCGCCTTCAGTTCCGAGGCATCGACTGAATCAACCCGTGCCGCCGCCCTTTCCCAACGGCGAAGGGTGCGTTTGTCTAGCAATCCTGATAGTGGTCCGGACATCGCTGTGCCTACATGGTCTGGTATGCACCTTACCAACGGCTACCAAATACAGGCAATATGTTGCGCGACGTTCAGACGTAACTTTCTGTGGATAAGTCGCCCCTCAAGGGTCATTCGCCGCAATCAACCGATCGACCTGCGCTTCCAGCGTCTGAAGACCCTCGCTTCGACCGATTGGACGATCTGACAGTCCATAGAGCGAAACCGATACGAACCGCCCCTCCAGATCGAACAGCGCCCGCCACGTAACCGGCGATGCTCCGGGGAGCGCGCTTTGATCCTCGGCTTGCAAGATGAACAGGTCGTCTTCGCGGCGGGTTTCAAGAATGTCGACACTTTCGGCCCGGCCATCATGGGCCAAAGCAGCACGCCCTGCATCCGAGACGAAAAAGGTCTCCAGTTCTTTGGGTGAAGGCGATACTCCAGCTTCGCTTTCCACCGAAACCGTGACAACGCCAGGCACATCGGGCCGTGGGGCAAGGGCATTACCGGCCAGGGCAGCACAACTTCCCAATACCACCACTGCCGTGTCGCCACGTGCGCGAGACGTCGAGGTATCGACGCACCAGCCCCGAGCCGCCGCGACGACCGTTCCATTGGGCAACTGGATGCTGCTTGGCGCATTGCGAGTCACGTTGAACCCCTCGGCACAGCCGCCCAACAAAAGGGCACACAAGGTGATGGAAAGCTTAGAGATCCGCATAGACGTGCGCTTCCTTCTTGGCACCGGGGTGGGTCACGGCACCGAGGCGTGTCGAGCCAACCAGTTGGGCGTATTTCCAGAGAGCACCAGACTGGTAAATCGTCTCACGCGCACCCGTCCAGTTGGCTTTGCGCGCGGCCAGTTCCTCGTTGGAAAGCGCGACGGAAAGTTCGCCCTTGATGGCGTCAATAGTGATCACATCGCCGTCTTCCAACAAGGCAATCGGACCGCCATGAGCCGATTCAGGGCCGACGTGGCCGACGCAGAAACCGCGCGTTGCGCCCGAAAACCGACCGTCTGTGATCAGAGCGACTTTCTTGCCCATGCCCTGACCAGACAAAGCTGCCGTGGTTGCCAGCATCTCGCGCATGCCCGGACCGCCTGCGGGGCCTTCGTTGCGGATCACCAGAACCTCGCCTTCCTTGTAAGTGCGGGCCTTGACCGCTTCGAAAGCATCTTCCTCGCATTCGAAAACACGTGCCGGGCCGGTGAAGACCTGTTCATCTTCGCTCATCCCGGCAACTTTGACGATAGCGCTATCCGGGGCAAGGTTCCCTTTCAACCCGACAACGCCACCGGTCTCAGTGATGGGCTTGTCGACTGGAAAGATCACTCGACCATCGGCATGGCCCTCGACCGTGTCCAATGCCTCGCCAATCGTGATGCCATTGGCGGTGATGCAATCCTCGTGGATCAGACCAGCTTTACGCAGTTCCTTCATCACGACGGGAACACCGCCGACTTCGTAAAGGTCCTTGGCCACGTATTGGCCACCCGGTTTCAGATCAACGAAATACGGTGTGTCGCGGAATATGTCACAGACGTCATCAAGGTCGAAATCAATCCCGGCCTCATGGGCAATGGCGGGCAGGTGCAACCCGGCATTGGTCGACCCACCAGTGCAAGCCACCACGCGCGCCGCATTTTCAAGGGATTTCCGGGTTACAACGTCGCGGGCGCGGATATTCCTTTCCAAAAGTTCCATCACCGCCAGACCACTGGCGGTCGCATAGGCATCACGGCTTTCATAAGGCGCGGGTGCGCCGGAAGAGTTCAAAAGTGCCAGGCCGATCGCTTCGGAGACGCAGGCCATCGTGTTGGCGGTAAACTGACCGCCGCAGGCCCCGGCCGAGGGACAGGCAACCTTTTCAAGGGCGCGCAATTCCTCGTCAGAATTGGCACCGGCCTGATGTCGGCCGACGGCTTCGAACACGTCCTGCACGGTGACGTCCCGGCCCTGGAACCGGCCCGGCATGATCGAACCGCCATAGATGAAGACGCTGGGCACGTTCAGACGCACCATCGCCATCATCATCCCCGGCAGCGACTTGTCGCATCCGGCAAGCCCGACGATGGCGTCATAGCAATGGCCGCGCATAGTCAATTCGACTGTGTCCGCGATGGCTTCTCGACTGGCCAGCGACGACCGCATGCCTTCGTGTCCCATGGCAATGCCGTCCGTCACGGTGATCGTGGTGAATTCGCGTGGTGTGCCAGAACCTTCCTTGACACCCAGTTTCACGGCCTGGGCCTGCCGGTTCAACGCGATGTTGCAGGGGGCGGCCTCGTTCCAGCAAGTGGCAACACCGATGAAGGGTTGTGCGATCTCTTCTTCCGAGATCCCCATGGCATAATAATACGACCGATGTGGTGCCCGCGCCGGCCCTTCTGTCACATGACGGCTGGGCAAATGGGTCTTGTCGAACTTTTTCTTCAGCATGGCGTGCCTCCCCGGTTCTGCGACCGAAGGCATAGACGCCGCCGGATGCAGGGGCAAGATCGCTTGGCGCAATTTCCAGCTTTCTTGGCAGCTTCCTGCATTGACGTGGGCCGAAAGCTTTCTAGGGTCTTGCCATGAATTTTCCCCGCTTTGCTATCATGATCGAGGACGCCCGGTCCAAGGCCTCGCTCTGGCGCCTAGGATTTGGCCTGGCCAGCATCGTGGTCGTTACCTTCGTCTGGGTGATCGGTGTTGTGTGGTTAGCCGCGTTGCGAATGGACGTCCCGCTAAGCGCCGCGATGACGGATGTGATGCGACTTGAAGACCAAAAACCGGCCGGCACCGCATTGTATCTGTTTCTGGTCGTCGGCATGGGCGTCGGAACCTTGCTTGCCGCGCGTTTCTGGCATGGCCGTGGTCCGGTTTCGTTGGTCGGTCCCGGTCCGCGCACTCTGCGCCACTTCATGGTTGCCGCCGGGGCAAGTTGGGCCGCCATGGCGGTTTTCGCGGCCGCGCTCCTTCCGTTCATTTCATCGCCGGTACCCAACCTTGATCCCTGGCTGTGGCTGGTCTGGTTTCCGCTTGGTCTTTTGGTCGTTGCCGCACAAACCGGGTCAGAAGAAGTTCTGTTCCGAGGGTATCTGCAAAGCCAAATTGCAGCCCGATTTTCCAATCCAAAGGTTTGGATGATAGTGCCCGCGCTGTTGTTCGGTGCGCTTCACTTCATGCCATCCTTGCCTATTCTTCCGGCTCTGTCAGTTGTATTGGTTGCAATCCTCTTCGGGATCCTTGCCGCTGATCTGACTGCGCGTACGGGAAGCATCGGCGCAGCATGGGGGTTTCACTTTGCAAACAATACTTTGACCGTCCTATTCGTATCCGGGCAGGAATCGCTGGGAGGATTGGGATTATACCGCAGCACCATGTCTTTTTCCGAGCAAATGACCGCCACCCCTTTGATTGCCATAGAAATTTTAGCGCTTACGGCAATCTGGGCATTGATCCGGCGGCTTTTGTCAGTCTGATTGCAATTTGATCTTGCTCGGATTAACTGGATCCAACACATACGGGCAGCACATATGAACTGGATATCCAACTACGTTCGTCCAAAGATCAATTCGCTCTTCTCGCGTCGGGAAGTGCCTGAAAACCTTTGGTCGAAATGCCCTGAATGCGGCACCATGCTGTTTCATCGGGAACTGACCGAAAACCTTGGCGTATGCTCAAGCTGCGATCACCACATGGCGCTTTCGGCACGGGATCGCTTGACGGCGCTGTTCGACAACGGCGTCTTCACCGAATTTGAAGTTCCCCAGCCAACGACAGACCCTTTGACGTTCCGCGATCAGAAAAAGTACCCTGATCGACTTCGCACTGCGCAAAGGGACACCGGCGAGAAAGAGGCCATGATTGTCGCCGAAGGTGAAATCGGGCGGACGCCAATAGTCGTGGCTTGCCAGGATTTCAGTTTCATGGGCGGGTCCATGGGCATGTTTGTTGGCAATGCGATCATCGCGGCTGCACAACGCGCAGTGCAACGGAAGCGCCCTCTGGTGCTGTTCTCCGCAGCCGGAGGTGCGCGGATGCAGGAAGGCATCCTGTCGCTCATGCAAATGCCGCGCACGACTGTCGCCGTTGAAATGGTCCGCGATGCGGGCCTGCCCTATATTGTTGTGCTGACCCATCCCACGACCGGGGGCGTCACCGCGTCTTATGCCATGCTGGGCGATGTCCATATTGCCGAGCCGAACGCATTGATCTGCTTTGCCGGCCCGCGCGTCATCGAACAGACGATCCGCGAAAAACTGCCCGAGGGCTTCCAACGGGCCGAATATCTTCTGGATCACGGCATGCTTGATCGGGTGACCCACCGGCGCGACATGAAAAATGAATTGGTCAGCATTATCCGGATGTTGATGCATGAGCCACCTGCGGTCACAGGCGAACTTCCTGCCCCCGACATGGTTGAAACACCCGAGGCCCAGACTGATGCGTCCCAGGCCCAATCCGCCGACGGCTGACCGAGGCTCCCTGTCTTGACAAATTTCTCCTCCTCAGACGCCGTGCTTGAACGGATGCAACGGCTGCATCCCAAGGTCATTGATCTGACTTTGGATCGCATGGGGCGATGCCTTGAGGCTGTTGGTAATCCAGAGCTTGATTTGCCTCCGATCATCCATTTGGCGGGAACCAATGGAAAAGGGTCCACGCAGGCGATGATCCGGGCCGGGTTGGAATCGGCGGGTCAAACCGTCCACGCCTATACTTCGCCACATCTGGCACGATTTCACGAACGCATCCGGGTTGCCGGAAAGCTGATTTCCGAGCCCGAACTGATCAGCCTTCTTGACGAGGTCTATACCGCCAATGACGGCGAAACGATCACCTATTTCGAGATTACAACGGTCGCCGCTTTTTTGGCGTTCGCCAAGGTGAAGGCCGATTGGACATTGCTTGAGGTGGGTCTTGGCGGGCGCCACGACGCCACCAATGTCGTTGACAATCCGCGCCTTACAATCATCACCAAGGTCGATCTGGACCATCAGCAGTTCCTGGGCGAAACCATTGCCGAAATCGCATTTCAGAAGGCCGGGATCATCAAGCGAGGCGTCCCGGTGGTTGTCGGGCCCCAGCACGAAGAAGGCTTGTCCGTTATCGAGGACGAGGCCCGCAGGTTAGGGGCTCCGTTGATTGTGCATGGTCAGCACTGGCACGTCTGGGAAGAGCGCGGACGGATGATCTATCAGGATGAATCCGGGCTTTTGGATTTGCCGCTTCCGAATCTGCGGGGACCTCACCAGTTGGGAAATGCGGGCATGGCGGTTGCCGCTCTCAGACATCTCGGATTCGATGAAAGCGCTTGCATCGGGGCAGTGAGTTCCGCTTTTTGGCCCGCCCGGATGCAGCGTTTGAAGGAAGGGCCGTTGCTGGAGGCAGCACCCGAAGCCGAGCTTTGGTTGGATGGGGGGCACAACCCGGCTGCCGCCGAAGCCCTGGTCGAAACTTTGAAATCAATGCCCTCCCGACCGACGCACCTGATTTGCGGGATGCTATCGACCAAGGATGTCACGGGGTATCTTGCGCCCCTGAAAAAGGTTGCCGAAAGTCTGCACGCCGTGGCCATTCCGGGCGAGACCGCCACGCTTTCAGCCGAAGACACCGAAGCCGCCGCCAAATCCGTAGGTTTTGACGCCGTCACCGCCGCTTCGGTCGCCGATGCGCTTGCCGACATTGTCGCAGACACTCCCAAGGCGCGGGTTTTGATCTGTGGGTCGCTCTATCTTGCGGGTGCCGTACTGCGCGAGAACGGCTGACAGGCCCGCTCTTTTGGCCGCGAAGCGAGCGATACACCATGACCTGGCTCACACGCCTGATCGACAGGCAGATCAAAGATGAACGAAAGCGCAGCGCAATTTCATTGGTTAGAAGTTAGACACCAACGTCAACGATTGCCTGGGCCAGGATTGGCACGGTAGCCGCATTCAGCCCGGCGATGTTCATGCGGCTGTCACCCACCATATAGACGCCGTGCTTTTCACGCAGTTCCAGCACCTGCTCTGGTGTTGCTCCAATGCGTGAAAACATGCCTCTGTGCCTGGCGATGAAATCGAAACGGTCCGAGTTGCTTCTCTGTCGCAATTCGTTGGCCAGTTGTTCGCGCAATCCAAGCATACCTTTGCGCACATCTTCCAGTTCAGCCTGCCAATCGGCGCGCAACGCAGAATCATCCAGGATCATTTGAACAACGCGCGCCCCATGATCTGGCGGAAAGGAAAAGTTTTGCCGGTTGAGGAAAGCAAGCGTTGCCTGAGCCTCGCCCTTGAACTTTGCATCCGGGGCAATCGCCATCAAAAGCCCGGTCCGTTCGCGATAGACACCGAAATTCTTCGAGCAACTGGCGGCAATGATCATCTCTGGCATCCGGGACGCCAGATGTCGGACACCCGACGCATCTTCCTCCAACCCGTCCCCAAAGCCCTGATAGGCGATGTCGACGAAGGGTACCGCTCCTGTGGCCTCAAGATGGTCGGCCACTTCAGTCCATTGGTCGCCCGTTAGGTTGGCGCCGGTCGGGTTGTGACAGCAGCCATGAAGCAAAACCACGTCGCCTTTCTTGACGTCCTTCAGGTCCTCCATCATGCCAGCGAAATCCACACCGCGCGTAGTGGCGTCAAAGTACCGGTACTCCCGCATCGGAACGCCAAGATATTTGATGATCGTCAGATGGTTGGGCCAAGTTGGCGATGACACCCAGACTGAGGCGTCGCGGTCTGCGTATTGGATCAGCTCCAGGCCTTGTCGTATCGCGCCCGTGCCGCCCGGCGTGGCGGCGGCCGCCACGCGACCGGCATCAACACTGTCGCCCAGGACAAGTCTCCGCATGGCCGTCGAAAATGCCGGATCACCAATCAGACTGGTATAGGCCTTGGTTCCCTGATCCCGAACAAGCTGCGCCTCGGCCGTTTTCACGGCTCGCATCACGGGCGTGACACCCTCGGCGTTCTTGTAGACTCCGACACCCAGGTCGATCTTTCGTTCGCGTGGATCGTCGCGGAACATTTGCATGAGTTCCAGGATCTTGTCGGGGGGTTGCTGCGTCAGTTCGGTCAGCATGTCTCGCTCCTTAGGACGGTATCCGTGACAAATCGCGGTCTCGGGCCAGAACGCGCGTACACTCTTCCCGCCGCACCGGCATGAAGCCGTTTTTCTGATAAAGCGCAAGGGCGCGGGGGTGATCCAGGGTGCAGGTGTTCACTGTCAGCTTGCGAGTTCCGGGCAAATCCCATGCCGTCAGAATGGCTGTTTTCAGCAACCAGCCTCCAAGCCCTTTGCCCAATGCCTCGGGAACCATGCCGAAGTATTCAAGGTTGACGACCCCGTCGCCGTCGTCGCCAAGAATGAAGAAACCCTGAGGCCAACCATGGTCGAGCAAAGTGAACAATGCGCGGTGGTCGCGCCGCAGCCAGTCTTCGATCTTATCGTGTTCCCAAGTATGCACGTCTTCCCAGGCATAGTCGCGCCCGACCGCGTCATATAGCGTCATGAACCACCAAACGGGTGGCTTTTCGGCTTTCAAAAGCGCGGCGGTCGACCCAAGCGGCAGGTGCGGCCAATCGAACTCGGGTCGCGTCTCCATCTCAAGAAAGGTGATGGTGTAGGTGACTTCCTCGCCTGCCCGCTGAACACTCATCCGGTTTCGACTTTCAACTCGCTAAACATGCCCCATTCCGCCCATGAGCCATCGTAGAGTGAGTGGTTACGGTGCCCAATTCGTTCCAGTGCCAGGCTCAGGATCGCAGCAGTGACACCCGAGCCGCAACTTGTGATGACCGGCTGTGAAAGATCCACTCCCGATGTCTCGAAAACGCTTTTCAACTCGGGCACAGAGCGCATCGTCCCGTCTTCGTTCAAGAGCCTTCGATAGTGTACGCACGTCGATCCAGGAATGTGCCCCGCCCGCAGACCTGCGCGCGGCTCGGGCTCTTCTCCGCGAAAACGCCCAAGTGCGCGGGCATCCACAATCTGTTGGTCCCCCAGTTTCGACGCCGCAGCGACCTGGGTGACGTCTTTGACCAGATGGTTTTGGCGCGACACCGTGATGTGCCGGTCGCGAAGGATGGGTGGTTCGTCCTCGGTCGGGTGGCCTTCGCTCTGCCACTTGGGAAATCCGCCATCCAGAACGGCGACATCGGTCTTGCCCATGAGCCGCAGCAACCACCAGACCCGCGCGGCCGAAAACAGACCGGCCCCGTCATACACGACAACCTGGTGGCCGTCGCCCACACCCATTGCACGCATACGGCTCATGAACTTTTCGACCGGCGGCACCATGTGTGGCAATTCCGAGCGCTGATCGCTGATGTCGTCGATGTCAAAGAAACGCGCACCCGGCACATGCGCCCTGTCGTATTCGGCGCGGGCATTGCGGTTCATGTCGGGTAAATACCAGGATGCGTCGAATACACGAAGGTCCGGGTTATCCAAATGCCGGGCCAGCCAATCGGTTGAAACAAGCGTTTTCGGATCATCAGTCATCGCAGCACTCCCTGTGGTTCCCTGCTATGCCCAGTTTCCATTCAAGGCAAGAAGCGGTGGCAGATTGTGAGGCCCCAAGGCATCCGTTAAGATACCCAAAACAGCAGGAGAGCAGTGGGGGCGTGACGGTACTTGCGAAATACCAACGGCTTGAGGCCGAAGGCATTTGGCGCCCGAACCAAAAGTCTCAACGCATTGACGTCATCGTCTCGATCGGCAAGGCGACGATCACGATATCGACTGCGAACGGTCTGGCCCTGGCCCATTGGTCTTTACCGGCAATCCAGCGATTGAACCCTGACGAAACGCCAGCACTTTATCGCCCGGGAGAAGACTCGGAAGAAGTACTTGAACTGCTTGATGATGAAATGGTGACGGCGGTCGAAAAGGTCCTGAGGGCCATCGAACGCGGCCAAAAACATCCTGGGCGATTGCGTACGCTGATAACCATCGGGATTGCGATACTTGTCATTGGCGTCGCGATCTGGTGGCTGCCAAACGCAATTATCAGGCACACGGCCTCTCTCGTACCCGAAGCTGCGCGCAGTTCGATTGGTGCAACCCTTTTGAGCGAAATGGACCGGGTGACCGGCGCGCCATGTGACGCACCCGCCGGCGAACGGGCGCTTCGTCGCCTGGAAGAACGACTATTTCCAGATCTAGCCACCAAACTGGTCGTCCTGCCGTCCGCCCTGACCGAGACCGGGCACTTGCCGGGCGGCGCCATCATGATTTCGCACAAACTGGTCGAAGACTACGAAACGCCCGAAGTTCTGGCCGGATTTCTTTTGGCGGAGGACGTGCGTCGAAATCAAAAGGACCCACTCGCGCGGTTATTGAATGGCGCTGGACTTCGCGCAGCGCTGACCCTTTTGTCGCAAGGTCGTCTGCCGGAGAACACGCTAAAGCGGATGGCCGAGTGGGTTGTTGCGCGGGTCCCTGAAAAGGTGCCCGACGATGCCCTGATTGCTCGAATGAAAGTGGCGAATGTCCCAAGCAAGCCTTATGCCTTTGCCCGTGACATAGCCGGCGAGGGCACTCGTGATTTGATCGAGGCAAGCGTGGAATCCGAAGCGCCAATGCTGGAAGACGGTGATTGGATCGCCCTGCAAAGAATCTGCGAAGACTAGTCGTATTGGCCTAGATCGACTCAAAAGCGTTGGAAGTGAGGCTTTTCTTCTCGGATTTTAGGCAGCCGACAGTGCTTTTGTCCAGACGCTGAACCCACAAGGTCCACCCACCCACGTTTGCACGTTCGTAAAGGCAACCCTGGTTGTCCACATACTCCGAAGCCGACCTATCAGGGTCAGGAATTTGCCCTGCCGGATTTCCATCATCCGCCCATACAGTGGATGAAACAGCGCATATCAACGGAACTATCAGCAAACGTTTCAATGTATCATCCCCTGGGTGCAGTTTGGCCAAGGTGACAATTCGTTAACGATTCGTAAAGGTTCACTTGGTGCCGAACATCCGATCGCCCGCATCGCCCAGACCGGGTACAATATATCCTTTTTCGTTCAACCGCTCGTCCACCGCTGCCGTCACGATTGGTACATCCGGGTGCGCCTCTTTCATGCGCTGCACGCCCTCGGGCGCGGCCAGAAGGCAAAGAAACCGGATGTTCGTCGCCCCCGCTTTCTTGATCAGATCAATGGCGGCCACCGAACTGTTGCCCGTCGCCAGCATGGGGTCGACTGCAATAACCAGCCGGTCCTGAAGGTCGCCGGGCAATTTGCAATAATACTGCACGGGTTCAAGGGTTTCTTCGTCACGATAAAGCCCGACAAACCCCACGCGCGCCGAGGGGATGAGATCGAGCATACCATCCAGTAAGCCGTTCCCGGCCCTGAGGATCGACACCAGGGCCAGCTTGCGACCATCCAGAACCGGCGCGTCCATCTCGACTAAAGGCGTTTCGATCTTGCGGGTCGTCATGGGCAGGTTGCGGGTCACTTCATATGCCAGAAGCGTGCTGATCTCGCGCAAGAGCTGGCGGAACACGGCCGTCGATGTGTCCTGCTCGCGCATCAGCGTCAGCTTGTGCTGGACCAATGGGTGATCGACGTGGGTAAGGTGTTCGCTCATGTTGGTTCCTTGCGTTAGGTCAGAAAACTGTTGCCGGGGCCAGTCTGGTCAAGGCCCAGGTGCGTCGCGACCGATGCGGCGACATCGACGAATCCAACTTGCCCGATGCCGCGTGCCTCCCCGCCCCATCCGACGACGGGAACTCGTTCGCGCGTGTGATCGGTGCCGATCCAGGTCGGATCGTTGCCATGATCGGCCGTGAAGAGAATAAGATCACCAGGGCCAAGATTACCCATGACACGCGGAAGTTGGCTGTCGAACCACTCAAGCGCACGGGCATAGCCCGAAACATCGCGGCGATGGCCAAAAAGCGAATCGAATTCGACGAAATTCGCAAACGTCAGGCTGTCCTCTTCGGCCTCGGCGGTCAGCCGCACAAGATGCTCCATCAGGTCTGCATCTGTACCTTTCACAACGTCGTCGATCCCCTGCATGGAAAAGATATCTCCGATCTTTCCAACGGCGTGAACCATTCCGCCAGCGTCACTGACCCAGTCACACAGCGTTTTCTCAGGGGGGCTGACGGCAAAATCGCGTCGATGAGTGGTCCGTGAAAAGGATCCCGGTTCACCAAGGAAGGGGCGGGCGATTACACGACCCACTTTCATGTCGTGCAACATCGGAGCCAGCCCGCGACACATGTCCAGCAGGCGTTCCAGCCCGAAAGCCTCTTCGTGGGCCGCGATCTGAAACACGCTGTCGACCGAGGTGTAGCAGATAGGCCAGCCGGTTTTCAGATGCGCTTCGCCCAGTTCCTCGATGATCGCAGTGCCAGACGCGTGACAGTTCCCAAGCGTACCCTCGGTTCCCGCAAGCCGCGCGGCCTCGGCCATGACTTCCAGGGGGAATGCAGGGTCTTCATCGGGGAAATAGTGCCAATCCCACGGCACCGGTACACCGGCTAGTTCCCAATGGCCCGAGGGTGTGTCCTTGCCCTTGGAAACCTCGGTTGCCGCGACCCAAAGGCCTTCAGGGTCCGCCTGGAAACCTGCCATCGTCGCCTGGCTTGCCAGTTGCACCGCCTGGCCCAAACCAAGTCGATCAAGGTTGGGCATGTTTAATGGTCCCGACCGCCCCTCTTCTGCCTTTCCATCCGCACATGCCTCGGCAATATGCGCCAGAGTGTTTGATCCGGTGTCTGGCGTGTCGCCGTTGAAGAACTTGTCTGCATCCGGGGCACCACCAGCACCGACACTGTCCATCACGACAAGGAACGCACGCGCCATCAGGTGACCTTTTCGATGATTAGGGGTGGGAATTCGCTGTTCTCCCCAATTGTCAGGCTATCCCTGAACGCACGTTCTGCAGCAAGGGCAGCCTTTTCGTTCGCGGCGTGAAGGCGGGCCACTGGCTGGCCCTTTTGAACCTCGGTTCCAAGGGCAAGGATATCAGAGAACCCGACCGACGCGTCGATCCGGTCACCTTCGCGCATCCGCCCACCACCAAGGCGCACAACAGCCAGCCCGATGGCATGGCCGTCAAAACCGGTGATCGTGCCCGAGGCCGGCGCCGGGATTTCACGGATAACACTGGCCTCGGGCAAACGCTGACGCCAATCCGAGCTGAAGGACGCAGGTCCGCCAAGAGCCGTAACCATCGCGTCGAACTTTTCGGCAGCGGCGCCCGATTGCAGGGCGTCGCGCAGTTTCACAGCCGCCACTTCGGGCGCCGTCTCAATTCCAGCCAGCACCAAAAGCTCCGCCCCCAAGGCCAGCGTAAGGTCGACCAAACGCGAGTTCTTTGGCTCGGTCAGTGCCTCCATGACCTCGGCAATCTCAAGGGCATTGCCCGCGGCCGAGGCCAGTGGCTGGTTCATGTCCGTAATCAATGCGACGGTCGGACAACCGGCTCCCTTGGCTGTGTCAACCAGGGACCGTGCCAGCGCCTTGGCATCCTCGACAGATTCCATGAATGCGCCCGAGCCATACTTCACGTCCAAAATCAGCGCATCAAGGCCCGCCGCCAGTTTCTTTGACAGAATGGATGCGGTGATCAGATCAATGCTTTCAACAGTGCCGGTCACGTCGCGTACCGCATAAAGTTTCTTGTCCGCGGGCGCGATCCTGGAACTGGCAGACACGATGGCGCATCCGATATCGTCGACCATTCGCCGAAACCCGGCCTCGTCTACAGCCGTCGAAACTCCGGGAATGGCCTCCAGTTTGTCCAACGTGCCACCCGTATGCCCAAGCCCACGGCCCGAAATCATGGGGTTTGCCACCCCAACCGCCGCCAGCATCGGCGCAAGAAGAAGCGACGGACAGTCCCCGATTCCGCCGGTGGAATGCTTGTCCACAACAGGGCCGCCCACGTCCCACTTCAAGACATCGCCGCTGTCGCGCATGGCCAGTGTCAGCGCGACCCGCGCTTCTTCTGACAAGCCGCGAAGACAAACTGCCATCGCGAACGCTCCGGCCTGGGCGTCTGACACCGCCCTGTTTGCCAGCCCCGAGGCAAACCAGTTCAACTCCGCCTGGGTTGGTTCGCGACCGTCCCGTAGCTTTTCAATGATTGCGCGGGCGTCCATGTCAGTGCTTTTCCATCTGGGATTTCACAAAGGCGCCCGGCAATAGGTCCGAGACGTTCATTGTCACGATCTTGCCGGAAACCGACGCCATGGTGATTTTTGCATCCGACGTTGCGAATTCGAAAAGCTTCTGGCGACAACCACCGCAGGGCGTCACCGGTTCCGGACTGTCTGCAATTACTGCTACTTCAGTAAGCGATGACTCGCCGGCTGCCACCATTGCAGCAATCGCTCCCGCTTCGGCGCAGGTGCCTTCGGGATAAGCGGTATTCTCAACATTGCAACCCCTGTACACCTTCCCCGATCTGGATTTCACTGCTGCGCCGACCTTGAAATTGGAATAAGGCGCATAGGCGTTCTGGCGAACTGCGGCGGCTGCTTCTGTCAGGTCCATGGGCGGTGTCCTTTGTTTTCGGCCAAGGTGGCGCGGCGCTGCGCGGAAGGCAAGAGCCGCACCCCCTTGCTCCGAGCCAAACTTCACCGCAGACTGCACGAATGCCCGCATTCCGCATTGACGGCTTGACGGCGGGCGCATAGGCAGAAGTCAAAATAGTTTAGCGTTAAACTATTTGTCGGAGGGACAGGATGACACACGACGCACGCGAAACTCCGGCCCGGCATCCCGCGCTTGATTACCACGAATTGCCAAAGCCCGGAAAACTGGAAATCCGCGCAACCAAACCACTGGCCAACGGTCGCGATCTGTCCTTGGCTTACAGCCCAGGCGTGGCCGAGGCCTGCCTTGAAATAAAGGCCGATCCGATGGCGGCCAGTAAATTCACCGCCCGCGCCAATATGGTGGCTGTTGTTACCAATGGTTCGGCGGTTTTGGGGCTGGGAAACATCGGCGGCCTGGCGGCAAAGCCGGTGATGGAAGGCAAGGCGGTGCTGTTCAAGAACTTTGCCAATATCGACTGTTTTGACATCGAATTGAACGAAAGCGACCCCGAACGGGTGGCCGACATCGTTTGTGCCCTGGAACCCACATTCGGTGCGATCAACCTTGAAGACATCAAATCCCCCGACTGTTTCGTTGTCGAAAAGCTGTGCAACGAGCGCATGAACATTCCGGTCTTTCACGACGATCAGCATGGCACGGCCATCGTCGTGGGGGCTGCTGCAACGAACGCCCTTCGCGTGGCGGAAAAATCCTTTGAGGACATCAAGGTCGTTTCGACCGGCGGGGGCGCGGCAGGGATCGCCTGCCTCAATATGCTGGTCAAGCTGGGCGTGAAACGCGAAAACATCTGGCTTTGCGACCTTGAAGGGCTTGTTCATGAAGGGCGCGAAGCGGACATGACACCGCAAAAGGCCGAATTCGCCCAACCTGGCGGCCCACGCTCGCTGGATGATGTCATCGACGACGCCGATCTGTTTCTTGGTCTCTCTGGCCCCGGTGTTCTGAACGGCGCCATGGTGGCGAAGATGGCGTCACCTCCTATTGTCTTCGCGCTTGCCAACCCGGACCCCGAGATCATGCCCGACGAGGTCCGCAAGGTGGCACCCGACGCGATCATTGCCACAGGTCGCTCGGACGTGCCCAATCAGGTCAACAACGTCCTGTGTTTTCCCTTTATCTTTCGTGGAGCGCTGGATGTCGGGGCGACGACGATCAATGACGAAATGAAAATCGCTTGCGTGGAGGGCATTGCAAAACTCGCCCGCGCCACAACATCAGCCGAAGCCGCTGCGGCCTATAGCGGCGAAGAGATGACGTTTGGCCGCAACTATCTGATTCCCAAGCCGTTTGATCCGCGTCTTAGTGGGGTTGTTGCGGTTGCAGTGGCCAAGGCTGCAATGGAAACCGGAGTTGCAACACGCCCGATTGCCGATATCGACGCTTACAAGCATCGCCTGAACGCGTCGGTCTTCAAGTCGACGATGATCATGCGACCGGTCTTTGAGGCGGCTTCGACGGTCGGCCGCACAATCGTCTTTGCCGAGGGCGAAAACGAGCGCGTTCTGCGCGCCGCGACCGCCATGCTGGAAGAGATGGCGGACAAACCGGTCCTGATTGGCCGACCCGAGGTTGTCGAGGCCCGGATCGACCGCCTGGGTCTGCCGATCAAGGTTGGACGGGATTTCGAATTGTGCAACCCTCAAGACGACCCTCGCTATCGGGACTATTGGACCACCTACCACCAATTGATGGAACGCCGTGGCGTCACGCCGGAACTGGCTCGCGCGATCATGCGCACCAACAATACCGCCATCGGCGCGGTAATGGTCCATCGGGGCGAGGCCGACAGCCTGATCTGCGGCACCTTCGGTCAATATCTGTGGCACCTGCGCTATGTTGACGAGGTCCTGGCCACTGAGGGTCGGCACCCGATCGGCGCCCTCAGCCTGGTGATCCTGGAAGATGGCCCCTTGTTCATTGCCGACACGCACGTCCATCCGGAACCGACTGCCGAGCAGATCGCAGAAACAGTCGTAGGCGCGGCACGGCACGTTCGCCGGTTCGGACAGAATCCCAAGATTGCCCTCTGCAGTCACAGCCAGTTCGGAAACCTTGATTGCGACACCGGACGCCGGATGAGAGCGGCGCTTGAAATCCTCGATTCCGAACCTCAGGACTTTGCCTACGAAGGCGAAATGCACACCGACACGGCGCTTGATGTGAACATCCGCGAACGGATCATGCCGAACGCCCGGTTCTCGGGGCAGGCCAATGTTCTGGTTTTTGCCAACACCGACGCCGCGTCGGCCGTGCGCAACATCCTCAAGATGAAAGCCGGCGGTCTGGAGGTTGGTCCGATCCTGATGGGCATGGCCAACCGCGCCCACATCGTGACGCCGTCGATCACCGCGCGGGGGCTGCTGAACATCTCGGCTTTGGCAGGAACGCCGGTGGCTCATTACGGATAGATTGGCTTTGCAAATTTGCAGAACAGCACCAAGTTTGCCTGATGTTGTGTGGCGATTGCGTGGGTTTGCAAAAATTTGCAGCGACCAACAGCAAATTCTGCAAATAAATTGCGGCCATCTGCCGCGACCAACGTCAACGGGACTTGCGCGAACGCCGGGCGGTCTCGTAACACCAACGCCATGGAATTGGAGGAGGACCGTTTATGGGCTATCGCGAAATCTATGGCGCTTGGCAGAGCGACCCGGAGCGTTTCTGGATGGACGCCGCCGAAGCGATCGACTGGGATCAAAAGCCCACGCGAGCACTGAACGACGACAAGGCTCCACTTTACGAATGGTTTACCGACGGCATGGTCAACACCTGCTGGAACGCCGTTGATCGCCATGTCGAGGCTGGCCGCGGGGATCAAGCGGCCATCATCTATGACAGCCCGATCACACATACTAAGCGGGCGATCACCTATGGCGAGTTGAAGGATCGTGTCGCCTCGCTTGCCGGAGCGCTCCGGGCCAAGGGCGTCGAAAAAGGCGACCGCGTCATAATCTACATGCCCATGGTGCCCGAAGCCTTGGAAGCCATGCTGGCCTGTGCCCGTCTCGGGGCGGTCCATTCGGTGGTCTTCGGCGGATTTGCGGCCAACGAATTGGCGGTGCGTATCGACGATTGCGCCCCCAAGTGCATTATCGCCGCTTCGTGCGGTTTGGAACCCGGGCGCGTGGTCCATTACAAGCCGCTTTTGGATGGTGCCATCGAGATGGCGTCACACAAGCCGGACTTCTGCGTGATTTTCCAGCGCGAACAAGAAGTTGCCGATCTAACACCCGGTCGGGACGTCAACTGGGACGATTTTCAGCACGGAATCGCTCCTGCAGACTGTGTGCCCGTCGAGGGCAACCACCCGGCCTATATTCTTTACACCTCGGGCACCACTGGCCAGCCAAAGGGGGTCATACGCCACACGGGCGGGCAACTGGTGGCACTGCACTGGACAATGAAGAACATCTATAACGTCAACCCGGGCGAGGTTTTCTGGGCCGCCTCGGATGTGGGCTGGGTGGTGGGGCATTCCTATATCTGCTATGCGCCGCTGATCGCCGGAAACACGACTATTGTGTTCGAAGGCAAACCTGTCGGCACGCCCGACGCAGGCACTTTCTGGCGGGTTATTTCTGAGCATGACGTCAAAAGCTTTTTTACGGCACCAACCGCCTTCCGCGCCGTCAAGCGGGAAGATTCGGCGGGCGATTATGTCAAGAAATACGACCTTGCCGGCCTGCGTGCGGTCTACTTGGCGGGCGAACGTGCTGACCCCGACACCATCCAGTGGGCACAGGATCAGCTTAACGTTCCGGTGATCGACCACTGGTGGCAGACCGAAACCGGGTGGGCCATTGCCGCCAACCCCCTCGGGATCGAGGAACTGCCCGTCAAGCTTGGTTCGCCCTCGGTCCCGATGCCTGGGTATGACGTGCATATTCTTGACGAGGGCGGCCACGAGGTGCCGACGGGCGACATGGGTGCAATCGCGGTCAAGCTTCCCTTGCCACCGGGCACATTGCCGAACCTGTGGAATGCCGAAGAACGCTACTTGAAAAGCTATCTAGAGCATTTCCCCGGGTATTACGAAACCGGCGACGCCGGATATAAAGACGAGGACGGCTACCTCTATATCATGGCGCGCACCGACGACGTCATCAACGTTGCAGGCCACCGCCTGTCGACCGGTGCGATGGAGGAAGTTCTGGCCGGTCATCCGGACGTGGCTGAATGTGCAGTGATCGGTGCCACCGATCAGTTGAAAGGGCAGTTGCCGCTTGGGTTCCTTTGCACAAACTCTGGCACCGACCGCACGGACAACGATATCATCGAGGAATGCGTGAAGCTCGTGCGTGAAAAGATCGGGCCGGTGGCAGCGTTCAAACACGCAGTTGTCGTGGATCGCCTACCCAAAACACGTTCGGGCAAGATCCTGCGCGGCACCATGGTCAAGATCGCGGACAGCGAGGAATTCAAGATGCCCGCAACTATCGACGATCCGGCAATCCTGGATGAAATCAAGACCGCCCTTGGTAAAATCGGCTACGCTAAGGCATAAGGCGCAGCTGCTTCGGGCGCTTGAAGAACCGCACGCTTTCGACCCCGTCGGGCAGGACACGCCCGGCACGGTCGGTGGTGACGCTGACGTATTGGCCGTTTTCGCGGTAATAGACGCCGCAGACCTCGCCCAATGAAAGCATCTCGGCCAGCATGATTTCTTCGATCAGGCTGCGCTGTCCGGCACTTAACTTGCCTTCTATCTTGATGTCGGCATCCGACATGTCACCGCAATAGCGGCCACCTTCAATGCGGAAATCGGCCGCCATGCTCATGCGGATCACGTCGAAATTGGGTCCCGGAAAGATGAACGAGGCGTCATAGTATATTCTGTCGCCACGCACTTTGCGGCGTGCGAGACCTTCGCATGAATCAGTCGAAGCGTCGTAGTTGACGCACTCGTAATTCAGACCCCTTGTATCGGCCAAGACCTTCTGAATTGGCACCGCCTCGCCCCTTGGCAACGCTGTTCCGCAGGCCGCAAGCACAAGGATGGGAATGAATTTCGCAAGGAATCTGGTCACGGCAAGATGTCTCCGGTTCGCAAACGGTCGTCCTCTGGTATTGGTGGTTTGTGTCTAAATCTTGATGAACTAAAGGAATTGTTCGCGGATCAACCGCTCTTCAAGGCCGTGTCCTGGGTCAAAGAGGATGCGGTGGCGCACGTCCGGTTCGCTACGCACCTCGACCCAATGCACATTGCGTACTGGTTTTCCGTCGGCATCCGCCATCACCGGGCGCTTTGCCGGGTTTTGAACATCAAATCGCACCTTCGCGGTTTTTGGCAGCAATGCGCCCCGCCAACGTCTGGGGCGAAAAGGCGCAACGGCGGTCAGGGCCAGCACTTCTGAACCGATTGGCAAGATAGGTCCGTGGGCCGAGTAATTGTAAGCTGTCGACCCCGCCGGCGTGGCCACCAAAGCCCCGTCACAGACCAATTCGGTCAGGCGCAGATTTCCATCCACGCTGATCTGAAGCCGCGCCGCTTGCGGTCCCTCGCGCAAAAGCGAAACCTCGTTAATTGCCAGCCCTTCCGAGATTGTGCCATCGCCGCTTTTGGCACGCATGTGCAAAGGATTGATTGTGGCCTCTTCGGCCGAGGCAAGCCGGGCGGGCAGGTCGTTTTCCTCGTATTCGTTCATCAGAAATCCGACCGTGCCCCGGTTCATGCCATAGACTGGCTTGTCCAGGGGGCGAACGTCTTTCAACGTGTCCAACATGAACCCGTCGCCACCAAGCGCAACCACAACATCGGCGTCTTCGACTTCCGATTGTCCGTACCGTTTGATCAAGTCGGCCAGAGCGAGTTCCGCGGCGGGCGCATCACTGGCGCGAAACGAAATGGACTTGGATGGACGCATGAACCTCTTCCCGCATTTCGGCCACGATTGCCCTTGCAGACGGGAAACTCAAGGGCCGGATAATTTCGCCGCGACGCCGTGGCACCCCAAAGTGCCGGATTCAGTGCTTTTCGCAGCGACCCAATCCGTTTAGAAACCGTCAACCTTTCTCAGGAGGACACCCATGACCGCCCCTCATCGCGACGCCGGATTCTTTACCGAAACGATTGCGACCTGTGATCCTGAACTGCATGCCGCCATCCAGTCTGAACTGGGGCGTCAGCGCGAAGAGATCGAACTGATCGCATCCGAGAATATCGTTTCGGCCGCTGTACTTGAGGCGCAGGGCACGGTGCTGACGAACAAGTATGCCGAAGGCTATCCGGGCAAGCGCTATTACGGTGGCTGTCAGTATGTGGACATCGCCGAAACGCTTGCCATCGAGCGCGCGAAAGACCTGTTCGGAGCCGGGTTTGCCAATGTGCAACCGAACTCCGGCAGTCAGATGAACCAGGCGGTGTTTCTGGCGCTCTTGCAGCCCGGCGACACCTTCATGGGCCTTGATCTGAATTCCGGCGGTCATCTGACCCATGGGTCTCCGGTGAATATGTCGGGCAAGTGGTTCAACGTGATTTCCTACGGTGTCCGCCAGCAGGATCAGCTTCTGGACATGGACGAGGTTCGCACCAAGGCGCTGGAGCACAAGCCAAAGCTGATCCTTGCGGGTGGTACCGCTTATTCGCGCACCTGGGATTGGGCCGCGTTTCGCGAAATTGCCGACGAAATCGGTGCCTATCTGCATGTTGACATGGCCCATATTGCGGGTCTTGTGGCCGGTGGCGTGCATCCTTCGCCGGTGCCGCATGCCCACGTTTGCACCTCGACCACACACAAATCCCTGCGCGGTCCCCGGGGTGGATTGATCCTTTCAAACGACGAAGCGATCGCGAAAAAGATGAACTCGGCCGTTTTTCCGGGCCTTCAGGGAGGACCCCTGATGCACGTGATCGCGGCCAAGGCGGTGGCCTTCGGCGAAGCGCTTCGGCCCGAGTTCAAATCCTATGCTGCCGCCGTTGTCGAAAACGCGCGCGCAATGGCAGACGAATTGATGAAAGGCGGGATCGACATCGTTTCGGGTGGCACCGACAATCACCTGATGCTTGCGGACCTGCGCCCCAAAGGCGTAACCGGCAA
This sequence comes from Silicimonas sp., assembly GCA_013002465.1. Lineage (GTDB taxonomy): Bacteria > Pseudomonadota > Alphaproteobacteria > Rhodobacterales > Rhodobacteraceae > JABDJO01. Next base: position 17,969 of record JABDJO010000043.1, on the reverse strand, counting down.
AGCAACCGAGGCCGCCCTGGGCCGCGCCCATATCACCTGCAACAAAAATGGTGTGCCGTTCGATCCGGAAAAGCCCTTTGTCACCAGCGGCATCCGGCTTGGCACACCTGCGGGAACAACGCGTGGGTTCGGGACGATTGAGTTCCGGCAGATCGCGCGCTGGATAACCGAAGTTGTTGACGGACTCGCCGCAAACGGAGAAGACGGAAACGCGGCTGTGGAAACCCGGGTTCGCGGCGACGTCACTGCTCTTTGCAAGAACTTCCCGCTTTATCCAAACCTCTGAATTTCAGGTCAGATAGCCGCGCCATAGCAAGAAGAAGAACACCGCCAGGACAATCACGAAAATCACGAATGCGATCTTTGCGATCACGTCCAGGGTTTCGTTCAGCCGTTCAGCGCGCGGGTTTTGGCGTGCGAGGTATTTCGCCAGCTTTCGCTCGGCGCGTCTGATCTCTCTTTCATCCACCAATCGGGCGAGTTTGGGGTGTTCTGCCATGGTTTGCGCCTGCACGATCGTCTCGGCTGCGGACCGCATATGCCTTGGCAGACGACGCCCGGCCTTGGCCGTGACCTCGGCCAATCCTTCGCCCTTGACCCTAAGCTGGGTCGCCATGCGCGCCGCAAGGCTGTCTGCTGTCTTCTTGACGTCCATTGTGCTCTGGCGATACCGCGTTCCGGGCGCTAAGAAAAGCCATGCTGAATGCCATCCACTACGGTTCCCCAACCGACAAGCCATCGCTTTTGATAGCCCACGGGCTTTTTGGTTCGGCCAGGAATTGGGGTGTGATTGCCAAGCGCTTTTCGGGCACGCGGCATGTCACGTCGGTCGACATGCGCAATCACGGGGAAAGTCCCTGGTCCGACGCGCATAGCTATCCTGACCTGGCTGACGATCTGGCGCATGCCATCTCCGGGACGTCGGACGTTCTGGGCCATTCGATGGGAGGCAAGGCGGCCATGGCACTGGCGCTGACCTATCCCGACCGGGTGCGGCGCCTGATTGTCGCTGATATCGCCCCTGTGGCCTATTCCCACACCCAGCAACCCATGATTGATGCGATGCGCACTGTGGACATGTCCAAAATCACAAGCCGGCGCGATGCCGACACGCAACTGGAAACGGTCGTTGACGATCCCGGAGTGCGCGCCTTTCTATTGCAATCACTGGATGTCCCTGCCCGGCGATGGCGTTTGAACCTTGATGCACTTGAAGCCGAGATGCCCAGTATCATCGGATTTCCAACGATGTCGGGAAGCTTCGAGGGACCCACGTTGTTCCTGTCAGGAACCGAAAGCGACTATGTCACGCGGGATCATCGCCCCGATATAAAATCATATTTCCCCTCTGCCCGGTTCGCGAAAATTCCGAACGCCGGGCACTGGCTTCATGCCGACAATCCACGGGCTTTCGAAGCCGCCATTGCGGCATTTCTGGAAGCCTGAGGGCGCAATACCTTTTGCGACCGCCCAAGAATTCTTTGGCGGCTTTGGCGCAAAAACCACTTTGCCGCCCGCTGCAAGGGCGCACTGAATTTCCGTCTGTTTTCCTCAGGCGTCAGCCAAATATTGCGCTTTTCACGCTGCTGACGACCCCAACAATTGCGTTGCCCAAGTCACCGATCAGATTCTCTGGCGTCATGGTCATACTGGCATGAAGATACCCTCCGAACGCGAGATACCCGGCAAACAGCAACACAACAATTGATAGAAGCCTTACATGCATAGCAAGCCCCCCAATGCACATTCAAATGCCGAGAACTTACCATAAATTGGGATTTCTTGCGAATCTTGGGTCTATTTCCCGAAAACGCTGCCCATATTGTTGGATATCCCATTGGCCATACCAGATGCTGCGCCACCTACAGACCGGCCGGCATCGGTTGCCATACCGTAACCACCGGCAAATCCGCCGGATACCGCACCTTTGGTTAGTTCGAACGTCTTGTTGAACCCGATGTCCTGGCCTGTGTAGCCTTCGAACAGGAAACCGGCACCGACAAGAACCGCGATCAGTAATAAAATACGTTGCATAGCATTCCCCCCGACGACTTATAACATAGATCGCAGACGCATACATATCAGCAAGTCTTGTTATTTTTTGTGTCGAAGGCACCAGATTGTGTTGTCATCGGCAACAATACCAACTATCCGGTCGGCATAGGTGCGAAAAGACGCGGTCGCATACACTGACGCAGACGGGGCTCGGATATGGACTTATCCGGGCCCCACTTCGGTCTATGAACCTGTATTTCCATTGTTCAAGCCAATGGAAAAAGGCGTCAGGTGCTCAGACGCGGTCCTCGCATAGTGCTGTTGCCAACACATCCTGACGCCTTCCTGAACCTTTCCCCCCAAAGGGCGTCTGGCCCATTTTGCGACGTATCTTGCGATCCGCCACCTGCCATTCCGGTTGCCCGACCTGACACACTCAACCCAGTTTCCGACGTTTCCAGCGTTGATCCCGAAGAACCCTCGCCTTCCGCTTCGAACCCTCAAGCCTTCCTCGAAGTCACGGTACTGATGTCCCGCTTCCTCGCCTCCGGCTCCGTGGGGTCTTTGTGCTCCGCGTCCTGTCCGAAAACTCTCTGCGGTGATCCAAACGTGCCAAATGCCTTTACCGCGGGCAAGAAAAAAGCGCGCTGATAGTGAAAATTCCTGGGGATAACTATCTGGATTTTAACTGAAATTCCTGTGGATAAGTTGAATTTATTCAATGCCCAGAATGGCCTCCGTCGGGAAAACCCAATCGGAGAAAACAGCACAGATATTTGCGGCAATCCGTGCCAATTTGCGGGCTGACCGGCCTGACCAACGCGAATCGCCGGGGCTGGCGCCGCCCTCGATCTGGGCCTATTGTGCGAGCAATGAAATTGAGGAGACGACCAATGCGGGCCAAGACATTCATGATCATCGGGTTGATCCTGACAATTCCGGCGCTTTCAGGGTGCGTACCGGTGGCGATTGGCGCCGGGGGCGCCATTGCTGCGGACACGCTTGCCGAAGACCGGGGCCGCGATCTTTTCTGATCCCCCATGAGCAAGCCATGACGATGCGTTCGTCCCTTCGGTAGGTCGTTCGCATTCGTACATCTTCTTGATCTGGGATCGCTGGCCCTGACCCAAAGCGCAAATGGGGCGTTACGCCCCGTCTTGAACTTTCACCGCTTCGGATTTCAGGTGTTAGGCGGAACGCCCTAGATCAGCACACCCAAAACTGCCGCGAGCCCCGCAAGGCCGATCAGCCCAGCCGAGATCGCCTTCAGCATCGGGATATTGCGCGCTGCCACGCCGCGACCATAGGCGGTGTTTGCCGTGGCCTCGGGCATGTCTTCGCGGATCGCGATGATGTCATCCAGGGCCGTTCCCCCGGCCAGAACGCCGTATGCCGTTATCGCTATGGCCAAAACCATAAGCGGGGCCGAATAACCGTCACCGAAATGCAACGCGATACCGATACCCAGAAGTACGAAAAGCGTGGTTCGCATAATCCCGAAATAGTCGCCCGTGCGCGCGATCAGGATTTGCAATCTTTGGTCTTCGGTCATGGTCTTAACTCCCTCGTTGGCCCCGGGGTATTTTCCCCGAACTGAGGAGAGCGTAGCATGGTTTTTCCGGATTGCGGAAATTGGCTGGCGCCTGCCCTGTTCGGGCTATTTCGCGACGTCCATCATCCGCTTGGCGACAAACCACGAGACCGGGATCGAGACGAGAAATCCCAGAAGGGCGGCGACCAGCAAGGGGGTCAGTGTATCAAGCCCAACGGACAGGGCGGCGATGACGCCGGCGCCTGCGAAGGTCGAGCCGACGAAGATGTGAACGATGAGAAAAAGGGGGAGCATCAAGGCCTCCTGTCGTGAATTTCCGCAAAGATATCAGGGATGTGCCAAGTCCGCCTTGATTTGGATCAGGCCCCGGATTGGGCGGCGCATTTGACGCAGAAGGGCGTGTCGGGCACGGCATTTAGTCTTGCGGGAGCAATGTCTTCGCCGCATTGGACGCAGGCGCCGTATTCGCCGGCGGCGTGGCGTGCGAGGGCGGCGTCGATGCGGCGGAGTTCTTCGAGGTCGTGCTGACCCATGGCTTCAAGCACCTCGTCGCCCTGGCGTTCGGCGGCCCGATCCTCCCAATCCTTGGGGGGTTCGTCGTCAAGCGTATCCTCAATTTTTTCAAGGTCTTGCACCAATTCCATACGGCGCGCTTTCAGGCCGGCGATAAGTGCGTCGTGTTCGGGCATGGTCGGTCTCCGTTCTGGTTTGTCACAAGGTGGCACAGCCCGGGGTGGATGCATTTGATCTGGGACAATTCAATGCAGAGAGGCCCAAGGCTTAACGCGCGATGACCGGTACGTCCGGCAAAATCGCGTTTGATCGAGAATTGTACATTAGTCTGACGCCAGTTTCTCCGTTTTGTACAGAGCATCGAACGTATGGATTGAGCAATGATCAACTATGAAGACCACCCCGACAACATCCGCGAGGTTATCACCGTTACCCAGTTTCGCCGCTGGATGGCCCATTACATCGCGATGGTCCGCTATGGCGACGACTGGGTGTGCATCAAACGCCGGGGGATGGACCCGGTGTACCTGGTCAGCAAGGCCGACATGGAACTGATCCGGGAAAAGTCGGATGACATAGAGTTGGGGCCGCGCAACCCGAAGACCGGAAGCCGGACGGGGCGGGGTTTCATGTATTGGGTGCGGCGCCTTTTGAAAGCCGAACGGTCGGGCGACCCGGCAAAACTGCGGGCCGTCGAAATCGATCTGGAACTGGCGGGCTACGGCGACCGTCCGGAAAAGTGACGGGCACCGAGGCGCGGGTGGTTACTGGTCGTCGCGCTTCTTGATAGTGCGTGAGACGACAAGATACAGCAGCGCCACACCACAGAGCACGGCGGCAATGGTGATCAGGGTTGAAGAGGTCATGGCTCGGGCCTTTTTGGTTGGACAGATGCGGGCGGTTTAGCGGGCGAATATGGTGGGATTGTGTTGGCGGTGGGGCGGAATGGCTTCACCGGTGATCAAGGCGCGGTTTTCGATGGCGTGCGGGAGGACGGGGTTCACCCCGCGCTTTGGCGCCGAAAGACGATTAACCAGCGGCGTTGGCGATGCCCTTGATGGCGGGGGCCGAGGCGCCGGTGTAGCCAGAGATCGCGCCGGTTGAGCCACCGCCCGAGGAAATCCGCACGGTGCCATTGCCGTCGAGGACAAAGAAGGCGGCGGCGCAGAGGCCGAGGATGACGAACAACCGGGTCATGAGGGGAGTTTGGCGGGGGAATGTGGCGGAGTTTTGACGGGGTTGTCGTGGGAGGCGCAAATGCAGGTTGCTTGGGTGACCGGCCCGGGCCGCGTTCGACCCTGGGTGGGCGCTTTTGCGGCGTTTGAACGGGTGTGGTTGATGGCTGGGTCTGCATTGTCTGATTGAGGTCTGCTGTGGTGGTGATGTGCGCCCTCCCGCCCGTGAGGATCGGGCGCGGACCGGTCTGGAATGAAGCCACACATCACCATTTCACTTGGTAGGGTGCGTGTTTACACGCGCCGTTAACCGGACCCCGGCAGGATGCCGCAATGTCAAATTACATCCGCCCAAAGATCTCCGGCGCAACGGTGTTTTTCACCGTCACACTCGCCGACCGGGCATCACGTCTTCTTACCGAGAGAATAGACGCCCTGCGCCATGCGGTTCGCATCACACGCGCCGAAAGAGCCTTTGGAATTGATGCATGGGTTGTTTTGCCGGATCACATGCACTGCGTCTGGACATTACCGGTCGATGACAGCGACTACGCCACCAGATGGCGATTGATCAAATCCCGGTTTTCCCGGCAATTGCCGAAAGGCAAATTGAGACCGAGCCACCGACGCCGACAGGAACGGGGCATTTGGCAGCGCCGATTTTGGGAGCACCATATCCGGGATGCGGCGGATCACGCCGCACACATCGAATATTGTTGGTTCAATCCCGTGAAGCACGGGTACGTGGATGAACCAGAGGAGTGGCCGTATTCATCGTTTCACCGCGATGCGCCGTAAGGTGGGTGATGTGTTGGGAGAGTTGGTTGCGGCGGTGGTGCGTGCGAGCACGCACCCTACGGAGAGGGTGAGGCCTGTCCCGGAAACCGACCGGAGGCGTAGGGTGCGTGATTTCACGCACCATTGCATGAGTTGGCAAGGGGGTGGTGCGTGGGTTTTGGCGGTGGTGCGTGATCTCACGCACCTTTGCGCGGGTTGGAAGGGGTGGTGCGTGGGTTTTGGCGGTGGTGCGTGCGAGCACGCACCCTACCCGTCCATTTTTAGGGCGTTAATGAAAGCTTCCTGCGGTATCTCCACCTTCCCAAACTGCCGCATCTTCTTCTTGCCCGCTTTCTGCTTTTCCAGCAGCTTCTTCTTCCGCGTGGCGTCTCCGCCATAGCACTTGGCGGTCACGTCCTTGCGCAAGGCCGATAGGGTCTCGCGGGCGATGACCTTGCCGCCTATTGCCGCCTGGATGGGGATTTTGAACATGTGGCGGGGGATCAGGTCTTTGAGTTTTTCGACCATGGCGCGGCCGCGGGCCTCGGCGCGGTCGCGGTGGACCATCATCGACAGCGCGTCGACCGGTTCGTCGTTCACCAGGATCGACATTTTCACCAGGTTATCGGCTCGGTAACCGGTCATCTGGTAGTCAAAGCTGGCATAGCCCTTGGTCACCGATTTCAGGCGGTCATAAAAGTCGAAGACGACCTCGTTCAGCGGCAGGTCATAGACCACCATCGCGCGGGACCCGGCGTAGGTCAGATCGGCCTGGATGCCGCGGCGGTCCTGGCAGAGTTTCAGGACGTCGCCAAGGTATTCATCCGGAACAAGAATGGTCGCCTTGATGCGCGGTTCTTCGAGGTGGTCGACGTGCGTCAGGTCGGGCATGTCGGCGGGGTTGTGAAGCTCCAACATCGTGCCGTCGCGCATGTAGATGTGATAGATCACGCTGGGCGCGGTGGTGATCAGGTCGATGTCGTATTCGCGTTCGATGCGGTCACGGATGACTTCGAGGTGGAGAAGGCCAAGGAAACCGCAGCGGAAGCCAAAGCCGAGGGCGGCGGAGGTTTCCATTTCAGAGCTGAAGCTGGCGTCGTTGAGGGCGAGTTTCGAGATCGCTTCGCGCAGGTCCTCGAATTCGGCGTTGTCGACGGGGAAGAGGCCGCAGAAGACCACGGGTTGCGCTGGTTTGAAGCCGGGGAGTGCCCGGGCGCAGGGTTTCTTGTCGTGGGTGATCGTGTCGCCGACGCGGGTGTCGCGGACCTGTTTGATCGAAGCGGTGAGGATGCCGATTTCGCCCGGACCAAGTTCCTTGATATCGACCATCTGGGGCTTCAGGACCGAAAGCTTGTCGACGCCGTATTTGGCGCCGGTCTGCATCATCTTGATCTGGTCGCCCTTCCGGATCACGCCGTCGATGACGCGGATCATCACGACGACGCCCAGATAGGGGTCGTACCATGAATCGACCAGCATGGCTTTGAGGGGGGCGTCGCGGTCGCCCTTGGGGGTTGGCAGGCGCGTGACGATGGCCTCTAGCACATTGGGGATGCCGATGCCGGTCTTGGCGCTGATCTGCACGGCGTCGGTGGCGTCGATGCCGATGACGTCCTCGATCTGTTCGGCCACGCGATCGACGTCGGCGGCGGGCAGGTCGATCTTGTTCAGGACGGGGACGATTTCGTGATCCGCGTCGATCGCCTGATAGACGTTGGCAAGCGTCTGCGCCTCGACCCCCTGGGAGGCATCGACGACCAGAAGCGAACCTTCAACGGCCTGCATGGACCGCGAGACCTCATAGGCGAAATCCACGTGGCCCGGCGTGTCGATCAGGTTCAGGATATAGGTCTGGCCGTCCTTGGCGGGGTATTCGATCCGCACGGTGTTGGCCTTGATGGTGATGCCGCGCTCGCGCTCGATATCCATGGCGTCAAGCATCTGTTCCTTCATGTCCCGCTCGGCCACGGTCCCGGTCATCTGGATCAGCCGGTCGGCCAGCGTGGATTTCCCATGGTCGATATGGGCCACGATGGAGAAATTGCGGATATGCGCGAGGTCGGTCATGGTGGGAGGATATGGAGCAGGTGCGGGGGGTTGTCGAGAGGCAGTTACCTCCGCAACGCGCAGCGTGAGAGAACGAAGAACGTGCCAAAAGAAAAGCCCTTTGAGGACTTAGCTATCTCGGCACAACAAACCGCGATTTGCCGCGAATTGTTGAGAAGTATTGGCCTTTACTGGGAACTGCAATTGGGCGCACGACCGGAATTCTCGAAAGACGAGCTTCTTTTGTTTGCTGTTCTGCGGGCACTAGCAACGGTCGCCGCTGGTGTCGATGTAGATCAAAACCACTTCGCTCTACAGTTCTTGAATACCACCAGAAAAGACAGCCCCCAGGAGATCTATAACGTTAGGGGTAGTTACTTCATGGCTGTTCTCCAGAATTTGCTTCTCTCGAACTGCGCGGACTCTTTTTCAAACACATCTTCGTCAACTGAGCATTTGGAAGAAGCAATAGATAAGCTCCACAGGCTAGGAAAGCTCGGATCGAAGCCCGGCCTTGTATACAACCACGAAGGTTTGCTCATCTTAGTTCCGGAAGAAGACCAATACTGGGCACGTCGACTCTTCCAGCTCGATTTTGACTATTCCGATGCAGATGGCCCGCCCTCACTCACGCCCGATGAGCATTTTGTAGCGGCTCTTCCGCTAGTCAAGTCCCTAAGAATGGGAAAAGAGGCTTGGTCGTATTGGCTTAGATGGTACGCTAGCTTGCTACGAGGCCTGCCTGTGAATCAGGAATTGCAGCAGAATGTCGCTCTGATTCCGGATGATATATGGTATGACGGGCCGCAAGCTGTTGCTGCTGCAATCGCCGAAATTGAACGCGAGTTCGACGGTGGCCCGGCGACTGACGCCATCGAGGCGGAAAGGGAACGATCCGGGGACGCTCTAAAACGGCATGTCCGGCGCCTGCTTGAGCAAAGCGCCGCCACCGAATTCAACGCGTTAGGACTTGCGTGGCAGATCAAGTCGGCAATTGACGCCTATTGCAACGAAAATGGGGTCAACGAGACACCGGAGGAGCTTCGGTCGTTCGAGGCCATTGCGGATGTTTTGTCGCGAATTGGCGGCGGTCTGGCTCAGGCACAGGTCAACGATGAAATCAAAGATCAGGCGACCAATCAGTTAGAAGCGCAAATCGCGGAATTGCAACTGCGCATCAAGTCATTGGAAAAGGAACTGGTGGACTCGAAAGCAAAAGAGGTGAAAGGGCTGATTAAAAATGGCTTTTACACCGGCATCAGTGCCTCGCTTACGGTCGCTTGTACATCGACAGTCGTCAGTGCAGCCACTTACTTCGTCGCGCCAGAACATGCGCCGGAAATTGTTCGCCACCTTGGCGATAGGTTTTTTTAAAGTGTTCGAGAAGCTTCCGCACCATTTCCCCCAGATTGGTGTCGATTGAGGAAGAGTGGCGGGGTGAAACCCCGCCCTACATTGCAACGGAGAACCGCGCCCAACCTTGGGTGGGCGCTTTGCCACAACGGAACGCAAGCGGTTAATGGTGCAAGCCACCTCCATCGGTTGTGGTCTTGGATATTTTGCCTTGCGCCCTTCCGGGGAAGGGTATTCGTCGGGCGAAACGTCTGCTGGAAGTTTCGGCTGGTCCTCCTCATCGCGGTCCGCGCAGGCCGCCCAAATCGACGGCGACAATTCCCCCGATACACGCATCCCGCTCCGTGCTACACCGTCCTCATGCTTGAAAAGAAATCCTTCCCCATCGAAGCCATCCATGTCCCCGTGAAACGGACCAAGACGCTTGATCCCGAGAAGGTCGAGGCGTTGGCGAATGACATGTTGGATAACGGACAGAAGACGCCGATTCGGCTGAGAGAGGGCAAGGGCCGCTTTGTGCTGATCGAAGGGTATCACAGGCTTGAGGCGCTGAAAGCGCTGGGGGAAGAAACGGTCGAGGGCTATCTGGTTCGCGCCCGCCTGCATTGAACCCGCCTGCATTGAACCCGCCGGGTGCTCCGGCGCCGATCAGAGGGTATCGAGCGAGACCTTGACGCGGTCCATGACGATCGAGGACGTGAACTTGCTGACGTTGGATTCGTCAAAGAAGAATTCCTGTGTGAAGGCTTCGTAAGCCCTGATGTCCTTTACGGCGACAACAAGGATGAAATCCGCTTCGCCGGTCGTGTAATAACATTGCTGTACCCCCGGGGCGGCCTTCATTCTGCGTTTGAAGGTATCTAGATGCAGCCGGCTTTCCCGTTCCAGTGTGACCTGCACGATCACGGTCATGTCGCGCCCGACCGCGGTCGGAGACAGCACCGCGATTTCCTTTTCGATCACACCGGTTTCGCGCAGCTTTTTCAGACGCTTCTGCACGGCGGGCGAGGAAAGTCCGATTTCGTGCCCGATAGCATCGGCGGTCAATCGCGCGTTCGATTGCACGAGGCGCAGAATTTCGAAATCCTTGTCGTCCATGGCATGGTTTAGTTCGGTGTTTTGGTCGGAGGCAATGTATTTCGTCACGATTTCGGAAATTCGGGTAAAAAACAGTCGCGTTTCGCGGATGTCGAGGGGGGCCGTTATATGACCGGCAGTTCCGGGGCCGCGCGGGTGGTCAGCAGGTGGCCGCCCGATGGGGTGACGACGATGTTTTCTTCGTGGACCATCATCAGGCCGTCGCCATAGGACAGCGATGGTTCCAGCGTCAGCACCATGTTTTCTTTCAACTCGGTCGTGTCAAAGGCGGCGTGCGACGGCTGTTCGGTCAGTTGCATGCCCAGGCCGTGGCCAAGGCGCCCGATATCGCCGCCGCTGTCGTCCATTTCGGCGATCACCTCGGACATCGCCTGGAACAGATCGCGGCAGGTGGCACCGGGGCGGGCGGCGGCGATCCCGGCCTCGGTCGCGCGCCAGAGCACGTCGTGGGCGCGGCGCGACGTATCGTCGGCGTGGCCAATGGCCCAGTTGCGGTCAAAGTCGCAGAAATATCCATCCCAAGTGCAGCCGGTGTCGATCATCAAGACGTCGCCCGCTTGCAATGGCTGGCGCGTGGGGGGCGAGATCACATCCGAATAGCCGCCTTGTGCTGCCCCGCCGACAACATAGGGCGCGTCATCGGCACCTTGCGCCAGCGCCTCGCGGCGGAAGGCGCGGAACACGTCTTCTAGCGGCATGCCTTCAGAGACGATCTGCGGCACTTCAACGAAGGTCGCGGACCCTATGGCGCAGATATGTGCAAGCTTTGCGATTTCGGCCTGCGACTTGACCATCCGCAGTCCTTGCACCAGCCGGGTGGCGTCGCCGATGTGCAGCCCGGGCAATCCGTCAATCAGGCGTTCCCAGTCGCCAAGGGGCATGCGCAGGGCGGTTTCGTGTCCCTTCATCACACCGATTGTCGAGCCCCTGTTGGCGATGGGGGCCAAAAGCTCGGTCAAAAGGCTGATCCCATCGTCACCGGGGGCAGGCGCGCTCCAGGTGCGGATATCGTCAAGCCAGGTCCGGCGCATCAGATCGGCGCCGATTTCGGGAATGACGGCAATGGGCTTGCCCGAGGCGGGGACAAACAGAAACCAGGGTCGCGCGGGGCTTTGCCAGAACAAGGTGTGAAAGCCGCTGAAATAGCGCACGTCGGGTTCGGTCATAAGCAACAGCCCGGCTACGTCCTGTTCCGCCATCTGGGCCTGAGCCCTGGCGGTGCGCGCTTCGAACTCGGCATCGGGAAAACCGCGTTCCAAAGTGTCGGCCATGTGATCGCCCCTTCCCGTCTGCTTTGTTTGCTGTCTTATCAAACCGCCCGGCAATGTCACATGCGCTGACGCCGGGTATGGTCGCTCGTGCTTGGGCGGGCGCAAGAGTTCAAGATAGACGCTGTCGCACCATTCGTCGCCCACCAGGAATGTTCGGGCGGCGCGGCCGGTTTCAGAGAACCCAAGCCGCTTCAAAAGCCTGAGCGACGCGCCATTTCTGGGATCGACATCGGCCTTCAGCCGGTCGATTTGCAGGTTTGCAAAGATGTGGGGGATGGCCGCGCTGAGCGCTTCATGGGCCAGGCCCTGGCCCCAGTGGTCGGGATGCAGGATGAAGCCGATCTCGGGACGCTGCCAGCACCCCGCCTTGCCGATGGCGCGGCCTTCGTGTTCGACGACGAAATCGTCACTTTCGCCGGGCGCGGCGGCGACCATGGCGGTCAGAAGCTGTTCGGTTTGTTCGATTTTATCGTACGGCAGGCTGTCCCAATACCGCATGGCCTCGGGATGCGAAAACACGCGGTGCAGGTCCTCCAGATCGTCCATGCGCGCGCGTCGAAGGGAAAGTCGCCTTGTTGTGATCATGCCGCGCTCCGTTCGGTCGGGATCGCGCCACGGTAGCGGAAGTGGGCCAGGGCGTGCAACTGGACGGCACTTTTCAGGACGTGGCGTGCGTTTGGTGTCCATCGCGGTTAATGTCAGGAGCCGACGCGGGTACACGCAAATGCAGCAGACGAGGGGTTTTGAAGGCACATGAACCAGGACGCAGATGCCATACGCCATTGGTGGCGCACTTCGATCATCGACATGTCGCCGGGGCGGATCGCGTTTTGCGGCCATCCGGTTGAAGACCTGATCGGGAATGTTTCGTTCGGCCAGATGATCTGGTTGCTGACACGGGGTGATATGCCGTCTGAGGAACAAGCCGGCTTGCTGGAGTGCGCCCTGGTGGCGGGCGTCGATCACGGGCCGCAGGCGCCTTCCATTGCCGCGGCGCGCATGGCGGCGACTTGTGGGGTCGGGTTGAACAACGTCATGGCGACGGGTGTCAACATGCTAGGTGACGTTCATGGCGGCGCGGGCGAACAATGCGCCGAGCTTTATCTTGACATCGCTGGCCGGATCGACGGCGGCAGCGGTTTAAAGGACGCAGCCCGTGTCGGCATCGCGGCCTGGCGCAAAACCCATGGCAAGATCGTTTCGGGTTTCGGGCACCGGTTCCACAAACCCGTTGATCCGCGCGCGCCGCGATTGATGGCACTGGTGCGCGACGCCGCCAAGGCGGGCACGGTCACAGGTCGTTTCGCCGACATCGGAGAGGCCGTGCAGGCCGAGATCGGCGAGGAACGCGGCACTCCGATTGCAATGAACATCGACGGGGCAACAGCAGTGATCTTTTGCGAGCTGGGCTTTCCGCCGCCCTTGTCGCGGGGCCTGTTCTGCTTGTCCCGGTCCGTCGGAATTCTGGCCCACGGCTGGGAGCAGATGCAGCAAGGCGGACGCAACAAGGGGCCGATGCCCCCGAACTTCTTGCCGGAGTATGAAGGAAAGCCGTGAACGTGTGGCCCGCGCGTTGTGGCCCCAAGTGCGTGATATGCACGTTGACCGGAAGATGCGGAGTTGCGCGCGTCGACTACGCCCATGACACAATTCGTCATTTGAACTGGTCTGCCGGTCGCACCAATGTCCGGGCATGGCCCAGTCGGATGGATCCGCCAATCTGAAGCTGCTGTTCGTGATGGAGGTGTTCTCGGGCCTGTCACGGGGATCGTATTTGGTCAGCGTCGGCTGGACGACGCTGATCGTGACCAACGATGTCGCGCGGGTCGGGCAGGTCTTTATCGTGGCGATGCTGACGGCCCTGATCCTGGGCCCTTTTGTCGGCACAATCGTGGATCGCCACAGCCGACGTGCGCTGGTCATTCTTGCCCATGGCGGCATCGGTCTTGCCATGTTGTTTCTGGGGTTTGTCTGGCTCGGACAACAGGCACCGGGGGTCGCGCCGTTGTTTGCAATGATCGCGGCGGCGAGCGCCTTGCGGATGCTGCATAACTCGTCCCATGACGGGTTGATCCAGACGGTAACGCCACCGGGCCAATTGATGAAGATCGTGGCACGGTTTCGAGGTGTGCATCTGATTTCGACAGCGGTCGGTACGGTTCTGGCCGGGTTTGTGATCGAGGCCGGGTCGCCAAGGATGGGTTTCGTGTTTTCGGCCTGTGCTTCGTTTGCGCTGATCCTGCCGATGCTGTTCGTGCGCACCGCGGCGCCGCAGCAGATGACGCGGGGGGCCATGGCATTTCTGTCGGACCTGAAGGGCGGCGTGCGGATATTTGTCGAGAACCGTTCGATACGGCTTTTGGCCCTTCTTGCGGCGGTGAGCCTGCCGGTTGGGCAACTGTCGAATGCGATCCTGTCGTCCTTTATTCGCGATGATCTTCACATGGGTAGCGATGCGTTCGGCATTGTGGATGCAGCCTGGCCAATGGGTGGAATGCTGGCCGCGCTGATGCTGAGCACGGGAATTGCGCGGTTGTCGGGGCGGCATATGGAGTATGTGTTTGCGGCCCTTGCCGGCATCACGACCCTGGCTTTTTCATTTTGCGCAAGCGTGCCTGCGTTGGCGGTCGTCCACGGGGCCATGGGCATGACAGTCTGGCTGGGCCGGATCGTGATCGACGGGCGCATCCTTCAGACTTGCGAAGCGGCCAATGTCGGGCGCACGAAGGCAGGTGTAGACATGGCGTTCAGCCTTTCGGCCATGGTGATGTGCCTGTCGCCTACCGCTGTCATTCTTTCCAGGACCTCGGATTACTTCCTGTACTGGGGCGGCTTCATGACAGTCGTCGCGGTGACGCTTTGGGTCAGTGACCGGGCGACCGGCAATGCGGCAGCGCGCCCTTAGTCTTTTATGAATCTGAAGAACGGTGCGATGGCGTCGAATTCGCTGTTGCCGCGAAGCATGCGGGCAATCGGCCAGAGGGGGAACTGCAAGAGGCTCCAGCGGCGGGCGCGGGCCTGCGCTTTGGTCCATATCTCGTTACCACCGGCGGCACGATAGGCATCGCGCGCGATCTTCATCGCAGGTTCCGAGTTGCCGGTTTCCACGGCGGTCGAAAAGATCAGGATCAGCACATCCATTGTCTGGGCGCGGGTCACGTTGCCTTCGCGCCCTGCCCGTTCGAAATCGAGAAAGGCGATTTTGCCGTCTTTCCAGCATATGTCCTTCAGACTGGGACGCCCGTGCGCAAGCCCGGCCTGATGAATCTCTGCCAGCGCGGTCGCCGCCGAGGCCAGAGCTTTGTGGAACGGCTTTTCCGGTTGCGTATTCGCAAGGGCTTTCAACGTCGGGCCGCAGTCCTGGGTCACCAGGAAATCGGCATCCGAGGCCAGGATAGGCGCCACCGGCATGCCCCGATCGAACAATGCCTTATGGGCCGCGACTTCGGCGGCAAATGCGGCAATCGGGTCGCCCTTTTGAAGTCGCATTCTGAGGCTGAGTTTTTCCGGACGCTTGATCCAATAGACGCGCCCGTCAAGGTCAAGACGTTCAATCCGCCGGGTTCCGCCTTTGGCGCGGCGCAGAATTTCGTCGATGGGGTCGGTCACACAACGCAGCCGGGCCAGACCTTTGCGAAGTTGAACAGCGCAAGGTTCAGAAGATGGTCGAAAACGGCCTGATCGTCGGGGCCGTCGGCGCGGAATTCGCGCGACCGATATCCAGGTGGCCAATCCAATCGAATTGCACCGACCATGTAGGACTTGCCACTTCGTCGAGCCATACCGAATTGGACGAGCGTTAGTTTGCCGTCGCACCCGGTCACAAGGTGCTCGTCCAGGCGCCGTTGCAAGAGCCGCGCCCAGTCTTCCGGCTGGCGCGCAAAGGCTGCCCGAGGCACCAGAGGCATGGCTGCTCCGGCCAGGACGAGTTTTGCAGTGTCACGGCGGGTAATCATGGGCGCAGTTTGCGCCTAGATGGTGCGGCTGTCCACCTGTCTCAGGCCGCTTCGGGTGCCATCACGCCGACCAGAGCATCCACCAGTGCGTCGTCCCTTAGCCTTAGGGGGGCGTTCAGCGCATCGGCCATGGCCATGCGCAGAATCAGACCCAAAAGCGCGGTGTGAATGGCGGCTGCCGCGCGGCGTGCGTCGATCAGCCGGTCATAGCGACCGGCCCCAACCAGTTTGTCGGCCAGGACGTCGTACATTTCGGTTGTCGCCGGGTGGAGCCGACCAAGGGTGGTCAGCATGGTGCCGTTGCGTCCCGGGCGCTGGCCGATCTGAGGCGTCACATACATCAGGCGAAAGCGATCCAGATCCGAGGTGTGAAACACCGCCAGGGCACCGATATAGGCCCGGATGGTGTCATCGGCGCTGTCATTGGCCGACACTGCGCCGCGCCCGGCGGCACTTTCGGCTTCCAGTGCGGGGCGCACCAGGGCCTCGATCAGCCGGGCCTTGTTGGGGAACCAATAGAGCACCGCCTGTTTGGACACGCCGACGCGGGCGGCAACGGCGTCGAAGGTCAGGTGATCGGGGCCGTCTGTGCGAACGATGCTCTTCGCAGCCGCAAGAATACGGTCCGCGGTTTTCCCACGTTTCTCTGGCATTGGTAATCCCCCGGCACCCTACAACGGTTAACCATAAACACGTCAGCCGGACGCGGGGAAGCGAATAACCGTCTAGAAACAGAGGGTTTCCGAATAGTGGATAATGGGAAATGGCGCCTGCCGACCGGTCATGGCAGGCAAATTGGCCCCGTCAGCAGTATTTTTCGGGTCCATTCCATTGATCCGCCGTGTAGCGGTCGCCATGGGCCCAGCCAACGGGCAGAACCGTCTCGATCCGCGCGATATCGTCCTGGCTAAGGTCGATGTCGGCCCCGCGCACGACGTCCTTGAAATGCGCCAACGACCCGGTGCCCGGAATGGGGATCACATGATCACCCTGAGCCATGACCCAGGCGATGGCCAATCCCGCAGCCGGAAAGCCCATATCAGCGGCAAGCGCGCGAAAGGGCGCTGTGCCCGCGATGTTGGCGGAATAGTTCGGTTCCATGAAACGCGGGTTTGTTTTCAGAAAGTCGATCTTTGACACGCGCTTCGGATCGAGCGGCGCATCGGTCAAAAGCGACCGCCCGACGGGCGAAAACGCAACGAGGGCGGTGCCCAGTTCGGCGCAGGTCTGCACAAGACCGAGTTCGGGATACCGGGTCGCCAGCGAATACTCTGATTGCACGGCGGCGACCGGATGCTCGCTGACCGCGCGCCGAAGCGAGGTCGGTGCGATTTCGGAGAACCCGATGGTCCTTGCCTTGCCCTTCAGAACCAGTTCACCAAGGTTTCCGGCGACCTCTTCGATGGGCCGGTTGGCGTCCAGGCGGTGGACATAGAACAGATCGACGTAATCGGTGCCAAGCCGTTCCAGACTATTGTCCAGTTCTTCCTCCAGATGCTGCAGGGAATTGTCGAAGACCCGGGCGCCGTCGCGCCGGGTGAGCGCAGCCTTGGTGGCAATCGTCACGTCGTGTCGCAGAGATGGGTTCGCAGCCAGCCAGGTGCCGATGATCTGTTCCGACCGGCCCATGCCATAGACATTCGCCGTGTCGATATGTGTGACCCCGGCGGCCATGGCGGCATCCAGGACGGCGTGGCACTCAGTTTCGCTGGTTTCGTTGTAAAAGCCGGCAAACGACATTGCCCCGACACCGAACCGCGAACAGGGAGGGCCGCCAGGGCCAAGGGTGGTCGTTTTCATGGGGTCACCTCCCAAGCTTTCCTGACAATGGACTGGGCCGCCGCGACAGCTTCGTCGATGGACATTTCCGAGGTGTCGAGGCTGATGGCATCGCCTGCCGCCACCATGGGCGCGGCTTCCCGACCGGCGTCCCGTTCATCGCGATCGCGGACGTTGGCAAGGACTTCGGATTCGGACGTTTCGTGGCCGTTGGCGGTCAGTTCCAGCCACCTGCGATGCGCCCGGGTGCGGTCGTTGGCGGTCACGAAAAGCTTCACCTCGGCGTCCGGGCAGATCACGGTTCCGATGTCGCGCCCGTCAAGAACGGCACCGCCATCGCGACGGGCAAAGTCGCGCTGGAAGGCCACCAGGGCATCGCGCACCTCGGGGATGACGGCGACTTCGCTTGCGGCCTGGGCAACTTCGGGCGTTCTGAGATCGGTGCGGGCGATAT
>JABDJO010000040.1 GCA_013002465.1 Silicimonas sp. | reverse complement strand
GCTGATCTGGGACTGCCACAAGCGGTCGTGGCCGGAGGCGCTGGCGACAACGCAGCTGCGGCGATTGGCGCGGGCGTGGTGGCAGATGGCACCGCTTTTCTTTCGCTTGGTACCTCGGGCGTGCTTTTTGCCGCCAATGCAGGGTACAGGCCGGACCCCGCGACGGCGGTGCATACCTTTTGTCACGCCGTTCCGGACACGTGGCACCAGATGGGCGTTATCCTTGCGGCCACCGATGCTCTGGAATGGCTGTCGCGGCTGACTGGGCAATCGGCTGCGGACCTGACGCGTGATCTGGGCCCGGTCACCGCCCCCGGCAGAACACTGTTCTTGCCCTATCTTGGCGGCGAGCGCACCCCGCACAATAACGCGAAAATCCGCGGCCAGTTCCTGCACCTTGACCACGCAACAGAGGCGCGGCAAGCCGCACGCGCGGTGCTCCAAGGGGTCAGTTTCGCTTTCGCCGATTGCCAGGCCGCTCTTGCCGCCACCGGCACAACCCTGACCCGCGCGCTGGCACTTGGCGGCGGGGCCAAATCCGACCATTGGCTGTCGATGTTGGCCAGCACGCTTGGCATCCCGCTCGATGTGCCAAAAGCTGGTGATTTCGGTGCCGCCCTTGGAGCCGCGCGCCTTGGCATGATGGCGGCAACCGGCGCCGGGGCCGAGATCACGACCCAACCGCCGCTGGCCAAAACGGTGGACCCCGACCTCAAGCTGAAGCCTGTGCTGGACGACGCGCATGCGCGCTATAAACACGCCTACACAACCCTGAAGGACCTTTGACCCATGACAGATTTTTTCGACGGCATCCCAAAAATCGCTTTTGAAGGTCCGGGCACCGACAACGAATTCGCCTTTCGCCATTATGACGCGAACGAGATGTTGATGGGCAAGGCGATGAAAGACCACCTGCGGTTTTCCGGCGCTTACTGGCACTCTTTCGCGTGGCCCGGGGGCGACCCGTTTGGCGGCCAAACCTTCGAGCGGCCCTGGTTCGGCGATACGATGGAGTTGGCGAGGCTCAAGGCGGATGTGGCGTTCGAGATGTTCGACATCCTCGGCATGCCGTATTTTTGCTT
This sequence comes from Silicimonas sp., assembly GCA_013002465.1. Taxonomy (GTDB): domain Bacteria; phylum Pseudomonadota; class Alphaproteobacteria; order Rhodobacterales; family Rhodobacteraceae; genus JABDJO01. The sequence goes on along the minus strand of JABDJO010000040.1, from coordinate 1,152 downwards.
CCACGACGCGGATGTGCGTCCCGAAGGTGCCGATTTTGCCGAAAATACGCGCAATCTTGAGGCCATTGTCGACTATTTCGCCGAAAAGATGGAGGCGAGCGGCGTCAAACTGCTTTGGGGCACAGCGAACCTATTCTCGCACCGCCGCTTCATGGCCGGGGCGGCCACCAACCCCGACCCGGAGGTTTTCGCCTTCTCGGCTGCCACGATCAAATCCTGCATGGACGCCACGATCAAACTCGGTGGCGAAAACTATGTTCTCTGGGGTGGCCGCGAAGGGTACGAGACGCTGCTCAACACCGACATGGGCCGCGAGCGCACGCAGGCAGGCCGGATGCTGCAGATGGTCGTCGATTACAAGCACAAGACCGGCTTCAAGGGCACGATCCTGATCGAGCCGAAACCGCAGGAGCCGACCAAGCACCAGTACGACTACGACGTCGCCACGGTTTACGGCTTCCTGAAGGACTTCGGTCTGGAAGACGAGGTGAAGGTAAATATTGAACAAGGCCACGCCATTCTTGCCGGGCATTCGTTTGAACACGAACTGGCCCTGGCCCGTGCGCTCGGCATCTTTGGCTCCATCGACATGAACCGCAACGACTATCAATCCGGCTGGGACACCGATCAGTTCCCCAACAATGTGCCCGAGATGACGCTGGCCTATTACGAGGTGCTGCGCGCCGGTGGGTTCACGACAGGGGGCACCAACTTTGATGCCAAACTGCGGCGGCAATCGCTTGACCCGGCTGATTTGATCCTGGCACACGTGGGCGGCATGGACGCCTGCGCCGCCGGTCTGAAAGCGGCAGCAGCGATGCTGGAAGACGGCGCGTTGGAAGCCGCGCGCGAGGCGCGTTACGCGGGCTGGGCGAGCGACGAGGGCAAGGCGCTGATGACTTCGGATCTGGCTTCCATCGAGGCGCAGGTTCTGGCGGAAAACATCAACCCTGCACCACTATCAGGGCGACAGGAACGGCTGGAAAACCTGGTTAACCGATTTCTTTAGAAATATCGGATTTGGTCAACTATCGAGACGGAACCGCACTCAAAGCGGCCTGCAAAGTCTGAAAAAGGCAAGGAATAGCCCATCAGAAATGGACCCTTCCTTCATCTATTCTAAAATACTCCGGGGGGTGCGGGGGCAGAGCC
>JABDJO010000032.1 GCA_013002465.1 Silicimonas sp. | reverse complement strand
GGGCTGTACCAAGGTTCATGTCGAGGAAGAGAAGCAATTCATTTCCGATATCCGCAACGCGATCTTTGCAGAATTCCAAAAAGGTACGCCGGCTTTTGAAATCCCCGGGGTCATAGAGCTTCCCCAGTATTCACATTGGGCACATTACGATGACTGGCTTGAAATCAACGCGCTTCGCGTAATGCTCGATCTGTGGATGGGTCCTTATCCGTGGGTTCCCGAGGGCTGATCCATCGCAACGAAATCGTCGCTTCCGATCTTTGATCGGGGGCGAACCACCTTGCCCACGGGCAGCTATTTGGAAGGAAAGCAGAATGCGAGATGGTAGAGCGACGATGTTCACAGCAGTGCTTGCCATGATGATGGCATCTCACGTGCCCGCCGCAGCGGAAATTCTGCCGAAACGAAAGACGCCGATCCCGCAAACCACGGGCGGTGTTCCGCACGTACAGATTGGCGTTGAGGCGGTTCCAGAATTGTCCCGGATGTTGCTGGCGCGCGTCGATGAATTTCCTGGTGTGACGCTTGGCCCAACGCGCGTCTCGTTGCCGGGCGCGGTCGGGTTTCAATTGGAAGCCGATTTGTCTCTTGCGCATCCAGAGGTCATCGTCGGCGGACGGGAATTTGCGCATCTTCATCCCGATGGCAGCCTCCACGCGTCTTTGGAACCAAAACTTGCGCTCGCCGCAATCCAGGCGGGTTGGGCCGTCGCGCATCCATGGTCAACACAGCGCGAAGGATGGCAGGGCTTTGTAATGATTTACACACCAACGACGCTTGATGAACTCGGTGTCGCGATCCAACTTATTGAGCAATCCTACAGCTTTGTAACCGGCAAGGATTTGAAAAAGTAAGCGATCTTCGTGAGGTGCAGGGCCACGATGAAATCGTGTCTAGGGTCGGCTGAGCCGGACTTCGGCACCATTTGGAGTTGCGAACCAAATGACCGGTTTCGGTTCCTCAAGCGCCCTGGAAATACGTCTATGGAATTCAATTTGATAGTTCGATTTTCAGAGGTGCCGGCATCTCGCGTGAGATGACTTTGACGGCGCGATCCACAAACTCCCTGATTTTCGGGTCAACGAATTCCCGGTCCGCATAGACAAGGTTGATCGGCAGGTCAGCACCAACCTTGTCAGTCAACACCGGCACCAATCGACCTTCCGTGACATCCCTTGCCACAACCGCCGAACCGATTAGTGCGCAGCCCAAGCCAGCGATTGCGGCTTCGCGGATCAGCAACACTTCGTTCGCCGAAAGGCGACCGCCGACGTTTACTGTGCCGCCATTCAAAAGAGGCCAGTCACATCGCGGCGTCCAACCGCCCGCAAAGCCGACGATGCAGCGGTGATCTTTCAACGCCTCTGCCGTTTGGGGTGTTCCGTTTGCTGCCAGATAGTCTGGCGACGCGACCACGATTGTGCGATCCCTATGTACCTGCCGAACAATCAAGTCCTTGTCTTCGACTGGGCCGATCCGCATGGCGACATCCACGCCATCTGCCAGCAAGTCCACATGCCGCGTGGTTGATTGCACTTCCAGACGCACTTCAGGAAAGTCGCAAAGAAACTCGGTGAACAGTTTCAAGAAATGTGGGCCGGTGACCGAGACACGCAACAGGCCGCGCGGCGTGTCATCAAGCCGTCGCACCGCATCCCAAGCTGCGTCTGCATCGGCAACGATCCTCTGCGCCCGCCTTAACAACTCTTCTCCGGCATGGGTAAGCGCCAGACGCGTGGTTCTGCGAATGATTAGCCTGACACCCAGATCGGCCTCCATCGACGCCATCCGGCGGCTGAGTGTTGCCCGTGGCACCCCCAGCACACGTGCCGCCTCTGATATGCTGCCCGCGTCCATAACAGCCAGAAACTCGCGCATTCGGTCCACACTTGGCATGTGACTTGAATGAGCAGGTCTTGTGATATTTCCAGGTCTAGTCGCGTTCATGTGTCAAGCATATCTGTGAGGCACCTACAAGGAAAGGCCCTGACATGCTTGATATCGCCAACTTCGATCATATTGGAATTCGCATCAGCGATCGCGACACCTCTGTCGCATTCTACGAGTTGCTGGGTTTTGAACTGATCGCCGACGGTGGCTATTCTGCCGGTCACCCGCTGGTGATGCTGCATCCGTCGGGCATCAACATCAACCTGCTTGGACCGGCGACTGCGAAGCCGGGGGAAAACATCCTGATGGACGAAAAGCCCAAGTATCCCGGCATCACTCATCTGGCGGTCAAGGTGGCCGACGCCGAGGCTGCCGAGGCTTTCGTCACTGAAAACGACATTGCCATCACAGGGCGGCGTGAGTTCAAAGGGACCAAAACCATCTTCATCCGCGATCCCGACCGCAATGTGCTGGAACTTGTTGGCCCCGGTCCTTCGGTCGCCGAGCTGATCGCCGAACATGTTCATGCAGAATAAGGGGGTGACAATGAAACCCGTGACAACGCGATACAAAGACGTGGACGCCTTGGATTTCCCCGGCGCAATAACTTTGCGTGTGCTTTTGTCCGGGTCGGATACAGATGGCAGCCAGGCGATTTTCGAGGACATCGTCGAACCGGGCGTCGGGCCTGGTCGACATGTCCATCACGGCCAGGACGAAACCTTCTTTTTCCTTGAAGGATCGTTTGATGTGGAAATTGACGGCACGCGTTACCACATGGAGCCAGGTGACGTCGGTTTCGTCCCGCGCGAGACGGTTCATGCGTTCAAGAACGTCGGCACGACACGGGGGCGGCTTCGCTATGTGTTTTCGCCGGCGTTGAGGATGGAAGAGATGTTTCGCGCGCTTTACGTTGCGCAAGGCAACGAAGCGCTGACCGAGGCCGTCATGGCCGATATCGCGCAAGAACACGGGCAAACATTTGTGGGGCCACCCCTTTAGCGAGGTACTTTGAACACATCGACAAGCATCCGGTTTCCAACCGCCGACGGTTTTATGACCGAAATCACGCGCTCGAAGTACATTTTGGGCGCGATCAAGACAGGTGTGCTGCCCAAGGATGCGCATCGCATTCCCGAGATCGTTTCGCTTTCCGCGCCCGAGGATCGATCAACGCCGATCCAGTTCTGGCAATTGTTTTCGGTCCTGGGACCTGAACGCATCGTTGCCATCGTGGGCGAATTTTATACGCGTGTTTTCGATGACGAACCCTGGTTCACTTCGGTGTTTGAGCGGGTCGGCGGCGTGAACCATCACATCAACACCCAGGCCAGCATGTGGGCCGATGTGATGGGCGGCGGACCTTACTATCACGGTGCCGAGTTTCGCCTGAGCTTCCACCACACTCATAACGCCCATCAATTGATGAATGCGGAAGGCGCGGAACGCTGGGTCAAACTGATGGTCCAGGCTTTGGATGCGTCGGAAGAGTATATGCTGGGCGACCCACGGGTGCGGGCAAGCCTGAACACCTTCCTGAGCCATTTCTTCGCGAAGTACGCCGAGGAGTTTGACTTTCAGAACCTTGAGACCTTTGGCGATACCAACCCATCTTGGAAACGGAAGGTCAATTTCAGGTCGATGACGGAAGACGCAATCGCCGCCTTGTCCGAAGATGATCTTCGCGCCGGGTTGGAAGACAGGGGTGTTGACGTCAGCCAATTGTCGAACAAGCAGGATCTGATCCGAAAAGCCGTCATCCTGTGAGTTTGATCGACCAGGGCCACCAAGGGTCCACAGGAAGGTGCCTTGGCGAAAACCAGCTGTACGGAGAAATCTCGCAACTGACGCAGATGTCTAGTCCGCAAGGGTAATCTTTGGGGCGAAATCGAACGCTTGATGTAACGTCACCTTTTTTGCGGAGCCACGCCGCTGGATCGACTGCTTTGGTGTTACTGGCCCCGGGGGCGGCGGTATCGCAAACTTCGTTACACGGTTCCTTGCGCAGTCGTATGCGCGTGGTTCATCCGACGTTCACGCGCCAGCGTGCTGAGACCAAGATCGTCCAGGATGGCATAGATTGCGGGCAGCGCGAAAAGCACGATCAGGCTAGCCGTAAGCAGGCCGAACACCAGGCTGGACACCAGCGGTATCAGGATTTGCGCTTGTAGACTGGTTTCCGTCAGGATCGGCAACAACCCCGCCGCCGTCGTCGTGGTCGTTAGAAAAATCGCCCGGAAACGCGCGCGCGCCGCACGGGCTGCGGCCACGGCGACGGTCGTGGCATCGCCATGTTCGCGTTTCACGAAATCGACCAGTAGGATCGAGTTGTTCACCACGACACCGGCCAGGGCGACGAACCCCAGCATACTGGGCATCGAGAAATCCAGTCCCATGGCCATGTGACCGAAGATCGCGCCGGTCAGGGACAAGGGTATCACCAGCATCACCACGACAGGTTCGACATAGGAGCGGAACAAGAAGCTGAGCAGCAGGAACACGCCAATCAGCCCGATCAGAAATCCTTTCAGCATCGACTGTTGGGTTTTCCCGGCTTCGGCGTTCTGGCCTTCGACATCCAGCTTGATACCGGGACGGCGAGTCAGAAACTCGGGCACGAAGTTGGCCAGAACGTCGCCGACAATTGCGTTCGCATTGGCGGTGCGGGTGTCGATGGTGCCCTGAACCGTAACTGTGCGGGTGCCATTTTCGCGGTTGATCCGGTTGTACCCCTGACCGATTTCGACGTCCGCAACGATGCCCAAGGGCACGGTGGAGCCATCGGCGCGGGCGACGTGAAAATCATCGAATGATCTGTGGGTGTCCTGGAAACCGGGCGCAAACTGTGCGGTGACTTCCAGCAGGTTGCCGTTGACTTGCATTTCACTGACGGTCGTACCGAAATAGGCGGCCCTGAGCTGATCGGCGATCATTGCCGCAGTGATCCCCATGGGGCCGGCGGCATCGTTCAGGGTGATACGCAATTCGCGCTTGCCCGGGCGCAGATCGTCAAGCACCGAGGTGACGCCTGCATATTGCCAGATCCAGTCCTGCAGTTTGACCGAGGCGGCCTTGAGCGCTGCCAGATCGTTACCCTTCAGCCGCATGTCGATGGCAATACCCGCCGGACCGATGGTCGATTCCGCGTATTTCAGGCTGATGACGTCCGGTACCGGGCCCACGATCTCGCGCCAGAGTTCCATGATAGCGTCGGGGCGGTGGACGCGCTGGGCCGAGGGCAGAAGATCGACACTGACCGTCGCCACATGGGCACCGCTTTCAAAGGCATCGCGGTTTTCGCCATAGTAGACCGAGACGTGGGAAATCAGGTCAGCACCGCCCGGCTGTTCGGGCGATAATTGCGCGTTGACCTCTTGCAGCCCGTCTTCCAGCCGCGCCACGATGGCCTCGGTCCGCGCCAGCGGCGTGCCCTGCGGCAACAGGACCCGGGCGACAATCGTGTCGCCGTCCAGTTCGGGAAAGGCGGTGAACTTCAGGTATCCACCCGCCAGCATGCTGACCGACACAAGGAGGGCGGCAAAGCTTAGCCCCGCCGTGACATAGCGCCAGCGAATGGCCAGGTCGACCAAGGGGCCGACCAACCTCTCGCGCGTCCAAACCACGCCCGCTTCGACGCGCGCGGTGACGCCGGTTTGTCTTTGCGGCGCGTCGAGGCTGTGGATCAGGTGGTGGGGCAAGATCAGGAAGGCTTCGACCAGCGACACGGCCAGAACAAAGAGCATCACCACGGGCACCACCCGCAGAACCGCGCCGATATCGCCTTCGAGAAACGCCAACGAACCGAAGATCATCGCAGTCGTGCCGAAGGAGGCGAGGACGTTCGGGAACACCTGAGTGGCCCCTTCAACGGCGGCGTCCATGGCGCTGAGACCCTTTTCGCGCTGGCGAGCGATGTTTTCGGCAATGACGATGGCGTCATCCATCAAAAGCCCGATGACGATCAACAAGCCAAGCGTCGTCATCAGGTTCAGCGAATAGCCAACCAGCCCCATCAGGGCGATCCCACCCATGAAAGAAACCGGCAGTCCCATGGCGACCCAGAACGAGAATCGCAAACCGAAGAACAGCCAGAGCACCAGAAAGACCAACGCCAGCCCCTGCAAGCCGTTGACCACCACCAGCGTCAGCCGGTCGCGCACGACCGAGGCCGCGTCGGTGGTGATTTCCATCACCACGCCGGGCGGGCCCTGCTGGCGTTCGGCCTCGATAAACGCCTTAAGCTCGTCGATGATCGTCAGGGCGTCTTCGGCGCGGGTCTTGCTGATGTCCAGAACGGCGGCGGGGCGGCCATCGAAAGTGATGACATCATCGTCGCTTGCGAATTGTTCGGTGATGGTGGCGATGTCGCCCAGGTGGACCTGCCCGCCGGTGGTTGAGGACCGTACGACGAGGGCGGCCAGATCATCGACCGTGCGGCGTTCCTCGGCCACGCGGATCAGCAGGGTTTCGGTCGAGGTGGCGATGTCGCCCGCGGGCAGATCCACGCTGCCCGACTGCACCAGACGCGCGACGTCGGCCACCGAAACACCGAACTGGCGCAAGGCTTCGGGTCTGAGGCCGATATGCAATTCGCGCGTGGAAAAGCCGCGAATATCGACCTTTGGAATGCCGCCCCAAGCCAGCATCCGTGTTCGCGTGGTTTCGGCCAGGTCTTTCAGATCGGTGCGGCGTTCGGGCCCCGTGACCGCGACCGAGGCGACAAAGTCGGTTTGGCCAAGGGCGCGGACCCGCGCGGTTTCGGCACTGGAAGGCAGATCGGTGATCGCGTCGATCTCGGACTTTACGTCCGCGACAAAGGCCTGATAATCGTCGCCTTCGCGCATTCGGACAATGGATCGCGCAAGGCTTTCGCGGGCTTCGCAGGACTGGCGATCAATGCCCGTCACCGCGTCAAGCGCGTTCTCGATACGCTCGCAAATGGCGGTTTCTACATCTTCGGGCCGGGCGCCGGGATAGGGCACGGTGATCTCGACCTCGTTTTGTGCAGCGCGCGGGAAGGTTTCGCGCAAAAGCGTTGGGGCAACGAAGAGACCGGCCAGAAGGAAGCCAATCATCAGAAGGTTTGCAATGGTCGGATGGCCAGCGAAGAACCTGATCATTCCGCGTCCCCCGCCGCCGCAAGCCAATCCATCAACGCCGCATCTTCAGTCACGGCCAGCAACATGCCGTCCACGACATTGCCGGGCTGGCTGACAAGGACGCGCGCGCCGGGAGAAATTCCGTCCGAGATGAGGGCGATCCCGTCTTGCACAAGGGCTGTGGATACCTGAACGGCGCGCAGCCGGTCATCGGCATCGGCCAGCAACAATCGTCCATCGCGCAATGCGCTGCGCGGAACCCGGATGCCGTCTTCCGGGTTGCCGCGCAAGGACACTTCGACGAACATTCCCTTGGTCAGGGGCGGGCGTTCGCCCGGTTCGACGCCCGAATAGGCCGTGTCGACCCGCACGATTACGCCAAGAGTACCGGATCTTTGGTCAATGGTGTCGCTGATCCGGTCCACCGTGGCAGGCCAGGTGATCGCTTCGCTTTCCAGCCGCAGATGAACTTTGGCGGACAGTCCAAGGCGGCGCAGCACGTCGGTCATGGTTGCTGGATCCAGCGCAATCGCCGGGGTGTCGTCCATGGTCGATCGCAACAGACGGCGGAGCGCGGCAATCGGCACCTGGGCCTCGATCTCGGCTGCTTCGATGCCGTCGAGGAGGGCGGCCGTTTGCCCCGAGAGCAGGAATTGCCCGGCCTCGACGGAAACCGAGGCGACGCGCGCGGCGAAGGGCAGGGTCATTTCGGTACGATCCAAGTTCAGCTTGGCTGTTTCCAAGGTCGCTTGATAGACGGCGATCTGCTCGGCCTGAACGACTCGTTGCGTTGGAAAAAGCGCCAGCGCGCTTTCCAGCGATTGCACCTTTTGGCGTTGCGCCAGATGCGCGGTTCGCGCGTTGTCCAACGCGGTTTGCGAGATCGTTCCGTTCTGAAACAGCGTCTCGGTACGTTCCAGATCGGCGGCCCGCAATCTTAGGGCTTCGTCTTCGATCTCAAGCGCAGCGATCTGATTGGTTTCGGACACAGCGATTTCCGACAGTCGCGCTTCGGCGGCGCGGATGTTGGCGTCGGCCTGAGCGATGGCAAGCTTGAAGTCAGCAGGGGATATGCGCAGGAGAACCGACCCGGCGGGCAGAATTCCCCCTTTTTTCAACGCGGGATTCACATAATCAACCGTGCCACCGACCTGGGCGATGGCCTCGTAGGTGCGAGCGGGCTGGGCGAGGCCGAACCCGATGACATGCGGAGCAACCGCCTGGGTTTCGGCAGTTATGACGCGCACGGGTGTCGCGCGTTCAGCGAGCGCGATGCGTTCTGGCGGGGCGCCTGTTGCAATCACATAAGCCAGAACAACCGCGCCAAGCGCGATGATGGGCAAGGTGATCAGAATGAGTTTCAAGGCGGGCTTCATTTGAACTCTTCCTTTTTTGTCAACAGGTTAAGTTGAATTTTCAGCAATCGCTTGCCAGTGTTCAAGAAGGTTTCCGGTTCGCGAAACCGCAACAACCTCAGGGCCATGCCTTGAACAACGCCGACAAGCAAATTGGTGCAATCGTCAACGTCCAGATCCGAATGGATCTGACCTTGGGTCTGCGCCTGGCTGATATTCTTGTGAATGGCGTCTTTCAATCCGCCCATGCTGGTCAGAACGCGTGACCGCAATGCCGTGGTCCCGGCATTCGGATCGCGCATCACCATGATTTCGGGCAGGGCAGGGTAGTCGTGCAAGAGGCGAAGTTGGCCCATCACCAGGCATTGCAGCCGGACTATGGGGTCGTGATGATCATTTGCGGCTGAGATGTTGGTATCAATTCGTTCGCACAAGAGGTCTGTAACCGAGCGCCAGATGTCGTCCTTGTTGGGAAAGTGTTTGTAGATCGCCGGTTGTGTCAGACCCAAACGGTCGGCGATCATCGCGGTCGTCACACGGTCCGGGCCATTCTCGAATGCAAGCTCAAGCACCATGTGCGTGATTTCGGCCTTTCGAACGGCTGCCGGCTTGCGGGTCCTCACGATGGCGGCCTTGTACGCAACAGTATGAGGGCAATCGCCGTCCAGACCCCGAACCGAAATGCCAGCGCGCCGGCGGTTCGCGTCTCGTACGCGCCGCCACTGAGCACCCAAATTCCAAACGACGCCGCGACGAGTGCTGTCGCGCCTGCGATCATGATGGAAAGGCTTAGTGCCCAGCGGTGCCGCAACCAGATTGCAAGTCCAGCAAAAACATAGAGAAAACCGGCAAAGAAGTTGAACCAGACCACGAACGGCACGATGTCGCCTGCCAGGGTTCGCGCCTGGTCTGATCCGAAAATGACGCTGCCACCGGACATCACCGTCAGGATCCCAAGCGCCATCGCAAAGATCGCGATGCCGATCAGGAGGGGGCGCTGCCGGAACTGCTTGGTTTTTGCTGTTGTCACTTGCCTATCCTCACCGCGCAATGAGTTCTGCAATCTCGATTAAGTTATACGGCAATAACTAATGAACTTCGAATGCCCGTTCAATGCCTTTGACATTGATGATGTGCGAAACGTGGGCGCGCACCGGGCCAATGCGCAGCCAAACTGGAGGAATCTTGCGAGCTAAAAAGAGAACACTTCCGGGATTGAGCGGGTGGATCAGGAATCCAGTCTGAGGGCCTTCAGGGCCTTTGAAAGGGATCGGCACATCAGATGCGTGGCCGGAGAGGGGTTGTGGCGAAGCGACGTCATGACGCCGATTTTCAGATCCTTCAGGACCGGAGATAGGATGGTGATATAGCGCAGCTTGCCCTGCTCGATTTCTTCAAGAAACCCGATCTTCGAGTAAATGCCGATCCCATGGTTTCGCAGCACCACGGACCGTGCCAGGGGCAGCGAGTTCGTGACGAGTTGATGCGGCAATTCGGTGTTGGACTCGTCGATTGCATCGGCAAGAAACGAGCGCCGTGCCCGCCCGTCAAAAGAACGGATTATCTGAAAATGGGCCAGGTCTTCGACCTCAAGCGAATCCCGCTCCGCCATGGGGTGATCGGCGCGCAGGATTGCCCCTATGGGAGTTGCCTTTTCCGAGTGGATGCGCACGCCGGGCAGCATGTCCTTGCAAAACGTTATGCCGATATTCACGTCGCCATTCGCTACCCCCATCATGACCTCGTCCGGTCGGGCGGTCTGGATTGTATAGGTGATCTCGGGGTGGTTTTGCGCAAATTGGTCCAGGACCGTGGGCAGCAGGCTATGGGCGACGGAATCGAGCGTTGCGATGTGGATATGGCCGTGGCGCAGTTCACTGATATCTTCGATCTGAGTGAGGATTTTTTGGTAGTCGAAGATCGTCTTGCGGCAGTGCTCCAGAAGAACCGCGCCCGCATCGGTCAGTTCGACTCCGTCCGCGTGGCGCTCGAAGAGACGTACGCCCAGGCTTTCTTCGATGTTGATGATCTTCCGATTCACCGAAGATGACGCGACATTCAGGATAGCCGCCGCCTTTCGGATCGACCCCTGGCGCGCAACTTCGTCCAAGTATGTCAGGAACTTATCGTGCATTGAAGTTCTCCGCGAAACGAGCGATGCAAAAAATGCATCGCTATGGGGTATTTTTGATCCTATGCGCATCGCCCCAATTCTGTCTAGCATTCGGTATTGCGCAATGAATCAACAACCAATTGGGAGTGTACTCAGATGACAAATCGCGATCTGAATCGTCGTGGAGTCCTGGCGGGGATGGGGGGAATGGCCGGGTTGGCCGCAACCGGGTCTTTTCTTTCGGTCGGGCCTGCCCGCGCGGCGGGGGAATATAAAATCCGGATGCAACTGGGGTGGCTCGCGTCGAACGGCATTCTGGGCGAGGTGATGGCCGACAAGCTGGGCTATTTCGCCGAGGAAGGACTTGAGCTGGAAATCGTGCCCGGTGGTCCGAATATCGACGGTGTCGCTTCTGTTGCTTCGGGGGCCAACAATTTTGCCTCCATTTCCTCGTCGCCTTCGCTGATGCTGGCGCGGTCGGCCGGGTTGCCTGTCAAATGCGTCGCTGCCGGGTATCAACAGCATCCGTTCACGTATTTCTCGCTGACCGGCAATCCGATCCGGGAACCAAAAGACATGGTCGGCAAGACGATCGGAACGCAAGGCACGGCTCAGATCCTGTTGCGGGCGCTTTTAGCAAAGAACGGCATTTCCGAGGACGACGTAGAGGTCGTGGTCATGGGCGGCGACATGGGTGCTTTGAAATCCGGGCAAGTCGATGCGGTGACCGGCTGGCAGACCAACGTTGGCGCCTTGTCTGTGCTTGGCGACGAGCGAGTCGACATGATGCTTTGGGATGCGGGCATTCAGCTTTATGCCAACCCCTATTACACAACCGACAGCGTTCTTGATTCCGACGGCGACAAGATCACGGCGGCAATCCGGGCAATTGCGCGCGGATGGGGCGCGGTTCATGCCGATCCTGCCGCCGGTGTCGAAGCCCTGGTCGAGCGATATCCGAACCTGGACAAGGCGAGCGAGATGAAAGCCGTTGACCTGGTTCTTGGCTTTTCGTTCAACGACAAGACGGCTGCGAATGGCTGGGGTCAGATGGACGCCGCGAATTGGCAGGCACAAATCGACACCTATGACGAGCTTGGCCAGTTTGCCAGTGGCGCACCGGCGCTTGAGGACGTGATGACCCTGGGTATCCTTGAAGCCACCGCCGACGCGCGTCCGAAGATCGGTTGATCGCCGTGGACGCCGGTCACTTGGAAAACGATGGGGGCCGCATCATCGCGGCCTCCCTGAACGCGGCTTCGGTGAAATTTGGCGCGCTTACTGCGCTGAGCGATATCACCCTGGATATCGAGGCTGGGGACTTCTGGACCATTCTGGGGCCGTCGGGCTGTGGCAAGTCGACGATGCTGCGTTTGGTGTCGGACCTGGTTCCCCCGGCAAGCGGCAACGTTGAAATTCTTGGCAAGACAACCGAAGCGGCGCGGCTGGCCCGTGAATTTGCCTTTGTGTTCCAGGACGCCACGCTTTTGCCTTGGCGCAGCGCGTTGAAGAATGTCGAACTGCCGCTTGAGATCGGGCGCAAGCGCGGCATCAAGATACCAACCGGCGACCGAACGCCCCTTGAACTGCTGGAACTGGTTGGGCTGAAGGGGCGGGAAAATGCCTTGCCGCACGAGTTGTCGGGTGGCATGCGCCAGCGTGTGGCCATTGCCCGGGCGCTGGTCTGTCAGCCAAAGTTGCTGCTGATGGACGAACCGTTTGGCGCGCTTGATGAAATGACTCGCGACCACTTGAACTTGCAACTTCTGGATATTTGGCAGGCCACTGGGACGACCATTCTTTTCGTCACCCACTCGATCCCCGAGGCGATCTTTCTTGGTCAGAAAGTGCTGATGCTGAAGGCCAATCCGGGCCGGGTGAAAGACGTGATCGAGATTGACCTGCCGCTTCCGCGCGACATAGCGCTGCGCGAAACGCCGCCATTCAACCAGTACTGCAGTCAATTGCGCAAACTTCTGGAGGAATGCTGATGTCCGTGTCGGAAACACTGGCAAATGAACCTGCGCAGAAGAAAGGCTTGTCGGATCAGTCCCGTGCCAGGTTGATCAATATCGCAATTCCATTGGGGACTGCGATCACATTGCTATTGATCTGGCAACTTGGCGTTCGGGTATTCGAGGTCCCCACCTATATCGCGCCCGCGCCGACCGATGTTTTGCAGGTTTTTCGAAGCGATTTTGGCCTGCTGATGCAAAACTTCTGGCCGACGTTTTTTGAAAGCCTGGCGGGGTTCTTCATTGGTAACATGACTGCGGTTCTAATCGCTGTCGCTTTTGTTCACAGCCGTCTGGTCGAACGGGCGTTCTTTCCCATCGCCGTTTTCATCAACACAATTCCTATCCTTGCCATCGCGCCGATCCTTGTGTTGATCTTTGGCCCCGGCATGACTGCGAAGGTCGTGATTGCCGCGCTCATCTGCTTTTTCCCGACACTGGTGAACATGGTGCGCGGGCTGCAATCGGTGTCACCGCAGGCCTTGGAACTGGCGCGGATATTGTCGGCGTCGAAATCCGAGATTTTCTGGAAAATCCGGCTACCGTCGTCGCTGCCGTTCCTGTTCTCGGCGCTGAAGATTGCCGCGACGACATGCGTTATCGGCGCCATTGTCGGAGAATGGATCGGTGCAAATGTGGGCCTTGGCGCGCTGATTATCGAAGCCACGTTCAATTTCCGATCACCCTTGCTTTACGCAACGGTTTTCCTGTCATCCGGCTTGTCGGTCTTGCTGTTTGCAAGCGTTACGATTGCCGAGAAACTGATCGTCCGCTGGTAGCCCCTGCGAACGCCACTGATCGCCCTGTCAACGAAACCGGGCAAACTTCGAAAGGACATAAAGATGTCAGATCGCCAAACGACCTTCGTCAAGACCGAAGGAGAGCAGATCCCGGTTGTCGCGGATTGCGACGTCGTCGTTGTTGGTGCCGGACCTGCCGGCCATGCGGCGGCGGTGTCGGCGGCACGAAACGGAGCTTCGGTCACGTTGCTGGAACGCTATCACCACCTGGGGGGCATGGCGTCGGGCGGCATGGTCCTGGTGCTGGACGACATGGTGAACGAAGGCAACGAGGTCACCACCACGGGCATCGTCAGCGAGTTCGTTGAGCGGATGGAAAAGCAGGATGGTGCGGTCTATCCGCCAAGCGAGGACTGCCAGACCAACTGGGAGATGTGGCAGAAGTGGTCTCGGTGGGGGTGCATTGACTTTCACAAGGCGATGATGCCGCAGCCGATCATTCATGCCGTGGCTTTTGATCCCGATGCCTGGAAACGCGTCAGTCTGGACATGGTGCGCGAAGCCGACGTGAACCTGCGCACCCATAGCTGGTTTTCGGACGTTCTGCGCGAAGGGGGAAAGATCACCGGTGTGATTGCCCAGACCAAGCTTGGCCGTCAGGCGATCCGGGCGAAGTACATCGTGGATGGAACGGGCGATCTGGACGTGGGCGTGGCCGCGGGAGCGGACTACAGCGTCGGGCAGTTCATTGTCACAACCGTGTTCCGTATCGCCAATGTGGACACCGAAAAGGCAATCGCCTTCGAATTTGCCGAGCCCGAGAAATACAAGAAACTGGATCGGCAGGCGCGCCGTGTCATTGGTGGGGCCTGGGGCATGTGGTGGCTGAAGACCCCGTTGCCGGGTGTGGTTTGGTGCAATTGTCCGCACATGCCGGGATATGACGGGTTGTCGGTCGAGGACATGGTGAAGGCCGAATACGAGGGGCGTGAGCGCATGATGGGCCTTCTGGCCTTTGCCAGGGAAAACATCCCCGGATTTGAAGACGCCGTCATGCTTGGTGCCGCCGAACAGATGGGCATCCGCCAGACCCGCATGTTGCAAGGCGAGTATGTGGTCAACAAGGATGACGTCAAATCTCGGCGATACTTCGAGGACACCGTTTGTCGGGGACGGGATTATTACACTCCCTACCGCGCGCTGTTGCCCAAGGGGATCGACAATCTGATCGTTGCGGGCCGGCACTATTCGGTGGAAAGCGACGCCCAGAAGCTTAGCCGCGAGATTCCGCCGTGCCAGGCCCAGGGTGAAGCTGCCGGTGTGGCCGTGGCGCTTGCGTTACAAGGTGATGCTGCGTTGCGCGATGTGGATCACAAGGCGATTCAGAAGCAGATGCGCGCGCAAGGGGCCGATCCTGGCGACGTGCCGTCGGCGAATGCATTATTGGAAGACAGCGTGGCGGCGGAATAACGAGGACCAAAAATGTCAGAACACAACTCGCCGCTTGGCGGCATTCGCGTGATTGATTTTACCCAGGTTATGCTGGGGCCCTGTGCGACCCAGATGCTGGGCGATTTCGGCGCCGATGTGATCAAGATCGAACGTCCCGGCGCGGGCGATCTAAGCCGAAATTTCTTTGGCGAGCCATCCGAGGAGGCCATGAACAACGCGGTGTTCGCATCGCTGAACCGCAACAAGCGGTCGGTCGAGATCGACACGAAATCGGAAGAGGGCCGCCAGCAGGCTCTGGACCTGGTGCGCACAGCGGATGTGGTCGTGGACAACTTCCGTGCCGGTGTGATGGATCGTTTGGGATTTGGCTATGACGCGCTTTGCAAGATCAACCCCCGCATCATATGCGCCTCGGGCACGGGCTATGGTCCGAAGGGGCCCTATGCGCACAAGGGCGGGCAGGACGTTCTGGCGCAAGCCATGTCCGGCGTAATGGAGAAAACCCAAGATCCCTCGATCCCGAAATCCATCTATCCGACGACCCTTTGTGATTACTCGGCCGGTATGCACCTGGTTCAGGGCATCCTGGCGGCATTGCTGATGCGTGAAAAGACCGGGAAGGGCCAAAAGGTCGAAGTTTCCTTGTATGACAGCATGATTGCGATGCAGATGCAGGAGGCCGCGCAATGGTCCAAGCATCGGGAAGTGCTGAATTGGGCGGCCATGCCGTTAACGGGTGTTTTTGACGCCACGGATGGGGCCATCGTGATTGTCGGTGCGTTCAAGGCGAACCCGTTGAAAGACATCTGCACCGCGCTGGAGATCGAGGATCTGTCGCCGACTTATCCGACATTGGAGGTGCAAAGGGCCAACAAGCCGTTCCTGCAAGAAATGTTCCGCAAACAGATTGCCACCAACACCGTGGCCTATTGGTTGGAACGCCTGGAAGCGCAAGACCTGTTATGCGCGCCGGTTCGGTCCCTGGGCGAGGCGCTTGATGATCCGCAAACCGAGATCAACGATATGTTGCGCCAGATTGATCACCCGCTGTTGGGTGAAATGACAGTCGTAGGGTCGCCGGTTCATCTGAGTGCGGCACCTATGCAGGTTCGCCAGCTTCCGCCGCGTCTGGGTGAGCATACCGAGGAGGTTTTGCAGGACCTGGCAGCGCGCCTTAGCAACCAGGCAGCCGAATGACAGTTGTTTTCGACGTTCAGGGTCATGTTGCCCGGGTCACCATAGACCGGCCCGAGCGGATGAACGCCGTTGATCGCGCGACGTTTCAGCGATTGGGCGAGATTTGGGACGAGATCGAAGCCCGGCCCGATATTCGCTGTGTCGTGCTGACCGGTGCCGGAGAGAAAGCTTTTTGTGCTGGCGCGGACCTGAAGGATGACGGCGGCAAAAGCGGTGTCGAATACTGGCAAGACATCGGTGCCGGTTTTTCCGGTCTGAGCCTGCGAAAAAGCCTGAAGACACCGGTTATTGCGCGCGTCAACGGGTTGGCGCTTGGCGGCGGGCTTGAAATGGTTCTGGGGTGCGACATCGTCATCGCCGCGGACTCCGCGCGTTTCGCCTTGCCCGAGGCCAAGGTCGGACGAGTGCCGCTGGATGGCGGGATCGTGTTGTTGCAGCGATTGATCCCGCGCAACATCGCCGTTGGCATGATGATGACGGGCCGAATGGTTCCGGCGCCCGAGATGGCCCGCTATGGCATGATCAATGCCGTTGTCCCGATGGCTGACCTTGATGACGAAGTTGACCGTTGGGTGGCAGACATACTTGGGTCTGCGCCGCTGTCCTTGCGTGCGATCAAGGCTGTTGTTCGGGAAACGGCCGCCATGCCTGTCCACGATGCTTTCTTGCGCGAAACGCCTGAGTTGATAGCCGCACTGAACTCTCAGGATGCCGATGAAGGTGTCGCCGCTTTTCGCGAAAAGCGCGCGCCGGTCTGGAAAGGCCGTTGAGACATGACGCTTGTCATCACCAGCACCTGCGTTGACGTCAAGGACGGCATCTGCACGACATCCTGCCCGGTCGACTGCATTTATGAGGGTGGGCGAATGTACTATATCCACCCGACCGAATGCATTGAATGCGGAATGTGTGAAAGCATCTGCCCGGTCGACGCGATCCGTTATGATGATGAGGTCGAGGAAGAAACCGAGATACCTTTCATTGCCTTGAACGATGCAGCGTTTCGTGATGCGGACGGTTCGATTATCGAACCCGGTGGCTGGAAAAAGGGCGATCCACCGGTTAGTGACCCGCCACAGTTGGAGACTCTGTTTCCCAAAAAAGACGAGGTTGCCTGATGGAAGGTGTTATTGCGGCGGTGCCTACGCCGATCGGCACGGATCGTGCCCCGATCCAGGAACTTTTTCTGGAACATTGCCAGTGGGCTTTGGACAACGGATGCGACGGGCTTAACGTTTTGGGATCGACGGGCGAGGCCAACTCCTTTGACACCAATTCGCGGCGAACGGTCATGGGCTGGGCCGCCGAGGGGCTTGCAAAGGATCGTCTGATGGTGGGGACGGGCACGCCTTCATTGCAGGAAACGATTGGCCTCACCGAATATGCGGATGATCTGGGATACGGCGTCGCGCTAGTGCTGCCGCCTTACTATTACAAGCCAGCCACCGAGGAAGGGCTGATCGGATGGTACATGGCCTTGCACGACGCCTTGCGCGCGCGCAGCATCCAAATCTATTTCTACAACTTCCCGCAGATGACCGGCATCAATATTCCGGTCGATTTGATTTCCGAATTGGCGGAACGGGCGCCGGACCGGTTCACGGGCATCAAGGATTCATCGGGCGATCTGGATTATTGCCGCAGCATCGTTGCGGCCAATGACACGTTGCGGGTTTTTCCAAGTTCGGAAACCGCCCTTGAAAGTGCCAAGGCCGATGGCTTTGCGGGCTGTATTTCGGCCACGACCAATATCACGGGCACCATGGCAGCGCAGGTCTGGGCCGCGGGTGAGACGCCACCAGCCGATCTATGCGCCGAAATTGCGCGCCAACGCGGTGTCATCGCCGGGCCAAGCTTGATTGCGAACGTGAAATCCCTGGTCGCGACCCGGGTCGGCGACGCCAGGTGGCGGGCGGTTTTGCCGCCGTTTATCCCGCTTTCGGAAAGCGCAGGGCAGGACCTGAGGAACGCCTTGGAGGGGCAAATAAATGGCCAGTGAAAAGACCTGGGCAGATCGGTTCATGGGGTTGTGCGATCATGTGGCCGGTTGGTCGGAAGACCGCGATTTTCAGGTCGGCTGTGTGATCGTCGGCCCTGATGGTTACGAAGTGCGCGCGACGGGTTACAATGGATTGCCGCGCGGTGTTCGGGGCGAGGACGATGCGCGCTTTGACCGGGCCAGTGGGGAAAAGTTCTTCTGGTTCGAACATGCCGAGCGAAATGCCGTCTATAATGCCGCCCGTGCGGGCGTTTCGCTGCAGGGATGCACTGCTTTTGTGAACCGGTTCCCCTGTGCTGATTGCGGTCGCGCGCTGATCCAGTCGGGGATTGCCCAAGTCGTGGCACCGCCCATTCCAAAGGCTGACGGTGCGTTGGATTACAGTTTCCAGGTGTCACACACCATGTTGCAAGAGTCGGGGTTGATCCTGATCGAATACCCCTAAGGGTCTTAGCATGCGACGGCTATGAAGCGACCGGTTCCCGAAGGCTTTTCAGGCGCGGCATCAGATCAATCAATTCGCGTGTATAGGGCGACTCTGGTTTGGCGAACAGGCGTTCGGTGTCCTGAAGTTCGACGATTCTGCCGGCCTTCATGACCGCGACGCGGTCGCACATCTGGCGAACGACCGGAAGGTCATGGCTGATGAACAGCATCGTCAGGCCAAGATGATCCTGCAGGTCCTTGAGGATATTGAGGATCTGAGCCTGGATCGAAACATCAAGCGCGCTGGTGGGCTCATCGCAGATCAGAAACCGGGGTTCGGTCGCAAGAGCGCGGGCGATCGAGATGCGCTGCCGCTGGCCTCCGGAGAATTCATGCGGGTACTTCCGGCCCGCGTCCGCGCCAAGCCCAACTCGATCCAGAAGTTCGGCCACACGGTTTTTCACATCCTGACCCCGGGCAAGTCGATGGTGGTAGATGGGTTCGGCAACGATGCGGTCGACACGCATCCTTGGGTTCAATGAACTAAAGGGATCCTGGAAAATCATTTGGATTTCCTGGCGAAATGCATTCTGAGCGTCCTTGTCGGATGGATCACTGACAATGTCGCCATCAAATTCGACCGACCCTTCGTCGGGCGCATAGAGCCCCGCGATGGCACGCGCGACGGTGGACTTTCCCGATCCGCTTTCGCCAACAACACCGAAAACCTCGCCGGGCATGACATCAAAACTGACATCGTCAACAGCCGTCAGATACCTCCGAAACCGGGGCAACAGGCTGCGCTTCTGGATGAACCGCTTGGTAACGTTCTTAACGCTTAGCAAGGGTTTTAGCGGGTCGTTGTCAGGGTGGTGCCAGCCCTGGGCAAGTTCTTCGATCGCAAAGCTTGTTTCCCGCGCGCCGTAGCTGACCAGGGGAAACCGGTCGAGCCGGCGGTCCGGTCGTGGGACGGCTGCGATCAGCGATTTCGTGTAGGCGTGCTGTGGATTGCCCAGAACCTCGTCCGTTGGTCCGCTTTCGACGACGCCCCCCTGATACATGACCGTGACACGGTCAGTGACGTCGGCAATCACGCCGATGTCGTGCGTGATCAGGATGACGCCGACCTGACGCTCGACCGTCAGGTCATGGATCAAATCGAGGATCTGGGCCTGTACGGCAACGTCCAGTGCGGTTGTCGGCTCATCGGCGATAATGACGTCGGGCTCGGAACAAAGTGCAAGTGCGATCACGACTCGCTGGCGCATGCCGCCGGAGAACTGGTGGGGGTACTGGTTCAGGCGTGTGTCGGGATCGGAAATGCCAACACGGTCAATCAGGTCACGGGCTCTGGCGTCCGCCTCGCTGGACGAAATATCAAGATGCTCTTGCATCGTTTCAGTCAGTTGATCGCCGACCGTGAAAAGCGGGTTCAGCGCGGTCAGCGGATCTTGGAAGATCATCGAGATCTTCTGGCCGCGAAGCGCGCGCATGGCGTCGGCGTCAGTGCCGTTGATCTGCTCGCCCCGGAAATTAATGGTGCCACCGGAAAAGTGCCCGGGGCTTTCCAACAGCCCCATGACCGCCGCACCAACCGTGGACTTGCCGGCACCGCTTTCGCCGACCAGCCCATGGATTTCGCCCGGATTGACCGTCAGGCTGGCGCCATCGACAGCCCGAAAGACCTTTCGGCGGGTTGGGAAGTCGACAGACAGGTTATGGATCTCAAGCAGCGACATGATCCCCTAGTTCAGCTTTGGATTGAGGGCATCGCGCAACCAGTCGCCCAAAAGATTGACCGACAGGGCCAGCGCCAGCAACGTGCCCGCGGGAAAGAACAGGATCCACCATTCGCCCGAGAACAGGTAATTCTGCCCGATGCGGATCAGTGTTCCAAGCGAAGGCTGAGTTGGTGGCGCGCCGACGCCCAGAAAGGACAAGGTGGCCTCGGCGATGATCGCGAGCGCAAGGTTGATCGTGGCGATGACCAGCACCGGTGACAGGACGTTCGGCAGGATGTGGCGGAACATGATCGGCAATGTGCCACGCCCGATCAGTCGCGCGGCCTGAACGTATTCCTTACCTTTTTCGACAAGCGTGGCACCGCGAACGACGCGGGCGAACTGCACCCAGTCAGACAACCCGATCGACAGGATCAGGACCCAGATTGCAAGTTGATCGCGGTACTCTACAGGGGTGAATCCCTTGGCCACGCCAAAGATCAGCATGGCGACTAGGATCGAGGGGAAGGTCAGCTGGATGTCGGCGATACGCATGATAATGGCATCGCTCCAGCCTCCGAAATATCCGGCAACCAAGCCCAGCGTTACGCCGATTACCAATCCCAATATAACCGCTGCGAAGCCGACGAAGAGGGATATGCGCATGCCGTAAAGAATGGTCGAGTAGACGT
>JABDJO010000027.1 GCA_013002465.1 Silicimonas sp. | reverse complement strand
AGCTCTTCCAGGTCCACGGAACAGGCCTGCATCACCTTGGCGGCGTCCGGCTCATCGACCAGCGCCAGAAGCAGATGCTCCAGCGTGGCAAGTTCATGGCGGCGTGAATTGGCAATCGCCAAAGCCGCGTGGATCGCATCCTCGAGCGTCTTGGAAAATGATGGCACGCTCTTAAGCTCCTTCAACAAGGGTTCGCCCGGGGATGGTGAGGCCCTCTGACAAACCGTGACCCTATAGTCTTAGAGTTCGGTTAGATTCCCGAACCTTCAAGAGTTTTTTCTTCACGAGACGTCACATTTTATCTTTCCGAGGCAGGATCACCCGAAATATGAGGGAAAATGTGGCGATATCAGAACGAATCCTTGCGGCGACGTATTTCGCCGAACACTGTTGCATCGCTCTCGTGCTCCATATTTAGGGCCGATTTGACCTCTGCCAAGCCCGCGCGAAGAAAAGGATTGGTTGCCAGTTCGTCCGACAACAGCGATGGCACGGTCGCTTCGCCCCGGGACCGGGCGTCGGCGATCTTTTGCACACGGGCCTGCAGTTCGGGGTTTTCGGGTTCAATCGTCAGGGCAAACCGGGCGTTGGTTTCGGTGTATTCGTGGCCCGAGCAGACAATCGTGTCGGGCGGCAGGGCGGCCAGCTTGGTCAGGCTTTCCCACATATGTTCCATCGTGCCCTCAAACACACGGCCACAGCCAAGCGCCATCAGGCTGTCGGCGGTAAAGACAGCGTGGGCCTCGGGTACATAATAGGCGATATGCCCAATCGTGTGGCCCGATACATCCATGACCCGCACTTCGCTATCCAGAAGATTGAAGCTGTCCCCCTGACCGACCGAAAGATCAAGATCGGGCAGCCGATGCGGGTCGATGGACGATCCGATCACCCGCACAGACCCACCTACTCCGGCCAGCAGGTCGGCAAGCCCCTGAATATGGTCCGCGTGGTGATGGGTGATCAGGATATCCGTCACCGTCAGCTCGCGCTTGGCGACCTCGGCAAGGATCGGAGCCGCCTCGGGGATGTCCACGACAGCAGCTCTCTGCCCCTTCACCAGAAGAAACGCATAATTGTCCGATAGACAGGGAACGGTGACGATTTCGAAAGCCATGGAAAACCCCTCTGTTGACGCTATGCTCGCGCCAAGTGTCGGACAAAGAACCGTGAACCGCAATGCACCTTGATGTGCTCGACCTCAGAACTTTCTACTACCGGACGCGCCTTGGCCGGACGGCACAGCGCGCCGTGCGCGCGCAGATGCAGGGGCTCTGGCCGGACGCCAAGGGGCAGAACGTGCTGGGGTTCGGGTTCGCCACACCGCTGTTGCGCCCCTATATGAAAGACGCGCGGCGGGTGATTTCACTGATGCCCGGCCCCCAGGGGGTCATGCCCTGGCCACCCAAACTCCCCAATGTCTCGGTTCTGTGCGAAGAAACGCTCTGGCCCATCGAGGCCGACAGCATCGACCGGCTGGTTGTCATGCACGGGCTGGAAACCAGCCAGCATCCGATTGCACTTTTGGATGAATGCTATCGCGTGCTGGCCCCCGAGGGACGCGGGGTGTTCGTCGTACCGAACCGGGCCGGCCTTTGGGCCCGTCGCGATGCCACGCCGTTCGGGTTCGGTCGCCCCTATTCCCTGGGCCAGCTTGAGGCGATGCTGGCCGCCATCGGCCTGAAACCGGCGCGCCATGCCGCCGCCCTGTTCCATCCGCCAAGCGAAAAGCAGTTCTGGCTGAAAACCAGCAACATGTGGGAACGGATCGGGCGCAGGGTCTCGAACCGCTTTGCCGGCGGCGTGCTTCTGGTCGAGGTCAAGAAACAGGTCCCGGCCCCGCCGCGCGCGGGTCTTTCCGAGGCGATCCGACGCCCGTTGCGGGTGCTCGACGGCATCACGTCACCAGAGCCAAAGCCGATCTGAGCGCCGGGAATCGTGTCACAAAGGGAATTTTTCCTGCCCCTGACATGGTGCAATCGGTCGCACCTCCAGCTAAGCCTCTGAAAACTAACAATCCCTCTCTTTGTGGCCGCCACCGCTACACTGTTGCGGGGTTGATTTACCTCTGCTACACGACCGCTGATTTGTTCGCGGGGCGCACCGTCCGGCGACATGTGACGGGCGCGACCGCGCTTTTGTTACCAAGACCAAGAAGAACGTGGGAAAGGGGACACGTGTCAGAATCTGCGTCAATCTCCACTGGTATCGCAGGCCGCTATGCAACAGCGGTCTTTGAACTGGCAAAGGACGGCAACGAGCTGGATCGTCTTGAAAACGATATCAGCACTTTGGATGCCGCCATCTCGGGCAGTGCGGACTTCCGCAGCCTGATCCACTCACCGATCTATACGCGCGCCCAGCAAGGCACGGCCACCGCGGCCATCGCCGAGAAGATGGAGCTTTCGGGCACCGTCGCAAATACGCTCAAGCTGATGGCCTCCAAGCGCCGTCTTTTTGTCCTGCCGCAGTTGATCACCGCGCTTCGCGGCCTGATTGCCGACGAAAAGGGCGAAGTGACCGCGGACGTGCGTGCGGCAACCGCGCTTTCGGACGAGCAGCAGGAAAACCTTGCCGCCACTCTGAAAAAGTCGGTTGGAAAAGATGTGAAAATGAATGTCACCGTCGATGAAAGCCTCATCGGCGGTCTAATCGTTAAAGTGGGCTCGAAAATGATCGACACGTCGATCCGTTCCAAACTCGCGGCCCTACAGAACACCATGAAAGAGGTCGGATAAATGGCGATCCAAGCTGCAGAGATTTCTGCGATCCTGAAAGACCAGATCAAGAATTTCGGACAGGAAGCCGAAGTTGCCGAAGTTGGCCGCGTGCTAAGCGTCGGTGACGGTATTGCCCGGGTTTACGGTCTGGACAACGTGCAGGCCGGTGAGATGGTCGAATTTCCCGGCGGCATCATGGGAATGGCGCTGAACCTGGAAAGCGACAACGTCGGCATCGTGATCTTCGGCTCGGACCGGGACATCAAGGAAGGCGACACCGTCAAGCGCACCAATTCGATCGTGGACGTGCCTGCGGGCGACGCTCTTTTGGGTCGTGTTGTCGATGGCCTTGGCAACCCATTGGACGGCAAGGGCACCATCGAAGCCGCCGAACGCCGGGTCGCAGACGTGAAGGCACCGGGCATTATCCCCCGTAAATCGGTTCACGAACCCATGGCGACCGGCCTGAAAGCCGTTGACGCCATGATCCCGATTGGCCGTGGCCAGCGGGAATTGATCATCGGCGACCGCCAGACCGGTAAAACCGCTGTGGCCCTCGACACCATCCTGAACCAGAAGTCCTATAACGAAGCCGCCGGAGATGACGAAAGCAAGAAGCTTTACTGCATCTACGTCGCCGTCGGTCAAAAGCGCTCGACCGTGGCGCAGCTGGTGAAGAAGCTCGAAGAAACCGGCGCCATCGACTATACCATCGTCGTTGCCGCCACCGCGTCGGACCCGGCGCCAATGCAGTTTCTGGCACCCTATTCGGCCACGGCCATGGCGGAGTATTTCCGCGACAACGGCCGTCACGCTCTGATCATCTACGATGACCTGTCCAAGCAGGCCGTGTCCTATCGCCAGATGTCGCTTTTGCTGCGCCGTCCGCCCGGACGCGAAGCCTATCCCGGTGACGTGTTCTACCTGCACTCGCGCCTTCTTGAGCGTTCGGCAAAGCTGAACGAAGACAACGGTGCCGGTTCGTTGACGGCCCTGCCGATCATTGAAACCCAGGGTGGCGACGTGTCGGCCTTTATCCCGACCAACGTGATTTCGATCACCGACGGCCAGATCTTCCTGGAAACAGAACTGTTCTATCAGGGCATCCGCCCCGCCGTGAACACCGGTCTGTCGGTTTCACGCGTCGGCTCGTCGGCCCAGACCAACGCGATGAAATCGGTCGCTGGCTCGGTGAAGCTGGAACTGGCCCAGTATCGTGAAATGGCGGCTTTTGCGCAGTTCGGTTCCGATCTTGACGCCGCGACACAGCGACTGCTGAACCGGGGTGCGCGTCTGACCGAGTTGATGAAGCAGCCGCAGTATTCGCCCCTGACCAACGCCGAAATCGTCTGCGTCATCTTTGCCGGCATCAACGGCTATCTTGACGGGATCGAAGTTGGCGCCGTGGGTCGGTTCGAACAGGGCCTGGTCACGCACTTGCGTGCCAAGCATCAGGACCTTTTGGACTGGATCACCAACGACGACCCGAAGATCAAAGGCGACGACGCGGACAGGATCAAATCCGCAATCGACGAGTTCGCAAGCGATTTTTCGTAAACGTTGATCTTTAAGGGAAAAACAGATGCCTAATCTCAAGGATCTGAAAAACCGGATCAACTCGGTCACTTCGACCCGGAAGATCACCCAGGCCATGCAGATGGTCGCGGCCGCCAAACTCCGCCGCGCGGAAGAGGCGGCCGAGGCTGCGCGCCCCTATGCCGAACGGTTTAATGCCGTGATGGCGGGGCTTGCGGCGTCGGTGGGTGACGATGGTCCGAAACTTCTGTCCGGCACCGGCGCCGACCAGACCCATCTTCTGGTGGTCATGACCGCCGAACGCGGGCTTTGCGGCGGTTTCAATTCGTCGATCGTCAAACTTGCCAAGGCGCGTGCCGCGAAACTGGCCGAGGCCGGCAAGACGGTGAAAATCCTTACTGTTGGCAAGAAGGGGCGTGAACAATTGCGCCGCGATTGGGACGATAACCTGATCGGCCACGTCGACTTTTCCGAGGTCAAGCGTATCGGCTATGCCAATGCCCAAGAGGTCGCAAGCGATCTTTTGGCCCGTTTCGACGGGGAAGAGTTCGATGTCGCGACGATCTATTACTCGGAGTTCGAAAGCGTGATCAGCCAGGTTCCCCAGGAACTGCAGATCATCCCCGCCAAGTTCGAGGCCAGCGAAGATGACACGGCTGCCACGGTGTTCGACTATGAGCCAAGCGAAGAAGAAATCCTGCAGGAACTGCTGCCGCGCGGCGTCGCCACCCAGGTTTTCACGGCGCTGTTGGAAAACGCCGCTTCGGAACAGGGTGCCCGGATGAGCGCCATGGACAACGCGACCCGCAACGCCGGCGACATGATCGACAAGCTGACAATCGAGTACAACCGGTCGCGCCAGGCGGCCATTACCAACGAACTCATCGAAATTATTTCGGGCGCCGAGGCGCTCTAAAACGACCGGAGACAAAAGATGGCAAACGCAAAAGGCAAAGTGACCCAGGTCATCGGCGCTGTTGTCGACGTGCAGTTCGACGACCACCTGCCCGAAATTCTGAACGCGCTGGAAACCGATAACCACGGCAACCGGCTGATCCTGGAAGTGGCGCAGCACTTGGGTGAAAACACCGTGCGCACCATCGCGATGGACTCGTCCGAGGGTCTGGTGCGTGGTCAGGAAGTGACCGACATGGACGGCCCGATCACCGTGCCTGTGGGCACCGGTACGCTTGGACGGATCATCAACGTTGTTGGCGAGCCTGTCGATGAAAAGGGCCCGGTGAATTCCGAGGAACGGCGGGCGATCCATCAGGACGCACCGGAATTCTCGGATCAGGCCACCGAATCCGAAGTGCTGGTCACCGGCATCAAGGTTGTCGACCTTCTGGCGCCTTATGCAAAAGGCGGCAAGATCGGCCTGTTCGGCGGTGCCGGTGTCGGCAAGACCGTTCTGATCATGGAACTGATCAACAACATCGCCAAGGTTCACTCTGGCCTTTCGGTATTCGCCGGTGTCGGCGAGCGGACTCGCGAAGGCAACGACCTTTATCACGAGATGATCGAAAGCGGCGTTATCGTCCCTGACAAACTGGAAGACAGCAAGATTTCGCTGGTCTACGGCCAGATGAACGAGCCTCCGGGCGCGCGTATGCGGATTGCACTGTCTGGCCTGACCCTGGCCGAACAGTTCCGCGACGCAACCGGCGCCGACGTCTTGTTCTTCGTCGACAATATCTTCCGCTTTACCCAGGCCGGGTCCGAGTGCTCGGCGCTTCTGGGGCGTATCCCGTCCGCTGTGGGCTATCAGCCCACACTGGCGACCGACATGGGCGCGATGCAGGAGCGCATTGCCTCGACCCGCGGTGGTTCGATCACCTCGGTGCAGGCCGTCTACGTCCCTGCGGATGACTTGACCGACCCTGCGCCGCGCTTAGAGAGCGAGGAACTGGCCGCGGAGATGGCGGAGGTGTATCT